>NZ_JBEXUG010000001.1:269185-318668 GCF_040614315.1 Streptosporangium sp. NPDC006007 | reverse complement strand
ACTCAATGGGTGTCTTGGCAGCATCGAAAGTTGTTCGGCGCACTTCGAGGATCCACCCTCCGCCGCGTAGCCGAAGTTCGGCAGCCTCGTCTGCCGCTGGAGGCCGTGAGCGGATCTCTTCTTCGGCACTAGCCGGCGTCAAGCCTGCTTGGAGTAACGCACGGTAGATTCCTCCCTGCTCGGGTGACCGGTTGGCAGCGTGAATATCGGCGGGCGGAAGATGAACTGGACGACCCTCGCTCGCTGGCGCTGCCGGACTGGGAAACCTTGACTCGGCTCGCCGCCGCGCTCGTTGAGCGATCGGCTGACGCATATGCGGGCTGGGGTGAGGTGGTCATCTTCGCGGCCTGCACTGCTGCCCGCATCGGTGAGGTCTCCGGGGTGCGTGTCGGCGATATCAACCGAGACTCTTGGACGTGGACCGTGCGCCGGCAGACCACACCCAGCCCTGGCGGGGTCATGGACAAGGGCACGAAGGGCAAGCGGGCGCGTACCGTGCCGCTCATCGCCGAAGTTCGCGACCTGGTCGGCCGGCGCTTGGACGTGATGGCGTCGAAGCCGGATTCGCGGCTGTTCGTTGGGCCTCGCGGCGGACGCATCACCACCGCGGTTCTCCGGGACGCGACCCACTGGGATGAGGTGGTGACGAAACTCGGCTACGAACACTTCGCCGTCATGATCTCCGCCACACCGATCTTACCTGGATGGCCGGCGCCGGCGTTCCCATGCACGTCCCCCGGAAGATCACCGGTCATGGCTCGCTGACCACGACTCAGCGATACCTTCATCCGGACGCGCGCTCGATCGCCGATGCCGGGGAGGCGCTGAGCGCTCATCTCACAGTCCGGCGGTCCCCGGATGGTCCCCGGCTGCGGGTCGTCTAGCTGATCGCGGATAGCGGATAGCGGGAGGAGAATGCAAAAAAGTCCGTTGATCTGGGCTTTCAACCAGACCAACAGACCTTTTCGATCTGTCGGGACGACAGGATTTGAACCTGCGACCCCTTGACCCCCAGTCAAGTGCGCTACCAAGCTGCGCTACGTCCCGGTCTGCCCTTCGCCCTCTCGGGCGGGACGTCATAACCTTAGCGCAGATCGGACGGACATGCGTACGCCATGGTGTCCGCCGGGCATATGTGATCACGTGAAGAACGAGGTGGATGTGGGGCGCAAGGCGCTGATCGACCAGGAGGAGCTTCGGCGGCTGGCCGGGGAGGGGTTGTCCAACGCGGAACTGGCCTCGCGGTTCGGGGTGAGCGAGTCGGGGATCCTGCAGGCCAAGCGGGCCGCGGGGCTCTCCAAGCGGATGTTTGACCACTCGCGGGCCATCCCGTGGAAGCTGAGGCGCGCGCACAGCCAGTCCGGTCCGGCGACGAACCTGCGCAACCTGTCGGTGGTCGCCCAGGGGGGTGCGATCCCCGCCGAGAAGCTCAATACGGCGCTGCGCTGGGCCGATCGGCTGGTCTTCGCCGGTCTGGACATCGCCTATGAGCCCGAGGAGGGGTTCAGCGAGGTTCCGGCCTCTCCCGAGGGGTCGCTTGTTGGAGCGCTCCTCGCCGAGGCGCGCGGGGCCCTCGACCCCACTCGGAGCTGACGGAGCCGGACGCCGCCTTCCGGACGGCGTCCCGAGGACCCGCACGTGGCGGGGAGGCCGCTCGGATGCCGGCGGGCGGTCCGGGCGGTGGCGGGCGGAGCAGGAGAGCGCCGGGGGCCATGAGCGGTGAAGGCCGGTTTCGAGGCTTGTCCTTGGGGCAGCGCACGGGGACAAACGCTTACGCAACCGGAGGCAGGCATGTCCACCGTGATCTGGGTGGCCGTCGTCGTGGCCGTGGTGGTGGCGATCGTCGCAGTCGGCTATGCCGTACTGCGGCAGCAGCGCCGGCACCGACTTCGCGACCGATTCGGCCCCGAGTACGACCGTACCGTGCAGGAGCGCGAGACCCGGCGGGAGGCCGAGCAGGAGCTTCTGGCCCGCGAGCAGCGCTTCGGCTCTCTTGACATCCGCCCGCTCGACTCGGGGACCCGCGAGACCTACGCCAGGAAGTGGATGGAGGTCCAGGAGCGCTTCGTGGACGCGCCGGGCTTCGCGGTGACCGAGGCCGATCACCTGGTGACCTCCGTGATGGCGGAGCGGGGTTATCCGACCGAGAACTTCGAGCAGCGGCTCTCCGACCTGTCGGTCGCGCACGGCCGCACCCTCGACCACTACCGGCGGGCCCACGAGATCAGCAGTCGTGCCGCCCGTAAGGAGGCCTCCACCGAGGAGCTCCGGCAGGCCATGGTGCACTATCGCGCCCTGTTCGAGGAACTGCTCGCGGCCTCCGACGGCGCGGTCAACGGTGACCACTCCCCGATCCGAACCGGTCCGGATCGCGAGGGGACGATCACCGGGCGGACCGGCCGACGCGATTCACCAGGACGGTGATCGGATCACACGTCCGGTGGCCTGACCGTCGCCACCAGGCCATCGGCGGACCCGCCGCCGAACCGCGTTCCGTGCCCCGCCCGAAGGCGGGGGTCCCCGTACCCAAGGAGGTTCGTTGACATCCTCCCCCTCGTAAACGAGGGGGATTCCCACGGTCGCCCGTGAGGGTTCCTGTTTCACCGCCGGTCGCCCGCCCGAAAGGATCTTCCGTTGGGGTCTTACACCAGCTCCGCAGGCGTTTTACCTCTCCGCCGGCCCGGCGGCGAGGAAACAACCGACTACACGTCCGGTGACTTGGTTATCGCCACCGCTGGACAGGCTACCGGACCGCGCGACACCGTGCCGCGTTTCCTCCCGGCCTTGAAGGGCCGGGTTTCCACGCTCAAGGAGTTACGATGAACGACCGAATCGGCCAGGACGAAGATCGCCTGGTCCACAAGCACTCCGACGACGATCTGACCGTTCCGTCCCGGCGGGCCGAGGCGCCCCCTGGGTTCGAGGAGTCTCGGCGCGGCGCCCCCCTGGAGCATCACGACGGCTCCGACGGTACCCTCGCCCCTGCCTCGGCGCACCAGGCGAACCGGATGAACCCGGCGGACTCCGCGGATCCGGCGCACCCTACGCATTCGGCCGATCAGGTAGAACCGACGGATCCGGCACGCCAGGCGGACCGGATGAACCCGGCGGACCCGGCGCACGCCGCGGAGCCGGCTGACCGGGCTGATCAGGTAGACCGGGCTGACCGGGTGGGCCGGGCAGGCCCGGAGGTGGCCGTCCGGGGCGACCGGCCCGCGCACCCGGCGGCCTCGTCCGCCGCCGACGGGGCGCTGTTCGATCAGGACGCCGAGGAGGTGAGGCATCGCTGGCAGGAGGTGCAGACGGGCTTCGTGGACGATCCTCGCGACTCGGTGGCATGTGCCGACTCCCTCGTCGCGGAGCTCACGGACTCCCTGCACGCCGCGCTGGAGGCCCGCACCACCGAGCTTCGGTCTCGCTGGCAGGACACCGGCCGGCAGGACACCGAAGACCTCCGCACCGCCCTGCGTGACTACCGGGCGCTGCTGGAGCAGCTCCTTGACCTTTCCACCGGAACGAGGTGACGCATGTTCGCAATCGCCGCCGCTGTCGTGTTCGGCCTCGGCCTTCTGCTTGACCTGATCAATACCAGCATCGGTGGTATCGGCGGTACGACCTTCCTGCTGGGCGGGCTGCTCCTGCTCGCCCTGCACCAGGCCGGAGTCGGTACGGCGGGCGTACGGAGCGGGGGCGGAGGGTCCTGGCGCCGCAGGCGCTGAGCTCCCGCCCCTCGGAGACCGGCCGCGGAGCCGCCCACCGTGAAGGGGCTCCATCCGCGAAGAGGCATCCCTACAGCGTCCGCGCCGCTCGACCTGCATCGTGAGAACCGGCATCATGCGAACCGGCACCGTGACGAGATGACTCCGGGGCCTGAGGAGGTCTCGCCGGAAGCCCCGTTCCGGCGAGACCTCCTCAGGCCCCGGGTCTTCGACGGGCAGGCGGACGCCGAGGCCCGCGGATCGACGGCAGACCCCCGCGCCCCTGGGACCTCGCCCCCTCCGGCTCCTCAAGGTGCCGCGAGCTCCAGGGCGCCGCGAGCCGTGTGAACAAGACGGTCCTGCGGTGCGCCCCCTCGGGATCCCGGCGCCGGCCGGGACGGGCGAGTCAGCCGAGGATCGCCCGCTCCGCCCTGTCCTCCCGGTCCGCTCTGGCGGCCCGTTCGAACTCCTTGCGAGGCTGGCTGAGCTGGCCGAGGGAGACGATCTCCCTGCGGAAGAACAGCGAGAGGGTCCAGTCGATCAGGACCCGCACCTTCTTGTTCAGCGTGGGAACGCGGGACAGATGGTAGGTCCGGTGCATGAACCAGGCGGGCATGCCGCGCAGCTTGTGGCCGTAGATCTGCGCGACGCCCTGGTGGAGCCCCAGGCTGGCGACCGATCCGGCGTAGGCGTGCCGGTACGGCCTGCGCTCCCGGCCCCTGAGGGTGGCCGCCACGTTGGCGGCCAGAGTGCGGGCCTGCCGTACGGCGTGCTGGGCGTTGGGCGCGCACATCTCTCCCGGCTTGGTGAGGTCGGGCACGGCGGCGCAGTCCCCGGCCGTGAAGACGTCGCGGAAGCCCTCGACGGTCAGCTCGGCGGTCGCCCTCACCCGGCCCTTGTCGTCGATCGGGAGCCCGCTGTCGCGCACCAGCGGGTGCGGCCTGACCCCCGCGGTCCACACCAGGGTGTCCGCGTCGAACTCGGTGCCGTCGTCAAGCACGATGTGGCCGTCCACCGCGGACCGCAGGCGGGTACGGATGCGCACGTCGATCCCCCGGCCGCGGAGCTGTTCCAGCGTCCAGCGGCCCATCTCGGGGCCGACCTCGGGCAGGATGCGGTCGGTGGCCTCCACCAGGAACCAGCGCATGTCGCCGGGCTCGATCGTCGGATAGTACGCGCAGGCGCCGCGGGCCATGTCCTCCAGCTCGGCCAGCGCCTCGACGCCGGCGAAGCCCGCGCCGACGAACACGAAGGTCAGCGCCCTGGCCCGGACCGTCTCATCGGTGGTGGAGTCGGCCAGGTCGAGTCGGCTGAGAACCTGGTTGCGCAGGTGGATGGCCTCTTCGAGCGTTTTGAAACCGATGCCGCACTCGGCCAGGCCCGGGATGGGCAGGGTGCGGGAGACGGAGCCGGGCGCGAAGACCAGGAGGTCGTACTCCAGGGTGCGGCCGGGACCGCCGTGCGGGCGGAGGTCGACGGTACGGGCCTCGGGGTCGACGCGGACGACCCAGCCGTTGAGAATCCTGCACCTGTTCAGGACCCGGCGCAGGGGCACGACGACGTGCCGGGGTTCGACGTTGCCCGCCGCGGCCTCCGGCAGGAACGGCTGGTAGGTCATGTAGGAGTCGGCGTCGACGACGGTGATCAGTGCCTCGTGACGGCGGAGTTCGCGCTGGAGCCGCAGGGCGGCGTACATACCGACGTAGCCACCGCCGACGATCAGGATGCGGGCAGGTTCGGTCATAGACCGCCCCTACCCAGAAAAACGGTTTAAATCTTGAAGGACATCGTGATGAACGTGCCCGCGGCCCCGGTCTCGATCGTGAGGTCGGAACTGACCGTCCTGGCCACCCACAGGCCCATGCCGCTGGTGGCGTGCGGGCCGGGGGGCAGCCGGCCCGGGGACGTCTCGGGGCTCCACCGGCCCTCGTCGTGGACCTCCACGACGAGCCTGCGGCCGACGGCCCACATCCGCAGCACGGCCTTGGCGGTGGGATGGCCGTGTGTGACGGCGTTGGTGGCCACCTCGTTCACCGCCACGAGGAAGTCCGCCAGGCCCTCTTCCGGCATTCCGCTTCGCAGGGCCTGGGCGGTGACAAAGTCGCGCACGTCAGGCAGGTCGGGCAGGCAGAAGGCGAGCTCGGCCACGGGGGCTCCGGCGGGGGGAAGCCGGGAACGGTCGCCACTCGCCATGAAGCGAGCCGGACGAATACCGTCCTCGTTCACGCGAGATCCGCCTCCCCTGTCCCACGGCGCCGTCGTCGTCAGCACCTGGGGATCGTTCAAACGCACCCTACGCCACGTCGTGCGGTCGCCGACTGGGGTGCCCGGTAAGGGGCGGTGTATTCAGCATTCGGCGACCAGTTCCGCTCGGAGCTGGTCCAGCACCTTCCGCAGGATACGGGAGACGTGCATCTGGGAGATTCCGAACTCCGCCGCGATCTCGGCTTGGGTCAGGTTGCCGAAGAAGCGCAGGAGCAGGATGTTCTTCTCGCGCTGCGGCAGCTTGTCGATCAGCGGCTTGATCGCCTCACGGTCCACGAGCACATCCAGCGCGTCGTCCTCGTCGGGGATCACGTCACCCAGAGCGGCCGCGTCGTCGTCACCGCCGAGCGGCGCGTCGAGCGAGAGCGCGCTGTAGGCGGCCGAGGCGTCCAGGGTGAGCAGGACGTCCTCTTCGGAGATCTTCATCTTGACGGCGAGCTCGGCGACCGTCGGGGAGCGGCCGAGGTCCTGGCTGAGGTCGGCGACGAGCCGGTTCAGCTCGGCCCTGCGCTCCTGATAGACGCGGGGCACCCGGATGGCCCAGGTGCGGTCGCGGAAGTGGCGCTTGACCTCGCCGGTCATGGTGACCACCGCGTAGCCGCGGAAGGCGTGACCGAGGGTGGGGTCGAATCCGTTGATGGCCTTCATCAGCCCGACGTAGGCGGCCTGGAGGAGGTCCTCCAGCGGTTCGCCCCGGTAGCGGTAGCGGCGGGCGATCTCCATGGCGAGCGGCCGATGCATCTCGACCAGACGCTCACGCAGGCGTTCGGCGCGGTAGTCGGAGATCTCGGGCAGAACCATCTCGGCGAGGAGGTCCTCGGCGGTCATGTCGATGATTTCGAGGGCCTGAACAGACATCGCTGCTCCTTGATATGACTGTCGGACGACACCGACGCCACGGAGCGACATCCGGGCAGACGGCATCGCCTCGACCACTTTTCGAGGCGAGGCCCTCTGCTGGACCTCGTCTCTAGTATTACCCCGATTCCGGGAGTATTGCTCGCTCGCAGGTAACAGTAGGGTTGCTAATCGAACCTCTAGGAGGACCTGAGTGACGGTGTCGGAGAACGGCGAGAGAGCGGCGGCCCTGACTCTCACGTCGGCGCTGATCGGTGGGATCAACGTGATCCGGGTGACCGGCGTGCTGGATGCGACGACCAGGGACCAGTTCGCCGACCACCTCGCGGCCGAAGTGGACGAGCACGGCCTCGACATGGCGCTGGACCTGGGCGGGGTGACCTTCATGGACTCCCGCGCGCTTGGCCTGATCGTGCATCACTGGCAGCTCAGCACCAACGGGGGCGGCAGGTTCGCCCTCATCGGGGTCGAGTACGCCAAGACCAGGGTGATGTGGATCACCGGCCTGGCCCAGCGGTTGCCGCTCTACGACACGATCGACGACGCGCTGGCCGCGTTCGGCTAGCGCGTTCCCCGGCGCATCCCCGGCGGACGACCTCCCGCCTCCCCGCCGGCTCCCCGTGGAACGACCGCTCAGTTCGCCTGCCCCCCCTGGTTGCGCCGGTGCTCGTCGACCAGCAGTTTGGCCAGGTCGGACACCTTCACCTGGTGGTGCTGGGAGATCCGGCGCAACTCGTCGAAGGCCGCCTCGGCCGAGCATCCGCTGGACTTCATGATGATGCCCTTGGCCTGGTCGATGATCGCCCGGCCGGCCAGCGCCTCCTGCATCTGGGCCGCGTCGGTGCGGACCTCGTCGTAGTCCCACATGTTGGCCAGCGCCACGGTGACCTGCTCGGCCAGCATGTCGGCCAGCGGGGCGACGCTCCGGTTCACGAAGGCGCCTGGGCGCACGCCGTAGAGACCGAGGACCAGGACGGCACGTTCGACGGTGATCGGCATGGCGAGGACCGAACGGACGCCGCAGCGGACCGCCATGGCGGCGTAGGCGGGCCTGCGGTCGTCGCGCAGCACGTCCTGGACGATCACGGGCCGGCCGGTGGAACGGGCCTCGGCCGACGGCCCGTCTCCCAGGTCGCCCTCGCTCTCGACGAGCACGATGAGCTCGCTGTGCGAGGCTGAGACGACCACGCGCTCCTCACGCCACAGCTCGGCGGAGCCGCCCGCGCAACCGGGCACTCCGCTCGCGAGTGTGGCGGTGAGGCCCCGTAGCACGCTCTCGCTTGAGGTTTCCTCGCTGACTCTGCCGAGAGTGGCGAGATCTCGGGCGAGAACGGGAGTGACCATGTCCATGTCACGAAACCCCTTCCCGATTTCGCTAACTTAATCACTATCTGACCGCGCATCGATCCGATCCACCGGGTGGCGTACCGTCTACGAGACGGGGCCGGTCCCCTACCGGCCCGCTGATGAGGATGAGCATTGACCGACGCCATTGGCCTTCAGGCCCTGGAGCAGGCGCTCAACGCGCTCACGACCAGGGTCTCCTCACTGCGTGAGGCGAGGTCCGCCTACCCCGCCGACCCCAGGTCCACACTTGACGCGGCCCTCGCGGAGCTGGACACCGCCGGAGAGCTGCTGGAGGCGTCCCTGCGGGAGCTGCGCAAGACGCCCAGGCGGTCCGGCGAGCGGGAGAGCGGCTCCCAGCGGGAGCTGAAGCTGCTCCGGCAGGTGTTTCGCGCCTTCCCCGTCCCGGTGGTGGTGCTGGACGCCTCGGGGGTGGTCCGGCGGATCAGCGCCGAGACCTCCCACATGCTGGGCAGCCCGGCCGGCTACCTGATCGGCCGCTCGTTCCCGCTGTTCGTCGACGTCTCCCGGCGGGCGGCGTTCCGCTCCCATCTGACCGCGGTGCGGCAGGGCGGCCAGACGGCGACGTTCCAGACCCGGCTGGCCCACCAGGGGCGCGCGCACACGGTACAGCTCGCCGTCACCCGGCTGACGATGCCCGGCGAGCCGCAGGAGATGACCGCGGTCGTGATTCTCCCGCTGGAGGCCCAGGTGGCGGGGGCTCACCCCGGACCGGCCGACCGGTCGGACGCCTCACTGGTCCTGGCCGCCGCGCGCCGTCAGGAGCTGCTGTCCAGGATGACGAGGCTGCTGCTCGACGAGGAGAGCCTGCACCAGCCGGTGACCGTCACCCGGGCCGCGCGGCTGCTGGCCGCCGAGAGCGCCGACTGGGTGATCGCCGACGTGGTGCGCGACGGCATGCCCCGGCGCGCCGTCGTACTGGGGCCGAGTGACAAGCCGGTGACCGAACTGGTCCGCCTCGTCGAGGGGCTGAGTCCGCTGGCGGCACCGGCCGTGGCCCATGTGCTGACCGGTGGCTCGGGTGTGGTCCACGAGATGCTGGAGGAGGAGACGCTGCTCGGCGAGGTTCCGGGGGGGCCGCCGCTGCTGCGGGTGATGGGCGGGGCGTCGCTGCTCGTGGTGCCGATCCAGGGCGAGGCCGGCGCGCTGGGTGCCCTCACCCTCCTGCGGCTGCGCGACCGCGAGCCGTTCTCCCTGGCCGATCTGGGAGTGATGGAGGAGATCGGCGTCCATCTCGGACTGGCCCTGCGCGCGCGGCGCGGTTTCCAGACGCGGTCCCAGGCCGCCGACGCGCTGCGGACCAGCGTGGTGCCCCGGAGCCTGCCGGACATCCCGGGGTTCGAGGCGGCGGCGATCTACCACGCGGGCTCCAGCCCGGTCGGCGCCGAGTTCTACGACGTCTTCCCGGCACAGAACGGGTGGGGTTTCGCCCTCGGCGGGGCCGCGGGCAAGGGCGAGGAGGCGGCGTCGGTCAGCGCCATGGTGCGCAACGGGCTGCGGGTGGTGAGCGTATGGGAGTCCGATCCGGGTGAGGCGCTGCGCAAGCTGAACCACGCGCTGGTCGCGCAGAACAACGGAATGTTCGTGATGGCGGTGGCGGGGTTCGTCCGGGCGCGGAGGATCAGGCTGGCCAGCGCGGGGCACCATCCGGCGGCGATCCTGCAGCCCGACGGCGCGGTCAGGTTCACCGCCGGCGGCGGCGTGCCGCTCGGCATCGCGCCCGAGGCGGAGATGTTCACCGAGGAGCTCAGGCTGACCTCGGGCCAGACCCTGGTCTTCTACTCCGACGGGCTGGTGACGTCGCGGGACGACCAGGGTGAGGCGTACGGCGAGAGCCGTCTGGCCGACGCGCTGGCGCGTTGCGTGGGACGGTCTCCGGCCGAGGTGGTCAAGACGGTGGAGGAAGATCGGCACACCTTCTCCGGCGGACGCGTCTGGGACGAGGTCGTGATACTCGCGCTGCGCGTGGTCTGATCAGGACGCTTCGACGGTCGTGCCCCACGGCATGGCGGTCCGGTGACCGCGCCCCGTGACCTGGCGGCCGGCCGCTCACGTTCCGTGACCCGGCGGGCGGCCTCCGGAGAGGCCCGGCGCCCGGACGGCCTCGCGCCCCGGGCATCCATCAGCAACATTTCCGGCAAGTCGGACAAAACCAAGGTTTGCCCGCGGGCGGGAGTTGGGTATGGTTATGGGCATTACCAATGAGTGCCTAAGAAGCAGGCACCCCTGAAGGAATCACAGGCGTTCCATGCCTAATCTCCTCACAGAGGTGTGCCGTGAACATTGCATTCGTCTCCTCCGATGCTCCCTCCGCCTCGCAGAGCCAGGCCGACATCGCCGCACAGCGGGCCCACCTCATGGCCGTCGCCCGCGAGCTGGGCCGTGAGCACAGGGTCACCATCTACACCCGGAGAAACTCCGACACCGACAGGCCCCGGGTCCGCGTCTTTCCCGGCGTCACACTGGAGCACCTTCCCGCCGGTCCGGCCACAGACCTTCCCGAGGACGGCGTGCTGCCCTACCTGTCCGATCTCGGCGACCAGCTCATGCGCCGCTGGGGTCAGAACCGCCCGGACGTCATCCACGCGTACTCCTGGACCGGCGGCCTGGCCGCCATCGCCGGCGCGAACGGTCTCAACGTGCCGTTCACCCAGACCCTCAGCGTCGAGAACACCAACGACGCCAGGAAGGCCCGGCTTCAGCGGGCGATCGGCCGCCGGGCCGGCGCGGTGATCGCCGGATGCGGCGACGAGGAGTCCTCGCTGATCCGGATGGGCGTGCCGCGCCACAGCATCTCGGTGGTTCCGTGTGGTGTCGACGTCGAGCGCTTCCGGCGCCAGGGGCCGTCCGCCACCAGGGGGGCCCGGCCCCGGCTGCTGCACGTGGGTCCGCTGACCCAGGACAAGGGCGTGGACACCACGATCCGTGCGCTGGAGGGCATCCCCGACGCCGAGCTGATCATCGCGGGCGGGCCCGCCGCCGGAGAGCTGAAGCACGACGCCGAGGCACACCGCGTCATGCTGCTGGCCGAGGAGGCCGGGGTGAAGGACCGGATCACCCTGCTCGGCCGGGTGCCGCACACCTCGGTGGCCAAGCTGATGCGCAGCGCCGACGTGGTCGTCTCGCTGCCGCGCGAGGCCCCCGCCGGCGTCGTGGCCCTGGAGGCGATGGCGTGCGGCGTGCCCGTCGTCGCCTCGGCCGTGGGCGCCCACCTCGACTCCGTGGTGGACGGGGTGACCGGCCTCCTCGTGCCGGCGGACCGTCCCGCGCAGACCTCCCGGCTCACCCGTGAGCTGCTCGCCGACCCCACCAGGCGCACCGCGTTCGGCTTCGCGGGCGCCGACCGGGCCCGGTCCCGCTACTCTTGGGAGCGGATCAGCCAGGAACTGCTCCACGTCTACGAGGGCGCGATGGCCACCCAGCACTGACCGAGCGCACCGAGCGCACCGAGCGCCGTCGGGCGCGGGGTGGCGCCGCCCGGAGCACCGGCCGGGGTTCCGATTCGGGGACCCCGGCCTTTCGTACGGCGGTGGGAGGCGGCCGGCGTCAGGAGACGGGGCCCGCCTGTGCCGTACGGCGGTGCAGGAGGACGCCGAGGCCGCTCGCGGCCAGCAGCACGACCCCCGCCAGGACCAGGATCACCGCGCCGCCGACGGCCCCGTCGGTCCAGTGCCAGACCGCCTCGGGAATCGCCAGCGTCAGCCCGGCCACCCCCGCGACGATCAGCACCCAGGTGCGTTCCCGGGTGTACAGCGCCAGGCAGATCAGCGCGATCACCGCGGTCACCGAGTAACCCCAGATCTTCTCCTCCCACAGCAGGGGCCACTGTCCGCCGAACAGCGCGATGGCCGCGCCCATCCCCAGGGCGAGCCCGCGGGGGACGAGCCGCCCGCCGAGGGCGAGCGCCAGGATGAGCGTGCCCAGCGCGATGTACCCGACCCCCAGGGCGGCGCCGCCCTGGGGGGCGAGGACCTCCAGCAGCCCGGTGACGGCGACCAGGGCCAGTACGCCGCCGGCCAGCAGGCCGATCGCGGCGGGCAGCAGCGCGTACCCCGCCGCGGCCACGGACAGGCCCACCACTCCGGCGAGCAGCGTCTCGTAGCGGTCGGCGACGACCCCCGCGCAGAGGGCGGCCGTACCCGAGCCCAGCGCCGCCAGCGTGGCGGCGACCCGGTGCTGTACGGCGCCCGCCCTGCCGGTCGCCGACCGCGCCGACCAGCCGAGGCCGGCGGCCACCCCGAGCAGCAGCGCCGTGACCACCGTCAGCACCACCACCCTGGCCGGGACGGTCATCCGGTCCCAGCCCAGGCCGACGAAGGTCGCCGCACCGGCGAGGACGAGCCCGCCGCCGACGTAGGCGACGATCTCACTCCACCGCACCCGGCCCGCGGCCCCGCGGGCTCGCAGGGCGTCGTTCACGGCCGTCAGGACCGGTTCCAGCTGCTCGGCGCGGAGCGTGCCGGACTCCACCAGCCGGGTGAGTGCCTGCCGTACCGGGTCTGTGTGGTTCATGCGGGAATGGTCGCACAGTCGGATACCAGGCAGTAGCGGAGGATGTCCGGTATCGAGGCAAAAACGGAATACCTCTGTTATTGCTGTGAAATCGCTGCTTTGATAAGGCGCATGTCGATTCGCCGCACGTTTCTGGGCGTCATCACGGCGGCCCTGGCGTTCCCGCTCCTCACCACCCCGTCGGCGGCCTCCGCCGTCCCCACCTCCGCACAGGGCGCCGGCGGGTGGGGGGTCCCCGTTCTGACGGACGACTTCGACGGCACCCGGATCGACGGCCGCAGCTGGGCCGTCTACCACTCCCCCGGCGCGGAGACCAACCCCCGGACCCGTCGCGCCGTCAGCGTGGGCGGCGGCACGCTCCGGCTCAAGGGCGGTGTCACGGGAGGCAGAGATCTCTCCGGCGGCGTCGCGAGCCACCTGTCACAGCGGTACGGCCGGTGGGAGGTCCGGTTGCGCGCCGAGCGCGGAGCCGGATACACCCCGCTGGCACTGCTCTGGCCGGACAGCCAGGGCAGGCCGGACTACGCCGAGGTCGACTTCACCGAGATCATCGACCCGGGCCGCAGGTCGAGCGGGATCTTCGTACACCGGGGTGATCGGCGCCAGGCCCAGCGGCAGGTCCGTGCCGACTTCACCCGCTGGCACACGGTCGCGGTCGACTGGCTCCCCGACCGGCTGACCTTCTGGCTGGACGGCCGGAAGGTATGGGACTACACCGGGCCCAACGTGCCCAGGGGGCACTCCATGCACCTGGCACTCCAGAACGACGTGACGTGTAACCGCTGGTCGCCGTGCCGCGACGCCTCCACCCCGGAGACGGTCAGCATGTACGTCGACTGGGTGAAGATCTACCGCGCCCGGCTCTGACCGTTGCCCCGGCTTTCACAGGCTCCCTGGGCACCCAGAGGCAGACCGGCGGGGGCGGTCAGAGCAGGCGGGCGGCTTTGAGGCCGAGGTGGATCAGCAGCCGGTCCTCGCCGTCGGCCAGGTCACGGCCGGTGAGGCGCTCGGCCTTGCCCAGGCGGTAGTAGAGCGTCTGGCGGTGCACACCGAGCACCGCCGCGGTCTCCTGAACGTGACCGGCCCGGTCGAGATAGCCCTCCACCGTCCTCGCCAGCTCCGGATCCCCGGCGAGACCGGCGACCTCCCCCGCCAGATCACGCAGGTCGGGCGGGGAGAGCCGGGTGAGCGTCCGGTAGACGCCGAGGCCGGACCAGACCGCGACGGGGGCGAACCCGGGCACCCGGTCGGCGACCCTGAGCGCCTGTACGGCCTCCCGCCAGCTCCGCCAGGACTGCGCGGGCTCGGCACGGACGCCGCCGACCCCGGCGGCCGTGCCGTACATGGCCTGGATCCGGCCGGCCACCTCCAGAGCCTGCCCGGCCGGGGCGAGGAGCGCGATCAGCGGCTCCCCCTGGGCGAGCAGGCCGGGGTCGGCGAGCACGCCGCGCGGGAGCGTCCAGAGCGCGCCGACCCGTTCCAGTGAGCTCCGCACCGCGATCGCCGCCACCGGGCCGGCCACATCGAGGTGCGACAGCGCCCAGGAGCGCTCCTCGGTGTCGGAGGAGAACAGCTCCCGCAGGTTCCTGCCCAGGTCCTGGCGGCGGCGGATGTCCTGGGCGAGTGTGGCCGCCGCGCGGGCCACCAGGGCGGACACCGAGGTGAGCGCGGCGTCGCCAAGGCTGCCGTCGTCCAGCAGCCACAGATAGCCGTAGGTCACGTCGTGGTGCCGCAACGGCACGCAGACCCGGGCCAGCACCCCCAGTTCGGCGTCGGCGGGGATGCGGACCGGCCCCTTGGCGGTGGCGATGCCGTACCCCTCGAAGTAGGCCCGCACCTCCTTGGTCGCGCGGCGGCGGAGGATGGACTCCTGGCGGATCAGATCGATGTCGCCGCTCTGCGCGGCGTAGGCCAGGAGCTGGAACGAGCGGTCCTCCAGGGTCGCGGAGGCCCCGAGCCGGGTGGCGATCTCATCTACTGTCTCCTGTAGCACTCCTCCATTGTTGTGCATCTGTATGAACGCGGCTCCCGGGGGTCGTGGCAGATGCATATGGGGTTGACTGTTTTGAGGTTTTAGTCTAGGAGCATGCTCGGTTCCCTTCTTCTCGCCGGATCCCGGGTGCCGGTGGTCCGGCGCACGGTCTCCGGTGTCCCCCTGACGCGCAAGGTCGTCGACCGCTTCGTCGCGGGCGAGACCGTCCAGGACGCGGTCAACGCCGTCCACCGGCTGACCGACGCAGGTCTCGCCGTCACCATCGACCATCTGGGTGAGGAGACCCGGGACGCCAAGGCCGCCGCCCAGACCGCCGACGCCTACGTCGTGCTGCTCGACGCGCTGCGTGAGCTGAGGCTCGGCACCCGCGCCGAGGTGTCGGTGAAGCTCTCCGCGGTCGGCCAGGCGCTCGGCGCCGACGGCGACAAGATCGCCCTGGAGAACGCCCGGGGCATCTGCGAGGCCGCCCACGCCGCCGGGGCGAACGTGACCTTCGACATGGAGGACCACACCACGGTCGACTCCACGCTCGGCATCCTGCGCTCGATACGCGGGGACTTCCCGTCCGCCGGCGTCGCCCTGCAGGCCTACCTGTTCCGCACCGAGAACGACTGCCGCGACCTGTCCCACGAGGGGTCGCGGATCCGCCTGGTCAAGGGCGCCTACGCCGAGCCCGCCTCGGTGGCCCACCAGAGCAAGGGCGAGGTCGACAAGGCCTACGTCCGCTGCCTGCGGATTCTCATGGCGGGGCGGGGCTACCCCATGGTCGCGACGCACGACGACCGGCTGATCTCGATCACCGAGACCCTCGCCGACCGGTTCGGCCGCTCCCGTGGCGACTACGAGTATCAGATGCTCTACGGGATCCGCACCGACAAACAGCAGTTCCTGGCCGGTGCCGGCCACACGATGCGCGTCTACATCCCGTACGGTGACGACTGGTACGGCTACTTCATGCGTCGTCTCGCCGAACGCCCGGCCAACATCGCCTTCTTTCTTCGCGCCCTTGGAGGCAAGTGATGGATGCCATCTCCAACGTCCCGGCCCCGGCCAACGAGCCCGTTCTCGGCTACGCGCCGGGCAGCGCCGAGCGCGGCGCCCTCGAAAACCGCGTCAAGGAACTGGCCGGAGCGCAACTCGACCTGACCATGACGATCGGCGGCGAACAGCGGATGGGAGGCGGCGCCTCCATCAACGTGGTCCAGCCGCACAACCACGCCTCCGTGCTCGGCCGTACGGCTGACGCCACCGCCGACGACGTGCGGGCCGCGATCGACGCGGCGCTGAAGGCCGCGCCCGCCTGGCGCGCCCTGTCGTTCGACGAGCGGGCCGCGATCTTCCTCAAGGCCGCCGACCTGCTGGCCGGGCCGTACCGGCAGACGCTGAACGGCGCCACCGTCCTGGGCCAGTCGAAGTCGGCCCAGCAGGCCGAGATCGACGCGGCGTGCGAGCTGATCGACTTCCTGCGCTTCAACGTCGCCTACGCGCGCCAGCTCTACAGCGACCAGCCGGTGTCGTCGCCGGGTGTGTGGAACCGGATGGAGTACCGCCCGCTGGAGGGCTTCGTCCTGGCGATCACACCGTTCAACTTCACCGCCATCGCCGGGAACCTGCCGGCGTCGGCGGCGCTGATGGGCAACGTCGTCGTCTGGAAGCCCTCGCCCACCCAGCAGTTCGCCGCGCACTTCACCATGCGCCTGCTGGAGGAGGCCGGGCTCCCGCCGGGTGTCGTCAACATGGTGACCGGCAACGGCGCCGCCGTCTCCGAGGTCGCGATGACCCATCCGGAACTGGCCGGCATCCACTTCACCGGCTCCACCGCGACCTTCCAGCACCTGTGGTCCACGGTCGGCGCGAACATCGCCTCCTACCGGTCCTACCCCCGCCTGGTCGGGGAGACCGGCGGCAAGGACTTCGTGCTGGCCCACCCCTCGGCCGACCCCGCGGTACTGACCACCGCGCTGATCCGGGGCGCGTTCGAGTACCAGGGGCAGAAGTGCTCGGCGGCCTCCCGCGCCTACGTGCCGCGCTCGGTCTGGTCGCGGATCCGCGACGACCTCGTCGGCACCGCCGAGTCGCTGACCATTGGCGACGTGGCCGCCGACCTGTCCACCTTCATGGGCGCGGTCATCGACGAGCGGGCCTTCGCCAAGCACAAGGCGGCGATCGACCGGGCCCGCGGACTCGACTCGGTCAACGTGCTGACCGGCTCCTACGACGACTCCACCGGCTACTTCGTGAAGCCGACCATTCTGGAGTCGGCCGACCCGACCGACGAGATCTTCGTCAAGGAGTACTTCGGGCCGATCCTCGGCGTGCACGTCTACGACGACGCGGACTTCGACGCGGTGCTCGACCAGATGGAGGGCATCTCGCCCTACGCGCTGACCGGTGCGGTCATCGCCCAGGACCGCTACGCGATCGCCTCGGCGTCGGAGCGGCTCCGCTTCGCGGCGGGCAACTTCTACGTCAACGACAAGCCCACCGGTGCCGTGGTCGGCCAGCAGCCCTTCGGCGGCGCCCGCGCCTCCGGCACCAACGACAAGGCCGGTTCGATCTTCAACCTGATCCGCTGGGTCAACGCCCGCACGATCAAGGAGACCTTCGTCCCTCCGACCGACCACCGCTACCCGCACATGGGCTGACACCTCGCAGACCGGCCGGCGGCGGCCCGGCCCCAACGGCCCGGCCACCGGGACGGCTCTTCCGGAGAACACGTGACGCCCGGGACTCCGAATTCGAGTCCCGGGCGTCACGTGTTCTCCGGAACCTGCCACAGCCACGGCAGCCGAGTTCGGTGAACCCGGCCGGTGGCCGGGGTACACGCGCACCGGCCCGCCGGCCCACGACACCGGATCGGCGCTGGACGCCATGGTGGGGCGCCCGCGAGACTTTTTGGGCCGGCGGTCATCGGTTGGGGGTAAGGGAGCCCGCGGTGTTCGGGATTTCCCTCTCGGGCTTATGGTGGATGAGCACTCCGGTTGGGTGTGAACACATCATCACTGGATATGGGTGGGTCACATGCAGAGAAACCCATCGCGGTGAGCAGCCGGGACGGTACGGCGCGGATGCTGACAGGCTTACTGGAGGCCAGTCATCTGACGGCGCTGGAGCAGGTGCCGGGCCTGGTCGGTGAGCATGCCGCGTACGCCGGTCTGGGTGAGGTGCTGATCTATCTGGCCGATCTGCAGCAGGAGGTGCTGCGGCTGCTGACCGGCCACGGCGAGAAGGCCCGCAAGGACGCCTGCGGCGAGCCCTCCGAGTTGCGGATCGACGGGACGTTGGCCGGGCGAGGCTTTCAGGAGACGCGGGTGCTCCTCCAGAACGGCGCCGAAGGGAAGGCCGGTCAGTGGTGGGTGCCGATCCTGGACGGCACCGAACGGCTGGGGATGCTGCGCGTCAGCGCCCCGGCCGGCGAGATGGAGGCGATGCGGGCGCTGGCGTCGCTGGTGGCGCTGCTGGTGGTCAGCAAACGCTCGCACAGCGACTCCTACGCCCGGCTGGTGCGTACCCGGCCGATGCACGTGGCCGCCGAAATGCAGTGGAAGCTGATGCCGCCGCTGACCTTCGCCAGCACCGAGATGGTGATCGCCGCGGCGATGGAGCCGGCCTACGAGGTCGGCGGCGACGCCTTCGACTACGCCATCGCCGGCGATGTGGCGCATCTGGGAATCTTCGACGCGATGGGCCACGACGTCTCCGCCGGGCTGACCGCCAGCCTGGCGGTGGCCGGCTGCCGCAACAACCGCCGCCAAGGCGTCGACCTGGCCACCAACACCGAAAAGGTCGAAAAGACCCTGATCAACGAGTTCGGCCGCTCCACCCGCTACGTCACCGCGATCCTGGCCGACCTGAACACCACCACCGGCGTACTGACCTGGGTCAACCGCGGCCACCATCCGCCGGTGGTGATCCGCGGCGGCCGCTGGACCGTCTCCCTCGTCTGCCGGCCCGCCCACCCGATGGGCCTGGCCCTGGGACTGCCGGTCACCGTGTGCCGCGAGCAGCTACAGCCGGGCGATCGGGTGCTGCTGTACACCGACGGCATCACCGAGGCCCGCTGCGCCTCCGGCCGGGAGTTCGGCCTGAACCGCTTCGTCGACTTCATCATCCGCCACACCGCCGACGGCCTGCCGGTACCCGAAACCCTGCGCCGCCTGATCCGCAGCGTGCTCGAATACCACAACGGCGAACTGCAGGACGACGCCACCGTGCTGCTGACCGAGTGGCACGGCACCGCGCAGCGCCGGCTGACCCTGACGTGAGCCGGCAGAAGGCCGACGCCGCGTCCGCGGACGCTACTCGGCCTCGCCAAGTCTCATGTCCCGCGTACGGGAAGGAGGATCGAGTTGACGACCGTAATCAGGCATCCCGCGACGCCCCCAAGGGAGCGGGTTCCGACATCACGCTCCGTGATCTTCAGCTGCCCCCGCGCCGTACCGGTCTCCGGGGTCGTCGGCGTCGCTCTGGACCGGTTCCACCGGGGTAGGAGGACAGGATGCGAACGACACGATCGCCAGAGGCCACTCGACCGGTGATGTATCAACGGTGGTCCCACATATCCTTCATCCATTGGCGCTACTCCCCCGCACTGGTCCAGTCGATGCTTCCCCCCGGGCTCACGGTGGAGGAGTTCGACGGCTCGGCCTGGGTGGGCCTGACGCCTTTTCTCATGGAGGACGTACGGGTGCCCGGTGTCCCGGCACTGCCGTGGTTGTCGCGGTTCCCCGAGACGAATGTGCGCACCTACGTGCGAGACCCGCAGGGGCGCGGCGGCCTGTGGTTCCTGTCGCTGGACGCCGGACGTCTCCTTCCCGTCCTCGGCGCCCGGGCAGGCTACCGGTTGCCCTACTACTGGTCCGACATGTCGGTGCGCGCCGAGGACGGACGGCGCGCCTATCGTTGCCGGCGTCGCCGGCCCGGGCCCACCGGCGCCCGATGCGACGCCGGCGTGGAGCTGGGTGCTCCGCTGGCCGACGCCGAGCGCGACGAACTGACGGACTTCCTCACCGAGCGCTACCGGTTGTTCACCGTCATCGGAGGCAGACCGGCCCACGCCGAGGTCGAGCATCGGCCGTGGCCGCTACACCGCGCCCGGCTGACCCACCTCGACCAGGATCTCCTCCAGGCGGCGGGGCTCACCGCCCCGGACGGCGACCCGATCCTGCACGCCTCCCCCGGGGTGCGCGTACGGGTGGGAATGTGGAGCCGGCTACGCACGCCCCACGACCGTCCGTGAGGCGGACGGCCTGCCACTCGGCACCGGCGACCGCGCAGCCGTGGGCGCTCCTCTCACACGGCCCGGCGAGAGGGGCGCGTCCATGGTGAAGCCCGGTCAGAGGCGCTCGAACCGTGTGTACGCCATCGTCTCCGGGATGAGACGGCCCCGGGCGGGCCGCGCGTTCAGCGTTCGGCGCGCAGGCTCTGCACCGGATGCGGCCCCTCGGTCTCCAGCCGCTACTCCTCACCGGACTTGGCGCGGTTCCCGTCGACGACCAGCTCGCTCGGCGGTCTCCATTTAAAGGTCATCTCGCCTCTCCTCCGCTCAGTGAGGTGTGCTCGGAGGTGAGGCGTCCGCCGTACCCCCTCAGCTCCGCCCCAACCCGAGGACGCCCCAGCCCCGCGTCGTACCTTCGCCCCGGTCCCGGTGGTTTCCGATGCCCGTACCGGGCCGGTACTGTGCCGCGGGTAAAGGAGAGATCACATGAACGGTTGCACACGCGGGCAGATATACGAGCCCCCTTGGGGTAAGGCCGTTATATGAGGGAAAACACCAAAAACAATCGTCAGACCGTTCCCGAGCTGATGGAGGAGAACGACGTCGTGGATCTGCTGCTACGGCAGCACGCAATGATCCGCGACCTTTTCGACGAGGTCGAGAACGCACCTGCGGGCGAGCGGGCCGAGCCGTTCCAGCGGCTGGTGCGACTGCTGGCCGTACACGAGACAGCCGAGGAGGAGGTCGTCCACCCCTACGCGCGCCGCAAGATCAACGGCGGCGAGGACGTGGTCGAAGACCGGCTGGCCGAGGAGAACGAGGCCAAACAACTGCTCATGCGGATGGACAAGGCCGGAGCCGGCGACCCGCAGTTCCTGATCCACCTCGCCACGCTGCGTGCCGCGGTGACCGCCCACGCGCGCGCCGAGGAGCGGTACGAGTTCACTCAGCTGCGTTCGCAGACCTCCGAGGCCGAGCGTCGCACGCTGGCGGCCGGGGTGAAGGCCGCCGAGGCGCTGGCACCGACCCATCCGCACCCGGGGGTGGAGTCGGCCACCAAGAACCTGCTGGTCGGCACCCCTCTCGCGATGATGGACCGGGCCCGCGACGTGATCCGCAAAGCCATGGGCAGGGAGAACTGACAAGCCCTTATCGGGGGTGTCGCGAGTCGCGTCCCTGATTCACGTCGGGGACGCGGGCCGTACGCGTCCCCAGCGCTCGGCGCGTAGGCCGGGCAGCCGGGTACGACCCGCCGGCCTCCTTGAACGAGTGATACAGGCAAAACTCGTGGCCGGGCGGCATTTTCCAACGCGTTCCGCCCAAGCGGAGATGGTTCGCGGGTTTGACTCCTCCGCGCGCGAGCCCGGCCACCGTTATTAAATGTCCAGACATCTAATAAATGGCACGTTAATGAGATTTATATTAGTTCAACTCGGACACCAAGAGTCAGCGGTCGGCCACGACGGGCGGCCGATCCGTCCGTCGCCGCCGGAGAGTCCGTGAGGGAGCGTGGCGGAGTTTCCCAGACGCCCCCACGGGCACAACGGACCACATGCGACACGAAACGGACAATCTGGTTACAGTGACTCCGTGCGAGGACGGACCACTCCTGCTGCGGGGGAGGTTCGTCCTGTTGACTCAGGACGGCACCTCCATCGACCCGGGCCGGACCACCGTGGCGCTGTGCCGCTGCGGGCGCTCGTCGGCCAAGCCGTTCTGCGACGGCTCGCACAAACTGGCCGGCTTCCACGCCGCCAGTGAGCCCGAAGCGACGGCCTGAGGTCGCGTTCTGAGCCGCCGACGCGAGTGCGCGGCCGTTCTCAACCGGCGACCGGCGTAGGGAACACCGCCGAGAAGGAGGCGGGTCACCAGCGCCAGCCAGCTGCAGACGGCCCGTTCCAGGATCCACACGGGGGCGAAGAGCACGGTGGCGAAGGGAAAGACCCGGTGGCCACCTCCCCTGCGGCGACCGATCTCGGCCAGCCCCACCGCCAGCCCGGCACAGGCGAGGAGCGCCCTGTGACGCCGCCGCAGCACTCCGGCGGCCAATGCGGGCAGCACGGACAGGAAAAGCACCATCCGGGCGGGCTGCGCCAGGTCGTCGTAGGCCTGCCGCACGCGCTGCGACCAGAACCTGGCCGGATCGGGTGGAAGACGGCGGACGTAGAGATCGCGGGGACGGCACTCGCGTCCCCCGTGTACGCGCACCGTCCTAATGAGCTCCAGGTTCTCGAACAGCACGTTCCCGTCGTAGCCTCCCATCTCCAGGAAGGTCGACCGGCGCACACCGAACGTGCCCGGGTAGTCGGCGCCGAAGCCGCGGTTGAGCGGATTCGGGGAGCCGTCGACGACGATGATCCGTGCGATGCGGCTCAGCCATCGCAGGTAGCCGGTCAGCTCCTCCAGCCCCGAGTCGTCGTCCCAGCGCAGCGGCAGCACGTAGTCGAGATCCGTCATCGGCCGCTCACCGCCAGGCCGGCCTCGCACAACAACGTGCTCCCCCGCCCCCATCGGTCCAGGATCCGCTCGGTGAAAAGCCGGTCGAGCGCGAGGGCGCAAGCCGCCCCGTACAGCACGTCACCGGCAAGGACGGGGTGCTCGGCGGCGAATCCGCCGCACATGTCGTGGACGGCGATCTGCTCGTGGACGGCGTCGGCCTGCACGTGTTCGTCGTAGAACAAGCAGGCGGCGGCGTCGCCGCCCAGCCGCCGCAGGCCGCGGCCGTACCTGCGGTTGGGAAGCGAGGAGGTCATCTCGAAAGCCGCCAGATGACCCAGCAGAGCGCCCCGGTGCCGCCGGTGCAGGCCGAACAGCCGGGGGATCGCCCACGTGTGGGGGTCGGCCTCC
Source organism: Streptosporangium sp. NPDC006007 (assembly GCF_040614315.1). Classification (NCBI taxonomy): domain Bacteria; kingdom Bacillati; phylum Actinomycetota; class Actinomycetes; order Streptosporangiales; family Streptosporangiaceae; genus Streptosporangium; species Streptosporangium sp. NPDC006007. The sequence continues at coordinate 295,912 of NZ_JBEXUG010000001.1, read as the reverse complement.
TTGAGATGATAGACCGACCGATGGGCGACGAACTCACGGAACTGGTCAAGGTCGGCCTTCCTGTCCAGGAAGGCGGCCAATGAGGGCCCTTCCTCCGCGTTCGCCACCAGCTCCGTCAAGGCGTGACGTATGTGCGCCGGCGGCGTGCCGGGCCGGGGCACGATCACCTCAAGCCCCCGCTCGAACCGCTCCTCCAGCGCACCCCGCTGCCGCAACAGCGACGGCTCCCACTCCCACCGGTCATCGACCCCGTCGAAGCCCTGGTAGTGCAGTTCATAGCAGGTGAACAGGGCTAGCTGAAGGTCCTCGTCGTCGACGACGGATTCCCCCGCGGGCACGGCCGGCGGATCGAATCCGTGCGGCGGACGCGTCAGCCGTTCAAACAGCGCGGCGGTGATGGGGCCTCGGGGCGTGGGCAAATGCATCGCGGTCTCCCAAGACGAGGAAAGGGACTTGGCGAAAAGGGCCGGTGAAAAAGCCGGCGAGAGGAAGGAAAGGGTCAGAGGCGATAGACCGAGACATGCGTTCGGCTGTCGTCGGTGAAGGGCGCGCCGTTCCAATCGGCCCAGCGGTGCTCGCGCTCCATACCCGCCAGGCGCGCCATCAGATCGAGTTCGGACGGCCAGGCGTAACGATGGTTGGCGGGCAGCAGTCGCAGGCCATCAGAGGTCATGCGGACCTTCGTCGTGTACATCATCTGGTCCGCCGGAGACAGCCGCGCCGCCTCCGCCAGAACGCCGTCCTCGCTCAGGGACACCAGGCGCAGCGCCGTCCCGTTGTGGAATGCCGCCATGTCGGGTATCCATGCCTCGACCACGAACCGGCCACCAGGACGCAGATGGGCCGCCGCGTTGCGGAAGCAGTCGACCTGGGCGTCCTGCGAAGGCAGAGCGAAGATCGTGTTTATCGCGAGCACGACCAGGTTGAAGTCACCCTCGACCCGGGTGGCGGCGAAATCGCCGATCGTCACCGGGATGCGGTCGCCTCCGGGCTTGGAGCGCAACACCTCAACCATGTCCGCGGAACCGTCGACGCCCACAACGGTCAGTCCCCGGGCGGCCAGGGGCAGCGCCAGCCGTCCGGTTCCGATGCCGAACTCCAGGACGGGCAGGCCGCCGGCGAGCTCGCAGAGCCGGTCCACTGCGGCTTCCGTGGCCGCCCCCGCCATGGTCGTGTCGTAGATGTCGGCTATAGCGCGGCCATATGTAGACACATCAAACACCTGCGTCATAAGACCCCCGTCTCTCTTGACCCTTGAGGCTGACGTGCCCGTTGACAGGCGGTAAAAACGTCCCGGCTACGGCTACCCGGCAGGAGTCGCGCGTGGCCGGGCCGAGAACCGCCGCGGTACCGCCCCCGGCGTGATCATCGCTAACGCGTCGAGCCGGCAGGTCTCCGGTCCCTGAGCCCGTCCGCGTGTGGCTGAGGAAGGACCGCCCAATGCCAAGATCGAGATCCGCGTCGAGCAGTACACCGCTCTTCTGAAACGGGCTCGGCCCCGCGCAGGACCTCCTTCGACCCGCAGGCTCACCCCCGAACGACGACGCCCGGGACTCCGAATTCGAGTCCCGGGCGTCACGTGTTCCCGCAACCGACCACAGCCACGACGTCGGATCACCACAGATCACCACGGCCCATACATCAAGCGTCACCAGTCACACGCCCGCTGTCAGGAGATCCAAGAAACGGCTCCTAACCGTCTCGTCGTGAACGGGGTCCTTCCACGGGGCTCACCGCGGAAAGCCCCTGGATGAGACGGTCTTTCCCGCTCTGATCCGGCCGCCCGGCCCTTCTCGATCGACCGGGTACGCGCCGTCAATCCCCCGCCGGGCGCCGGAACAGCGCGGCCAGGAGGAAGGGGACACCGAAGACCGGTCCGCCGGCCGGTTGCTCCTCCATGTGGCGCACCTCGATCTCGGTGAGGTCGGAGAAGATCCAGCGCAGTGCGCCGGGCGTGTAGGCCAGGCCGCCGTGCAGACGACCTTCGCGGTAGAACTCCTCGTCGGGCAGTTCGGAACCCACGCCGCCGGCGGCGAAGCAGGTGAGGGCGAGGTGACCGCCGGGGGCGAGTACCCGGTCCAGCAGGTCCCGGTAGCTCACCCGGCGGTGCGGTGGCAGGTGGTGAAGACAGCCGGAGTCATAGACCAGGTCGTACCGGCCGAGCGCCGATCCGGCGGTGAAGGCGTCGCCGCAGTGGAAGCGGACGTCGGCGCCCACCTCACGAGCCCGCTCCTCCCCCCAGGCCACGGCGACGGGAGAGAGGTCGACGGCATCCACCTCGAAGCCGAGCGAGGCGAGATGGATGGCGTTGCGACCCTGCCCGCAGCCCAGGTCCAGGGCACGCCCCGGAGCGAGCAGTCCTCGCTCCAGGTAGGACACCAGACTCTCGTCCGGCTTGGTCACGAAGAAGGGAACCGGCTTTGAGCGGTCGGCGTAGAAACGGTCCCACCACGTCGAGGCGTCCCGCGTCCATTGGTCCGCGTCCGATGCGAACAGCCGATCCAGCAGGCCTAGAACATCATCCATTGTGCGGATAGTCCGGTCCACTCAGAACCTCCCCCGGCGGTGACCGTCCCTTCTGATCTTAGGCGCCTCCAGCACATCAGCGCCGGCCGGATGACCTCTCCCTCCCCCTCGGGGGCGGCGGAGAAGGCCGCGCAGGCGGCCTTCCGGCACTTTCCGGGACCGCCACGCAGATGACTCCGGACGCGCGCTCCCCACTCGGCGACGCTCCTGTGAGGGGCGGCCGCGGGCATCTCAGTATCGCCTCAGGACCTGATTCGCGCGGGCCGGGGTGTGTTCTTGGTCACAGCGGATACGCGACCCTCATCGGAGTTTCCGCTCCAGTGAGCAGTCCCCGCATCTCTCACCGCCCGGGACGCGGTAGTACAGGCAGCAGCTTCGCCGTCGGAACGCCAGATCCGGCCCGGTGAACTCGCCGGTGCCGCGTAGCGCCGCGGTGTCGAGCAGCCGTTCGGCGAGCTGGGTGAGGGGCCCGCGCAGATCGGGGCGGGCTCGCAGGAGGACGTGCGCCGCCCCGGCCAGGGCGGATCCCGCGTTGCCGCGTAGCAGGCCCGGGGCGATCTTGACCCGCAGCCCGGCGGCCAGCACGGCCAGGTGCTCGTCCATGACCAGGCGGTAGACGGTCTGGACGAGGTCCTCGCCCTCGGGCGCGTACCAGCCGCGGGCCGCGGGCAGCCGCAGAGCGGGCCCGTGCGCCTGCTGCCACAGATCTCCGAGGTCGGGGACGACGCCGTACACCAGGACGCAGCCCAGTACGGGAGACCACAGGCGGGCGGCGTGGCCGAGTTGGACGACGGAGGCGGCGACGCGGTGCTCGGCTGTGCCGTATGGGGCCACACGACCGGCAACCAGATGCGGGAGCCCTTCCGCGTAGGCCTCCGTGACGGGCCGCCAGACGCCGTCGGCCTCGCCTACGGCGAGGGTGAAGAAGGTGCCCAGGCCGGTGAGGCCGGCCAGCGCGGCGGCGACGGCTTCGGGCGGGGCGGGGCGCAGGCGGGTCATGTCAGATCTCCCGGGAGCACGCTGATCTGTGGGACGCCGGTGTGAGGGTGCGGGCCCACCTCGGCGTCCACGCGGTAGACCTCGGCCAGCAGGTCCGCGGTGAGCACCTGGGCGGGCGGACCAGCCGCGACCAGGCGGCCGGCGTCCATGACGCAGATCCGGTCGCAGAACGCCGCGGCCAGATTGAGGTCGTGCAGCGCGACGACGGCGGTCACACCGAGCCTGCGGACCAGTCGCAGGGCGTCCAGCTGGTGGCGCAGGTCGAGGTGGTTGGTCGGCTCGTCCAGCACCATCGTCCCGGTCCGCTGTGCCAGGGCGCGGGCGATGAGGACACGCTGCTTCTCGCCGCCGGACAGCCGGTCGAAGGGCGCGTGGGCGAGGCCGGCGACGTCCAGTGTCCCCAGCGCGCCCATGACGATGCGCCGGTCTTCGGAGTCGTCGCCCTGGAACGCCCGTTTGCAGGGGGTGCGGCCCATGGCGGCCACGTCGTACGCGGTCAGCTCGAACTCGCCGGGCGCCTCCTGCAGGACGGCGGCCAGCCGCCGGGCCAGCCGTCTGCCGGTCATCCGCCAGACGTCCTCACCGTCCAGCGTCACCCGCCCCGACGTGGGGCGCAGCGCCCGGTAGAAGGTGCGCAGCAGGGTGGACTTCCCCGCCCCGTTGGGGCCGACGAGCGCGACGACCTCGCCCGGGGCGACCTCCAGGGAGACGTTCCACACCAGGGCCCGGCCGTCGACGACCACGCCGACGTTGTCGGCCCGCAGCACGGCGGGCCCGTCCGCCGCCGTCATCGGGCCGCCCCGCGCCGCATCAGCCACAGGAAGAACGGGCCTCCGGTCAGGGCGGTCAGGATACCGATCGGGATCTCCTCCGGGGTGATCACGCTGCGCGCGGCCAGATCCGCGGCGACCAGGAAGGCCGCGCCCAGCAGGGCGACGGCGGGCAGCCCGCGCCGGTGGTCGGCGCCGACCAGCAGGCGCACCACGTGCGGCAGCATCAGCCCCACGAACCCGATGGAGCCGCTGACCGCGACGATCGTGCCGATCATCAGGGCGACCAGCGCGAACAGCGCGCCGCGGAAGCGGTGCACGTTCAGTCCCAGGGCGGCGGCGGCCTCCTCCCCCGCCAGCAGCAGGTTGAGTGGGCGGCTGAGGCCCAGCAGCACGCCGGTGCCGAGCAGGACCGCCGCGGCGGGGATCCAGACAAGGTCCCAGGTGGTGCCGGCCAGGCCGCCCAGCATCCAGCGCAGCGCCGACTCGGTCTTGCGCGGGTCGCCCGAGGTGATGATCAGGTAGCCGGCGACGGCCGAGAGGACCTCGGCCGTGGCGACCCCGGACAGCACCAGCCGTACGGTGGTCATCCGCCCCCCGGCGCGGGCCAGGAAGTAGACCAGCACGAGCGCCAGGAAAGCGCCGGCGAAGGCGGCCAGCGGCAGCGTGAACGCACCGATCAGCGAGACGTTGAAGACCATGACGACGACCGCGCCGACCGTCGCGCCCGAGGACACCCCGAGCAGCATCGGATCGGCCAGCGGATTGCGTACCAGCGCCTGCAGGGCCATCCCGCACACCGACAGCCCCGCGCCCACCACGCCGCAGAGCAGGATGCGAGGAACGCGGACGTCCATCACGATCGTCTCCCTGACCGGCGTCCAGGTGGGCTCGGCCAGAGGCGCGTACAGCCGGTGCAGCAGAATGGCCCACACCTCACCGAGCGGCAGGCGCACCGAGCCGACCGCGATCCCTGCCGTGGCGGCCATCGTCACGGCGACCGCGAGCGCCGCCAGGACCAGCGTGTACGGCACACGCCCGCGGCCACCGGCGGCCGTGACCACCGGCGGCCGGGAGGTGGCGATCTTGGTCACGCGAAGCGGTCCGGGTGGATCTGACGGGCCAGCGACTCCACGCCGGAGGGCACCCGCACGCCGAGCACCGCCGACGACAGCGGCAGCACCGCGAACCGCCGGTTTTTGATCGCGGGTACGTCCTTGAGCGCCGGGTTGGCGAGCAGGAACCTCTTCTTGTCCTCCAGGGGCTCGTCGCCGTAGTCATAGATGACGATCACTTCGGGCGCCCGCTCCGCGACCTGCTCGAAGGAGACGTCTCCGAAGGACTTGGGAAGGTCACCGAACAGGTTCGTCCCACCGGCCAACTTGATCATCTCGTTGCCGATACCGGCTCCGCCCGCGGTGAAAGCGGTCTTTTCGCCGCTGTCGTAGACGAACACCTTAAGCGGGCCGGCCCCGTCGATCTTCTTCTTGACGCCGTCCAGCACACCGCGCATCGCGGTGATCTGCCGCTCGGCGCGGTCGGGCACACCGAAGATCCTGCCGATCGCCCGGATCTCGTCCTCGGCCCGGGTCACGGTCACCGGGCCGGTCGGGCATCCCTCGACGTTGACGTGGGAGTCGATCCCCGCCCTGGCCAGGACGGCCCGGCCACGTCCCTCCTTCTCGTCGAAGGCGCTGTTGAACCCGCCGTAGACGAAGTCGGGCTCGACCGACAGCAGCGCCTCGTAGGAGGGGTACTCCTTGGCGAGCACCTTGATCCCCCTGTAGGCGGCCCCGTACTCGGGAAGGATCCTGTCGTCGAGGTAGGCGGTCGCCACCATCGACCTCTCCAGCCCCAGGGCGAGCATGATCTCGGTGGCGTGCTGGTTGAGCGCCACCGCCCGCCGCGGTGGCCTCTGGAAGGTGGTCGTCACACCGCAGTTGGTCACGGTGAGGGGGAAGCCCGCGACGGCCGAACCGGTGGAGGACGAGCTCGCGGCAGGAGAGGCGCCGGGTTGCGTACCGGTTCCGCAGCCGGTCACCAGCAGGGCGGAGGCGAGGAGCAGGAGGAGGGGAAGCGAGCGTCGGCTCGTCATGAACGAGGTCCTTTCACCCACGGGCCGAACCCGATGAGCGGGGCGGGGGGGCCGGATCATCGAAAGAGGCTCATGACGCGCGCAGCCCGAAGGACCTCATGCCGGATGGGCGACATGGCGATCACCGCTCCTCTCTTGGGGAGATCCGCCCCAATTTCTGCGAGGAGGCGACCGCGTGAGTCTCCTGGCTCTCGGGTCGACGCTCGTCCCGGCCTTCCCACCCGTCATCCGGGCAGTGGCCTGTTCGGGATCCGCTCACCGATCACAGTGGCGGGACCGCACCGGATTCACACCGGTTTCCTCGATCCGCCGTCGCCTACGAGCACATCGTCTCACAGGCAAAGACAGGATCACAGGCGGGCAAAACCACGAATTCCGCACCACCACCAGAGAACCTCACCGACGTCGACCTCCGGATCCGCGCCCCGGCCGGGTCTCCTCGTCTCGTTATACGGCCTCGCGCTCCGTCTGCCTCCGAGTCCGTACCGCGGGCGCGGAGGGCGAACAGGACGGTCAGCGCGACAGGCGGCGCACATCTCCGGGCTTGACCGCGACGATACGGCCCCCTTCGCCCCGGCCGCGTCTGCGCCAGGCCGGCTTTCGGTGGGTGCCGCCGAAGAGGTTCGCCATGGCCTGGGCGAAGTCCTTGAGCGCCTGCTCCTGCGCGGGCGACGGCCGAAGCCGGAAGCGGGACACGCCGATCAACCTACCGAGCCCACCGACAGAACCAGGAGATCACCGTGCCTGACCGTGCCGCGTTTCCTCCCCGCCCCGAAGGACGGGGCATCCACGCTGGAGGTGGCTGGTGAATGGGCTGGGAAACCGGTCGGGCCGGAGCTCACCATCCGGAAACCGTTCCACCGTCACCGAGGCCGGCTCGATCCCCAGCACCCCGGCGACAGAATCGGCCAGCGGGCGATTGGCCGTCCCCGCCACGATCCGCAGAGTCGCCCCGGTTCACCTCCGCTCGCGGCGGGGCGTCAGGCCGGTCGCGTCTCCGTTCCCACCGGCTTGACCGGCTGCGCGGGTCACGGGCTTGCGCAGATCACCTCCACGAAGTGGCCGATCCTCTCCTCGGGCAGGTGGCGGGCCAGATCGGCCTCACTGATCAGCCCGACGAGCCGATGCTCGTCGATCACCGGCAGGCGGCGGATCCGGTGCTCCTCCATCGTGTGGAGCACCTGCTGGACGTCCGCGCCCGCCTCGATGGTGACCGGCTTGCCCTGTGCCAGCTCCCCCGCTGTGACCACGTTCGGGTCGTCTCCGGTGGCGACGCACTTGAGCACGATGTCCCGGTCGGTGATGATGCCGTGGAGCCTGTCGTCGTCGCCGCAGATCGGCAACGCGCCCACATCGAGTTCGCGCATACGCCGCGCGGCGAAGGTGAGGTTCTGGTGCTCACCGACGCACTCGACGCCTGGATGCATGATGTCCCGCGCTGTCGTCACAATTATCCCCTTTCGGGTGATTCATCTGCTTTTAGGGTATTTACCCTCCCGGCTTCGTCCCTACCGGCATGACGATGAAGGGCCGCCGCGACCGGTGAGTACGGCCTTCGCGTCCGGCCCGCCGGATCCCGGGATCGGCCGGTGGCCGCTCCGGACGAGATCGCCTACCTGACGGGAATCCCTCGCCGGGCAGAGCCCGGTCGCAGGCGAGGCCGCGTGAGATCGGAACCACCTGGACCTCCACCTGGCCGTGGCCGACCTGACGGACCCCGGGTTTCGGGGCGGCCCCCAAGTCCGTCGCCCCGCATCGGCCCGGAAGGTCTCGCGGGGGCGGCTGCGGGTCAACGCGCATCCGGCCGCTCGGCATCTCCCCCGGAGCGGCCCGGCGGGCGCCGCCCCCCGATGAGACGGCAGACTCTCCTACGTGAAGCGAATCCTCATCATCGGCATCGGCGCGGGCGACCCGGACCATCTCACCCTCCAGGCGGTCAAGGCCATCGGCCGGGCCGACGCGTTCCTCGTCCTCGACAAGGGCGAGGCCAAGCACGACCTGATCCGGCTCCGCCAGAACATGATCGAGGCGCACGCCCGCGCGCCGTACCGCCTGGTGGAGGCCCGTGACCCCGAACGGGACCGCACCACCCCGGCCTACGCCGCCGCCGTCGAGGAGTGGCGGTCGAGGCGCGCCGACCTGTACGAGGCGTTCGTCCGCGACGAACTCGGCGACGACGAGACCGGCGCGATCCTCGTCTGGGGCGACCCGGGGCTGTACGACAGCACACTGGCCGGCGTCGAGGAGGTCGCGGAGCGCGGCACGGTCGCCTTCGAGTACGACGTCGTCGCGGGCATCACCAGCGTGTCCGCCCTGACCGCCCGGCACCGCACCGGCCTGAACAGGGTGGGCGGGGCCGTGCACATCACCACGGGGCGACGTCTGGCGCGGGAGGGACCCGCCGCGGCCGACGACGTCGTCGTCATGCTCGACGCGCACTGCGCCTTCGCCGGCCTGGGCGAGGAGTTCCACATCTACTGGGGCGCCTACCTCGGCACCCCCGACGAACTCCTGGTGGCCGGGCCGGTGCCCGAGGTCGCCGGCCGCATCCGCGAGCTCCGCGCCGAAGCCCGCGAGCGCAAAGGCTGGATCATGGACACGTACCTGCTGCGACGCGTCTCACCGAAGCCCTCATAACGGCCCCGGTGCCCCCGATGGCGTGCGCGAGAACGGCAGCGGATACGCGAAACCGCCTCAGCGCCCTCACCCGCAGGACGGCCGCGCCCCTCTCGATCATCAGGCCGCGGTCACAGACGCTGTGGCCCGCGACGCTGTGGCCGCCACCGCGCACCGCCGTCAGCAGACCGTACTCGCGGGCCAGATCGACGGCGTCGACGACGTCCGCGGCACCCGGCATCTCATGACGAGAGCGGGCCGGCGGTCGATCAGCCCGTTCTGGACCGCTCGCACCTCGTCGTAGCCGTCGTCCCCCTGCGCGATCACAGGATCGTGGAAGGTCGCCTGGAGTTCTGCGAGCTTCGCGTCGTCCAGCGTGGCGGTCTCATCGGAGAGCGCCTCGGCCTCGATCGGCATCGGCTCCTCCCTCCTGCCCGGCGGGCACCTCCAGAGACGGAGGCGGTCACGTCCACCCACATGGCGAGAGGCGTGGCACCCCCTCGCCGAGAGGCGGGCACACGGCGCGCATGGAGGCCACAGGCGGAGCGTGCCGACACACCACCGCCCGCGGACCTGTGGGGGCCGCCGTGGGGAGTCTCTCGTGGCGGCGTCTCGGAATGTGCCCCCTCCCGTCAGGTCGCCCGAGCCGCCCGTCGCACCCCGGCCTTGAACCGCCGCCCCGGCACCATCCGATCCAATGTAAAGAAAAATAGACATTACGTCTGCGTTGCTTTACATTCAGGGTTACCAGCACGATCCGGCTCCTCCGCTTCGCTTGCGGCGAGATGACCCGGACGGAGCCGGCGGACCATATCGGCGTGACCCGCCAGACCGGCATCGCCGTCTCCAGGACCGCCGCCCCGCCCCCGGAGACGGCCTTCCGGATCACGCGGACGTTCGGCGCCCCACCCGACAACGTGAGGAGACCTCATGAAAGCGATCGTTCAGGAGACCTACGGCTCGGCCGACGTGCTGGAGCTCAGGGACATCGACCCGCCGACGGCCGGGGACGACGACGTGCTCATCCGGGTGCGCGCGGCCGGCGTCGACGCGGGCGTCGTGCACCTCATGACGGGCCTGCCGTACCTGCTGCGCCTGTTCGGCTACGGGCTGCGCGCGCCCAGGGTCCGGGTACGGGGCGTCGAGGTGGCGGGGCGCGTGGAGGCGGTCGGGCGCGACGTCACCCGCTTCCAGCCGGGTGACGAGGTGTTCGGCACCTGCGGGGGCGCCTTCGCCGAGTACGCCCGCGGCCGGCAGGACAGGTTCGCGCACAAGCCGGCCCGTCTCACCTTCGAGCAGGCGGCGGCCGTACCGGTGTCCGCGCTGACGGCCCTGCAGGGCCTTCGCGACCGGGGGGCGGTCCAGCCGGGACAGAAGGTGCTGGTCATCGGGGCCGGAGGCGGAGTGGGGACGTTCGCGGTGCAACTGGCCAAGGAGTTCGGCGCGGAGGTCACCGGCGTCTGCGGTACGGACAAGGCGGACCTGGTCCGCTCGATCGGCGCCGACCACGTCATCGACTACACACGCGAGGACTTCGCGAGCCGGCCACCCCGCTACGACCTCATCCTCGACATCGCGGGCAACAGCCCGCTGTCCCGTCTGCGGCGGGCCCTCACCCCCCGCGGGACCCTCGTCATCATGGGCGGAGAGGGAGGCGGGAGGTGGCTCGGCGGTGTGGACCGTCAACTGCGGGCGATGCTGCTGGCGCCCTTCGTGGGGCACAGGCTGCTCACGCTCATGTCCGCCCCGCGCGAGGAGGACCTGCGCCTCCTGGCCGAACTGATCGAGGACGGCAAGGTCACGCCGATCATCGGCAGAACGTACTCGCTGAGCGATGTCCCCGACGCCGTCCGCTACATGGCCGAGGGTCATGCGCGAGGCAAGGTCGTCATCACCCTGTGAGGCGCACCACGGCGAACAGGAGGGCGGCCCTGGCCGTCCGTGCTCGGCGGGCCGGCACCGGCCGGGCGCTGACCACGAGCCCGCCCGGACAGGCACCCGCCGAGAGCACGGTCACGAACCATCCCGCCGCACCGGGGTCCGGTCCGTAGTCGCTCACCCGGCCGCGACCAGGCCGACGACGACCCCGGCGAGCGAGAGCGCCGTGAGCAGACAGCCGAAGACCACGGCGGCGCGGCGCCCCCGCCGTACCCGGAAAACGTGAAGGAGCACGTAGGGCAGGAAACCGAACACCCCCACCCCCAAAAAGGGCAGCGTGAGCGCGGCGAGAAGGCCGGCGGTGCCGGCCGGGACGGCCCGGTCGCCCTCGGGGGTGAGCTGAGCGGGTCCGACGTCTCCGGTACTGGAGTCGGGCGAGGCCGCCACCGGCACCGCGTCACCGCCGCCGTCGGGCGCGAACACGCCCCTGCAGTCGTAGCGCCCCCGGCCCAGCGACTCACACGAGACGACCGTGAGGACGCCGGGGGTGCCGACCCTCCCGGTCGCGAGCTTGAGCCCGTCCACCGAGAAGACCAGGGGTATCAGGCCCAGCCCCACCCAGCAGATCAGCAGGACCGTCATGCCGATGGGCCCCGGGGTGCGTCCAGGACCCGGAGCCGGTCCGGGCTGAAAGGCGTCGGCGAGGTTCTCCAGCGCGTCACTCATGGGCACAGCATGGACCGGGCGACTTGTGGCCCACCTGCTCACGACTTGTGACGGACCGCCCGGGCCTGCGCCTCGGCGGCCTCCAGCTCGGCGGCCTCCTCCGGGGTGGGAGCGGTGCCCCCGAGGTGGCGGGGCTGCCACCAGGCGCCCGGCGGGATCTCCGGGTAGGTCCGCTGCGCCCGGTCCAGCAGCTCGGCCATCCGCCCGCGCAGCTCGGCGGTGACGGCGTCGTAGTCGTCGCCGCGCTTGGGGTGCAGCGGCTCGCCGACCAGGATGGTGATCGGGACGTGCCGCTGGAGGAGCCTCTTGGGACGGCCCTTGGTCCACAACCGCTGGGTGCCCCACAGGGCGACCGGGACCAGCGGCACCTTGGCGGCGACGGCCATCCGGACCGCGCCGTTCTTGATCTCCTTGATCGTGAAGGACTGGCTGATCGTGGCCTCGGCGAACACCCCCACGACCTCCCCGGCCTTGAGCGCCTTCAGCGCCGCGCCGAACGCCGAGGCGCCCGCCGCGCGATCCACCGGGATGTGGTGCATGCCGCGCATCAACGGACCGGAGATCCGATGGTCGAAGACCTCCTTCTTCGCCATGAAACGCACCAGGCGCTTGGCGGGCCGCGCGGCCAGGCCGGCGAAGATGAAGTCCAGGTAGCTGATGTGGTTGCTGGCCAGCACCGCTCCGCCGGTCCACGGGATCCGGTCCGCGCCCTCAATGCGGACCTTGAGGTCCAGCGCGCGGAACAGGGTCAGCGCCGCCCCGATGACCGGGGGGTACACGATCTCAGCCATGGCTGAACCGTACCCCAGCCGCCCGTCTCCCTCAGCCCCCGAGATAGGGGCCGCCTCGCCTTCCGCTGTCCAGGACGCCGGGTGCCGAGGTCGACGGCGCGCCCTCCGTGGAGGGCACGGCCGCGGCGGTGGTGTCGGCGAGCGCGGGAACCCTCGGGACAGCTCCAGCCCGCCACCGCGGACCACCCGGGACCCGCCTCCCCTACTTGTGGCGGAAGTAGACGAACAGGCGGCCGTGGTTCTTGGAGTCCTTGTCGATGCGGTGGTAGAGGGCCTTGATCTCCTTCTGCTCCAGGAAGCGCAGGACCTTCTTCTTGAGCTGACCGGATCCCTTGCCGGGGATGATCTCGACCTCGGTGGCCTTCTTCCTGATGGCCTCGTCGATGACGCCCCGCAGCGCCTTGTCGATCTCACCGCCGCGATTGAAGATCGGGTGCAGATCCAGTTTCAACTTCACGAGCCCAACCCTCTCATTCCCCTCCCCCCGCGGGCGAGCCCCCTCGTGGCCGGTACCCGCACGGCCGTCCGGCACGGCCGGCCCGACGCCGGCCGTACGGCGTCGGCGGTACGGCCGGCGCCGATCTCCACGGTCCGGGCACCGGAGAGACCAGGTAATTAAATCTGACCACTTCCGACGAAAAATGTGGCAATTTCCTGATCTAGGCAAATAAAAAAGGCTTAGTTAGGCTCCCTGACATGATCGGCCACCTTTGCAGGTGGCCGTTCTCTCGTCACCCAACGGGGAGGGCCGAGTCCTCCTCAGCCATGCCCCGATTCGGGCATGCCCGGGTGACCTGGCACCTCCCGGTCGTGTGGCGCGGTCATGCGTCCCTACAGGGAGGTCTCGTTGTCAAGCAAGTCCCGTTTAGCAAGGGTCAACCGCCTGGCGATATTCGCCGCCGGCGTCGGGCTCGTCGCGGCGATGGCGCCGCCGGCGAGCGCGGACCCGACCCCCACCCCGACCCCCGCCCCGGCGGCCGGGAAGTGGACGGCGACCCCGCTGACCGGTGGGGAGCTGGTACAGGGCGCCAAGTCACCGACCGGCAGGCTCGCCCAGAGCGACCAGGCGCTGCTGAAGTCCACCTCGGGCGCGACCGTCGGCGTGATGGTCAAACTCGACTACGACTCATACGCCGCCTATCAGGGCGAGCTCAAGGGCCTGCCCGCCACGAGCCCCGCCAAGACCGGTAGGTCGCTCGATGTGGAGAGCGCCGACGCCAAGAAATACGAAAAGCACATCGAGGACGTGGAGGACACCTTCCTCGCCGAACTCGCCAGGAACGTGCCGGGCGCGAAGGCCGGGCAGCGGTTACGGACCGTCTACGGCGGCATCGCGCTGCGCATCCCCGCCAACAAGGCCGCCGCGCTGCTGAAGCTGCCGGGAGTGGCCGCCGTCCAGGAGGACAGGCCCGAACAGCTCCTGACCGACTCCAGCGCCTCCTTCATCGGGGCGCCGGCGATCTACAGCAGGCTGGGCGGCAGCTCCTCCTCGGGCAAGGGCGTAGTGGTCGGCGTCCTGGACTCCGGCGCCTGGCCGGAGCACCCCCAGTTCGCCGACCCCGGCACGCTGCCCGCCGTACCGCCCACCAAGGACGGCACCCCGCGCGTCTGTGACTTCGGGGACAACCCGCTGACCTCGGCGGCCGACCCGTTCGCCTGCAACCGGAAGCTGATCGGCGGCGCGCCGTTCCTGGAGACCTACAACTCCGTCTACCCGGGGGAGACGTACCCGGACAGCGCCCGTGACTCCAACGGCCACGGCACGCACACCGCGACCACCTCGGCCGGCGGCCCGGTGGCCGACGCCAACCCGCTCGGCATCGGCCGCGGCCCGATCCACGGCATCGCCCCCGCGGCACACGTGTCGGTCTACAAGGTCTGCGGCGAGCAGGGCTGCTTCCCCTCCGACTCGGCGCAGGCGGTGGGCCGGGCGATCCTGGACGGCGTCCGTGTGATCAACTTCTCCATCTCCGGCGGCAGCTCCCCCTACAGCGACCCGGTGGAGCTGGCCTTCCTCGACGCCTACGCGGCCGGGGTGCTCGTGTCGACCTCGGCGGGCAACTCGGGGCCCGGCGCCTCGACCGTCAACCACGTCAGCCCGTGGGTGACCACGGTGGCCGCCTCCACGCAGAGCCGGACGTTCCAGTCCACGATCACGCTGACCGGCACGGGCGGCGCGACCACCACCGTCAAGGGCGCCTCCATCACGGCCGGTGTCGCCTCGCCGCTGCCGGTGGTCCTCGCCTCGGCCCCGCCGTACTCCAACGCGCTCTGCGCCGGCCCGGCACCGGCCGGCCTGTTCACCGGCAAGATCGTCGTCTGTGAGCGCGGCCCCAACCGCGTGCTCAAGGGCCACAACGTGCTTCAGGGCGGCGCGGCGGGCATGATCCTCCTCAACACCACCCCGCTCGACGTGATGACCGACAACCACTGGGTCCCGGCGGTCCACACCGACAAGCCGGAGACCGACGCGCTGCTGGCCTTCCTGTCCGCCAACCCCGGCGCGACCGCCACGTTCACCCAGGGGGCCAAGGCCGCCTGGCAGGGCGACGTGATCACCACGTTCTCCTCTCGCGGCCCGGGCGGGGACTTCCTCAAGCCGGACGTCACCGCGCCCGGCCTGCATATCCTGGCCGGGCAGACCCCCACGCTGGAGGGTCCGGCCGGCGGCCCGCAGGGCAACCTTTATCAGGTCATCTCGGGCACCTCGATGTCGTCGCCGCACGTCGCGGGCGCCGCCGCCCTGGTGTTCGCGCTGCACCCCGACTGGACTCCGGGCCAGGTCAAGTCCGCGTTGGAGACCACGGCCAAGACCTCGGTCACCAAACAGGACCGCGTCACCCCCGCCGACCCCTTCGATCTGGGCGGCGGCCGTATCGACCTGACCAAGGCGGGCGATCCCGGCCTGACCCTGAACGAGACGGCGGAGAACTTCACCGCCTCGGCGAACGACGAGCTGAACCGGGTCGACCTCAACCTGCCGTCGGTGAACGCCCCGATCATGCCGGGTCTCATCACGGCCAAGCGGACCTTCACCAACGTCACCGGCCGGACGCTCACCTACCGGGCCGCCGGCACCACCGTGAGCGGGGCGAGCATCGCGGTGCTGCCACCGGTGTTCAGCGTCAGGCCGGGCAAGACCGCCAAGGTCACCGTGATGATCACCGCACCCGACCTGCCGGACGGGCAGTACTTCGGTCAGGTGAACCTCAAGCAGGTGGGCGGCGGGCGCGACCTGCACCTGCCTGTGGCGTTCTTCCGCAAGGAGGGCGCGGTCCCGATCGAGCAGACCTGCACGCCGGCCACCATCCCGAAGGGGACCGGCGAGGCCGTCTGCACGGTCGGCGTGCGGAACGACACCCTCACCGACGCCGAGGTGACGGCGGTCAGCACGCTGAACGGCAAGCTGCGGCTGACCGGCGTGACCGGGGCCACGAAGGTGGGCTCGCAGGTGGCGACGGCCAAGGCCACCCTGGTGGCCAGGCGGCCCGACCGGCCGGGCATCACCCCGGGGACCGGCCCCGCACCCTACCTGCCGCTCGACACCTTCGGCATCCAGCCGACGCCGATCGGCGACGAGCAGGCGCTTAACTTCACCGTTCCCGCGTTCACGTACGCGGGCAAGACCTACACCCGGATCGGCATCGTCTCCAACGGCTACACGGTGGCGGGAGGCACCTCGGGCTCGGCCGACATCAACGCCACGCCTCAGCCCCTGCCGGATCCGTCCGCCCCGAACAACGTGCTCGCCCCCTACTGGACCGACCTGGACGGCACCGGCGCGCCGGGCGTCTACACCGGCACGCTGAGCGACGGCGTGAACAGGTGGCTCGTCGTCGAATGGCGGCTCAACGTCTACGGGACGACGGACGTCAAGGTGTTCCAGCAGTGGATCGGGCTCAACGGGGCCGAGGACGTCACCTACACCTACGACCCGAACCGGCTGCCCGGTGACGCGCCGGCGATCTACGGCCTGACCGTCGGCGCCGAGAACGACGAGGGTACGGCCGGCGGCCGGATCGCCGGGGCGCCGGCCGGGGACCTGCGGGTGGTCAGCACGCCCGGCGCCCCCGGCGGCAGCCTGAACTACACACTGAAGGTCAAGGGCGTGGGCTCGGGAACCGGAACGGTGACAACCGGAACGTCGACACCGCAGGTGAAGGGCGTCACCATCGAGGTCGACAAGATAACCGTGCAGTAGAAGACCCGGGGAAACCCGGAAAAACCCATGGGGCCCGGCACCGTCGCCGGGCCCCACCGGGGGCTCAGCGGTGGAGGTAGTCGACCAGGTGGGCCCTCTCGGTCTCCAGGGTCTCGATGGCGCTCTTGATCACGTCACCGATGCTCACGATGCCGATCAGCCGGTCGCCGGACACGACCGGGACGTGCCGGATGCGGTGCGTGGTCATGGTCTGGCGCAGGTCGTCGACGTTGACGCCCGGTGAACAGGTGCGGACCTCCGTCGTCATGATGGAGGAGACGGGGGCGTTCAGCGCGTCCGCGCCGCGAGCGTGGAGCCGCCGCACGATGTCGCGCTCGGAGACGATGCCCAGAATCGACGAGCCGTCCTCGGAGACCACCACGGCACCGATGTTCCTGTCGGCCAGTATGGCCAGCAGTTCGGTCACCGTCGCCCTGGGATGGACGGTCTCCACATCCGAGCCTTTGGTCTGCAGAATCGTACCGATCAGCATCAAGACCACCTCGGTTCAGCCTGGCTGGGGGTATCCCTATTCTTTGCCCCGTCAGGGCCCTCTCTAAGCACAGACAAGGACAAAAGCGGTAATCGCAATGTTACACACAGTAATGGGGCGCGCCGAGAGAGTGTCCGGGGTTTTGCGGAGGCGGGATCTCGCGTGCGTCCCGGAGGCTCGGCGCCACCGGGCCCATAGCCCCGGGACCGCTCCACGGCTCACCCGGAGGGATGCGAGCCCAACCCGGCACGAGTAATGTGTGAAATACTACACACCTCCGTTCCCGGGGACACGATGACCGAGAAGCTCAACACCGGCAGCCACGACCTGCCGGTCTCCGACGCCCTCGCCGCGTTCATGCGCACCGGCTGGGCCGATACCCACCGTGACGATCTGACCGCCCTGCCGCTTGCCACATACACCGCCAAGCGCCGGGCCGCGCTCGCCGCGCGCTTCCCCGGCGAACGGCTGATCATCCCGTCCGGCACGCTGAAGGTCCGCAGCAACGACACCGACTACCGGTTCCGGGCGCACAGCGCGTTCACCTACCTCACGGGGGACCAGGAGCCGGACAACGTCCTGGTCGTCGAGCCGTCAGGGTCCGCCACGCTGTTCCTGCGCCCGCGCTCGCAGCGTTCCGCGCCGGGACGGGCCGGCCAGGAGTTCTACCGGGACCGCCGCTACGGCGAGTTCTGGGTGGGCCGCCGCCCCGACCTGGCCGAGGCCGAGGCGCTCTACCTGATCGACTGCGCGGCGATCGACAGGATCGACGAGGCGCTCAAGGGGCCGGCCCGGGTGCTGCGCGGGGTGGACCCCTCGGTGGACGCCCTGGTCACCTCCTACGACGGCGGTCCGGAGAAGGACGAGGAGCTGGCCGTCTTCCTGTCCGAGATGCGGCTGATCAAGGACGAGTGGGAGGTCGCCGAGCTCCAGTTCTCGGTGGACGCCACCACACGCGGGTTCGAGGACGTGGTGCGGGCGCTGCCCGCCGCCCTGGCCCACCGGCGGGGCGAGCGGTACCTCGAAGGGGTCTTCGGCCTCCGCTCCCGGCTGGAGGGCAACTCGGTCGGCTACGACAGCATCGTGGCCTCCGGCGCGCACGCGTGCGTGCTGCACTGGATCCGCAACGACGGCCGGCTGAACGAGAACGAGCTGCTGCTGCTCGACGCGGGCGTGGAGACCGACAACCTCTACACCGCCGACATCACCAGGACGCTGCCGCTGTCCGGGCGCTTCAGCCCGATCCAGCGCCAGGTCTACGAGCTGGTCTACGAGGCCCAGAGCGCGGCGATCGCCACGCTGCGGCCGGGCGCGAGATTCCGCGACTTCCACCGGGCGGCCATGCGGGTCATCGCCGAGGGGCTCTACGACTGGGGCGTGCTCAAGATCGGCCCCGACGAGGCCATGGAGGCCGGCAGCGGCCTGTACCGCCGATACACCATCTGCAGCAGCGGTCACATGCTCGGCATCGACCTGCACGACTGCGCCAAGGCCCGCGCGGAGACCTACCTGGACGGCGTGCTGGCCGAAGGACAGGTGCTCACCGTCGAGCCCGGTCTCTACCTCCAGCCGGACGACCTGACGCTCCCGCCGGAACTGCGCGGCATCGGCGTGCGGATCGAGGACGACCTCGTCATCACCGCCGACGGCGCCCGTCTGATGTCGGCCGGGCTGCCCCGTCACCCCGACGAGATCGAGGGCTGGATGAACGCGATCTCCTCCTGACCGGCGGTCTCCCTCCGGCCGCTCCCTCCCGACCCTCCTGACAGCCCCGGACCACTCCGCGCCCGCCCGGCTTCGGCCCGGCCGGGCGCGGGACCGGACCGCCCCACCCGCGCCCCGGCCCCACCCCGAGCCAACTCCTGGAACCGGGACCCCCGCCCGCCCCACGCGCGGCCCGGCCCCACCGGAGTTCCGAACGCCCCAGCCGCCCCGGTGACGTGGTCCGGGCCGGAACGGCGGCGACCGGATCAGGACGCGGGCCCTCATCCGGGGCCCCGGCGGACGAGATAAGACCCGCCCCGCCCCCACAGGCCCGCCTGGTCCGCATAACCTAGGCGGATGCGCGATTGCCTGGTGCTGGCCGGCCCGACCGACGAGATCTACTCCCCCTCCGCGCTGGATCTGCTGACCGACGCCGAGCGCGGACGCGCGGCGAAATTCCTCCACGAGGACCACCGCCGTGACTTCATCGCGGCCCACCTCCTCGTACGGCGTTGCGCGGCCCAGGCCATCGGCGTTCCGGAAGACCGGCTCACGCTGCTGCAGCACTGCGGCCGATGCGGTCCCGGGCACGGCAGGCCGTATCTCGCGGAGGCCCCGGAACTTGGGGTCAGCCTCAGCCATAGCCGAGGCTATGTCTGCGCGGCGGCCGGCCCCGGACGGGTCGGGGTGGACGCCGAGCACGTCCCCGCGGGCCCGCTGAAGGAGTCCCTGGCCGCGCAGACGCTCTCCCCCGCCGAACGCGCCCTGGTCACCGGCAACGAGGCTCTGATCCGGTTCTGGGTACGCAAGGAGGCGCTCATCAAACGCGGTGAGCTGACCCTGGACGACCTGCACACGACAGACCTGTCCGCGCTCCCTCTCACCGGCCTGCGGGAGGCGGACGGCCCCCGCCGCCTGGAGTGGGAAGGCAGGCATCTGCTGGAGTGGCGGACCGACTCGGGCGTGGCGGCCTGCGCCGTCACCGACCGTCCGGCCGCGCTGGCCCGATCCGCCGGAAGCCGGGCGGACCGCCCGGTTCGCCGGACCTGCGACGAGGGCGTCACCCCTGCCTGAGGTAGGTTTTGATCTATGAGCCGGGAGCGAGCGCGACACGGCAGGGGAACGACCGGCCGGCCGGAGCTCCCGCGCCGCGAATCGGGCCGCGAGTGGCGAATGAGGAATGGTGACACCACCAGTGAACAACGGGGAGCCCCGCTGGCTCACCTCAATGGAGCAGCGGGCCTGGCGTGCTCATCTGGCCGCGCACAAGCTTCTGGAACACCGTCTCGACCGTGAACTGCAGACCTTCGGGCTGTCGGTGAACGACTACGAAATCCTGGTCAACCTGTCGGAGAGCTCCGGCCACCGGATGCGCATGAGCGACCTGGCCGACGCCACGATCCAGTCGCGTAGCCGCCTGTCCCACCAGATCTCCCGGATGGAGGCCGCCGGGCTGGTCGCCCGGGAGACCTGCGTCGACGACCGGCGCGGCACCTTCGCCGTGCTCACCGAACACGGCTGGGACACGATCCAGAGGGTCGCGCCGCACCATGTGGCCAGCGTGCGGCAGCACTTCATCGACCTGCTGACCGACGACCAACTTCGCGAACTGGAGGCCGCCTACACCCCCGTGGTGGACCACCTCAAGAGCCTCCGCTGACGCGAAACCGATACCGGCGGCTCCTCCCTTGGTTGACCGGGCGGTCGTTACGATCCCGCCATGCCCGTTCCCCCGCCCGCCCGCCGGATCCTCGTAGCCGTGGTCGCCGCCGCGCTCTCCCTGATCACAGCGTGCGGCGGTGGTGACGTCTCCGACGGCAGGGCGGCCCTTCCCAGCGGCGCCGAACTGGTCGCCAGGTGCGCGGACGCGATGCGGGCCGTCAGGTCCGCGGCCTTCAGCATGGAGACCGAGGGCACATCGCCGTTGCCGGTCAAGAAGGCCGCCGGCCGCCTCAGCGGGACCGGCGACGCCAAGTGGACCATTCAGATCGACCTGATGGGCACCCTCCAGGAGATCAGCTTCGTCCTGATCGGTGACACCGTCCATTTCAAGGGCGCGACGGGCGGCTTTCAGAGGATGTCGCGGAGCCAGCTGGCCTCGATCTACGACCCCTCGGCCATCCTCGACCCCGGACGGGGCGTCGTGCGGCTGCTGAGCACCGCGCAGAACCCGGAGACCGAGGCCACGGAGAGGGTGGACGGCGCCGACGCCTACCGGCTCTCGGCCACGTTCTCCCAGCAGGTCCTCGCGGCGATGGTCCCCGGCCTCAAGCAGAGCGTGGACGGCAGGCTCTGGATCGACAGGGCCACCGGCCGTCTGATCAGGGCCGATCTGCCGATGACCGGCGGCGGGGTGACCGTCGCCCTCCACGACTACGACGTGCCGGCGCGGATCACCGCGCCGGCGGAGTGAGGCGAGATCTTCCTGCCGGCCTCCGCCCTGTGCGCGGTGGGAGCCCTGCTCCCGCTGTCACTCCCGCGACGGGCCGAAAACCCCGGGAACCCCGAAAGCCCCGAGCCCTCCGGACACGCCGGCCGGACGGGCCTTCGGCGAAGACGGCGGACGGCCCGGCGCGGGCCGGGCCGTCCGCCGGGGGTAGCTACTTCTTCTTCTGGTTCTTCTGGGACTGCCGCTTCTCCCGGATCTTCATCGTGACCTCGATGGGAGAGCCGGCGAAGCCGAACTCCTCGCGGATCCGGCGCTCGATGAAGCGGCGGTAGGTCTCCTCAAGGAAGCCCGAGGTGAACAGCACGAACCTGGGCGGCTCGGTCGTCGCCTGGGTGGCGAAGAGGATCTTGGGCTGCTTGCCACCCCGGACCGGGGGCGGAGTGGCCGCCACCAGGTCGGTGAGGAAGGCGTTGAGGCGGGCGGTGGGCACCCGGGTGGCCCAGGAGTCCAGCGCCTTCTCCAAGGCCGGGACAAGCCGGTCCACGTGCCAGCCGGTCTTCGCCGAGATGTTGACCCGCAGTGCCCACGGCACGCGGATGAGCTGGCGGTCGATCTCCTTCTCCAGGTAGTGCCGGCGGTCCTCGTCGAGGAGGTCCCACTTGTTGAACGCCACCACCATGGCACGACCGGAGTCGATCACCAGGGAGATGATCCGCAGGTCCTGCTCGGTCAGCACCTCGCTGGCGTCGATGAGCACGACCGCCACCTCCGACCGCTCCAGGGCGGCCCGGGTGCGCATGCTCGCGTAGAAGTCGGCGCCCTTCAGCTCCCGGTCACGCCGGCGGATGCCCGCGGTGTCCACGAAGCGCCAGGTCTTGCCGCCGAGCTGGATCAGCTCGTCGACCGGGTCGCGGGTGGTGCCCGCCATCGGATCGACGAGCACGCGCTCCTCACCGGCCAGCTTGTTCAGCAGGGAGGACTTGCCCACGTTGGGCTTGCCCACCAGGGCGACCCGGCGCGGGCCGCGCTCGGCGCCGAAACGCTGGGGCGGCGTCTCCGGCAGCTTGTCGAGGATCACGTCGAGCAGGTCGCCGCTGGAACGGCCGTGCAGGGCGGAGACCGGCTGCGGCTCGCCCAGGCCGAGGGCCCACAGACCGGCGGCCTCCAGCTCCATCTGCTGGTTGTCGACCTTGTTCGCCGCGAGGATGACCGGCTTCCCGGAACCGCGCAGCACGTGGCCGACGATCTCGTCGGCGTCGGTGACGCCCACCACGGCGTCCACGACGAACAGGATCACGTCGGCCAGCTCGGCCGCGACCTGCGCCTGCTCGGCGATCTTCAACGCCATGCCGGTCGCGTCGGGGTCCCAGCCGCCGGTGTCGACCACCGTGAACCGGCGGCCTCGCCAGGTGGCGTCGTAGGTGACCCGGTCACGGGTCACGCCCGGCACGTCCTCCACGACCGCCTCCCGGCGGCCGATTATCCGGTTGACCAAGGTGGACTTGCCCACGTTGGGACGGCCCACCACGGCCACGACCGGCTGCGGGTCGAAGTCGGGGCCCGCCTCCCCTGAGCCGTCACCGGTATCCGGATCGAGCAGCTCGGCCTCGATCCAGCCGTTGTCTCCGTCGTATTCCCCCGTCACGCCTTTTCCTTAATCACGCGCAGTACCTCGGCGACGACCTCTTCCAGGTTCAGCGCCGTGGTGTCCAGTTCGACGGCGTCGGCCGCCATCGCCAATGGGTCGGTCTTCCGCGTCGAGTCCAGGGTGTCACGCCTGGCCATGGCGCTTTTCTGCGCCTCCAGCGTGGTGCCGGCGAGCTCCGCCGTACGGCGGAGGGCCCGGGCGTCCGCGCTCGCGGTCAGGTAGATCTTGACCTGGGCGCCGGGCACGACCACCGTGCCGATGTCACGGCCCTCGACGACGATGTCGCCCAGACCGATGATCTCACGCTGCTCGGCCACCAGCCGGCGCCGCACCTCGGGCACCGCGCTGACCGCGGAGACGGCCGCGGTGACCTCGGAGGTGCGGATGGGCACGGCGGCGTCGACTCCGTCCACGGCCACCGACGGAGCGCCGGGGTCGGTGCCGACCGTGAGAAGGGGATCCAGCGCCCTGGCAGCGACCGCCTCGGGGTCGGAGAGGTCGACACCCCGTTGGAGCATCCACCAGGTGATCGCACGGTACATCGCCCCGGTGTCGAGATAACGCAGCCCCAGCGCCCGCGCGATCCCGCGCGACGCGCTCGACTTGCCCGACCCCGAAGGACCGTCCATGGCGACGACCAGTCCGGTCACGACGCCTCTCCCTTGCAGCCCGCTTCAGTTGTCCGTACGAGGCTACCGGGAACGACGGGGGAATCACGCATCAAGACGGCGGGCCGCCCCCGAGGACCGCCGGAGCGGGCCGCGGGGGTCGCCGGAACGGGCCCCGCGGGGAATCCCTCCGCGCCTGCCGGGAATGACCGGCCGGGTCTGGCCGGGAGCCCTCAGGGCAGGTGCCAGCCGTGGGCCCGCAGCGCCTCCGACAGCGCGGCCACCGCCTCCGGCTGCACCGACAGGTCGGCCGCGCCCAGCGGGAGACCGGGAGCGTGCTCCAGCCGGACGTCCTCGATGTTGACACCCGCGGCCTCGGCCACCTGGAACAGCCGGGCCAGCTCACCCGGACGGTCACCGATGATGACCTGGACGGTCGCGTAGACGCGTGCCGGACCGCCGTGCTTGCCGGGGATCCGGCCGGTGCCCGCCACACCCCGGTGCAGCAGCTCGGTGACGCCGCCCATGGCCGCCGGGTCGGAGGACGCACGCAGCGCGGCGGCCGCCGCCGCCAGGTCGGCCGCCACCGCCTCCAGCACCTCGGCCACCGGCAGGGCGTTGCCGGACAGGATGCCGGTCCACAGGCCCGGATCGCCGGCGGCGATGCGCGTGACGTCGCGGACCCCCTGACCGGCCAGGCCCAGCGCGGTGGCCGAGGCGTCGGCGAGCCGGGCGGCGACCGCGGAGGCGGCCACATGCGGGGCGTGCGAGATGATCGCGACGGCCCGGTCGTGCTCGGCCGCCTCGACCTCGACGGCCTCGCCGCCGCAGAGTTTGATCAGCCCGCGCAGGACCTCCACCGCCTCGGGTGAGGTCTCCTCCGTCGGGCACAGCGCCCACGGCCGCCCCAGGAACAGGTCGGCCCTGGCGGCGGCGGGCCCGGAACGCTCCCGGCCCGCGAGGGGATGCCCGGCGACATAGGTGGTCAGGTCGCAGCCGAGGGCCGCGGCCTGCTGAAGCGGAAGCGCCTTGACGCTGGCCACGTCGGTGTAGAACCGGGCCGCCCCGGCCCTCTGCAGGCCGGCGAGCCGGTCCGCGACCACGTGCGGCGGGACCGCGATGACCGCGATGTCCACGATCGTGTCCGGAGCGACGCCCGAGGCGGTGTCCGGGCTCCCCTCGGCGGGCCACTCGACGCCCGCGCCGAGCTCACGCGCCAGCCGTACGGCCGCCGCGTCACAGTCGTCCAGGAAGACGGTGACGCCCTGCTCCCGCAGGGCCAGGGCGATCGAGGTGCCGATCAGGCCGGTGCCGACGACAAGGACGCTTTCGATCCCGCTCACCCGCGCTCCTCGGACATGGTGTCGCATGACGGGTTCACTGAGCGATGTCCACGCGCAGGGCGACCGCGCCGCGCAGATAGACGTGCTGGATCTCATGACGCGGCCGATCGGTCTCCACGTGGGCCATCAGCCGCACGACGTGGGGCAACGCGCCCGGAACGTCGATCTCGGAGGCGCAGATCAGCGGGACGTCGTGGAAGCCGAGCTTGCGGGCGGCCAGGGCGGGAAACTCCGCGGTCAGGTCGGGCGTGGACGTGAAGATCACACTGATCACGTCGGCGGTGGTGAGCCTGTTACGCCCCATCACCTCGGTGACCAGCTCGGTCACCCCGGCCAGGATCGCGTCCCGGTCGTTGCCCTCCACCTGAATCGCACCGCGGATCGCCCGCACCATCGTCGCTCCTCCGTATCCTGGCACGCCGGACCGCCCATGAGGCGGCCCGGCGTGTCCCGAGCATGCCCGTGAAGGTTACAGGCCCACGGCCGCGTAGAGCTCGCCGACCTCCTTGAGGGTCAGCGTGCGGACCGTACCCGGCTTGAGGCGGCCGAGCTTGACCGGGCCGAACTCGATGCGGGCCAGGTCGATGACCGGGTGCCCGACCTCCTCCAGCATGCGGCGGACGACGTGCTTGCGGCCCTCGTGCAGAACGACCTCCACCAGCGCCTGCTGCCCGTGCTCCTGGACCAGGGTGAAGGAGTCGGCCTTGGCGATGCCGTCCTCCAGTTCGACGCCCTGCTTCAGGCGGCGGCCCAGATCGCGCTCGATCTTGCCGGGGACCTTCGCCCAGTACTTCTTCTGCACGCCGTAGCTCGGGTGGGTGAGGCGGTTGGCCAGCTCGCCGTCGTTGGTGAGCAGGATGAGACCCTCGGTCTCGGTGTCCAGGCGGCCCACGTGGAACAGCCGCTCGGTGCGGTCGGCCACGTAGTCGGCCAGGGAGGGGCGGCCGTCGGGGTCGGACATGGTGCTGACGACGCCGATCGGCTTGTTGACGGCGAGGTAGACCAGGTCGGGCATTGTCGGCAGTCGCTTGCCGTCCACGTGGATGACCTGCTTGGCCGGGTCCACCCGGGCGCCGAAGCGGCGGACCACCTGACCGTCGACCGTCACCCTGCCCTCACCGATCATCTCCTCACAGGCCCGGCGGCTGGCCACGCCCGCCTGGGCGAGGACCTTCTGCAGCCGGACGCCGTCCGGAACCTCGGTGGTGTCGCGCTCGTCGACGTAGCCGCCGTCGTAGAAGTCGGAGTCGCGGCGGGGCTGGCGGGCGGTCTTGAACCGGTCGTTCTGGATCGCACCGGGCCGGAGCTCGGCCTTCGCCGCCGGGGAGCGGCCGGCCGCGGCACCACGCCCGGTGGAGGGGCCGGTCCGCCCGCCGCCGATCGTCTGAACCTCGTCCCTGCGGGCCGTCCTGCCGAACCGGCCGCGGGAACCGCTCCCCGGCGCCTCGGTCCGGCCACGGTCCGCCCCGGACCGGCCGCGTGAGGGGTCGCGGTCGGCGCGGAAACCACCGCGGTCGTCCCGGTCGTCCCGGCGGGCGGAACCCTCGGAGCGGAAACCGCCACGGTCCTCCCCGCGAGAGGCCGCGGAGCGGAAACCGCCACGATCGTCACGGCGGGCCGGACCGGCGCGGAAACCCTCACGGTCATCCCTGCGCGGACCGTCGGAGCGGAAGCCCCCACGGTCATCCCTGCGCGGACCCTCGAAACGGGAACCGCCCTGCGAACCGGCGGCGGGCCTGCCGTACCGGCCACGCGAATCGTCACGATCATCCCTGCGCGGACCCTCGGAGCGGAAACCGCCACGATCGTCCCCGCGAGGGGCCGCGGAACGGAAGCCGCCACGCGAGGAGTCACGGTCACCGCGGAAACCACCGCGGTCGTCCCCGCGAGCCGGACCACCGGCACGGAAACCGCCGCGATCGTCGCGGCGCGGACCGTCG
>NZ_JBEXUG010000001.1:0-269091 GCF_040614315.1 Streptosporangium sp. NPDC006007 | reverse complement strand
CGGTCGGAGCGGAAGCCCCCACGGTCATCCCTGCGCGGACCCTCGAAACGGGAACCACCCTGCGAACCGGCGGCGGGCCTGCCGTACCGGCCACGCGAGTCATCGCGATCGTCACGGCGCGGACCGTCGGAGCGGAAACCGCCACGATCGTCACGGCGGGCCGGACCGGCGCGGAAACCTTCACGGTCATCACGGCGCGGACCGTCGGAGCGGAAGCCCCCACGGTCATCCCTGCGCGGACCCTCGAAACGGGAACCACCCTGCGAACCGGCGGCGGGCCTGCCGTACCGGCCACGCGAATCGTCACGATCATCCCTGCGCGGCCCCTCGGAGCGGAAACCGCCACGATCGTCCCCGCGAGGGGCCGCGGAACGGAAGCCGCCCTGGGCCCCGCCTCGGGATCCGCCTCTGAAGTTGCCGCCCCCACGGGGGTCGCCACCGCGCGGGGCGCCGCCACGGCCTCGACCGCGTCCATCACCGGACGGGGTACTACGCCTGTTGTCCACTACTTCTGCTCCTCTAGGATTTCCACGTCGTCGGGCAGGAACGGCGCCAGTTCGGGAAGCTCGTCGAGATCCCGCAGGCCCATCCGTTCAAGAAAATACGAACTTGTCCGGTAGAGCAGTGCCTGGCTCTCCGGGTCGGTGCCGGCCTCCTCGACCAGCCCTCTCGCTACCAGCGTACGCATGACGCCTTCGCTGTTGACACCTCGGACGGCCGCCACCCGGGCCCGGCTGACCGGCTGCCGGTAGGCGACCACGGCCAGGGTCTCCAGCGCGGCCTGGGTGAGCCGCGCCTGCTGGCCGTCGCGGACGAACCGCTCCACGAGGGCCGCGCACTCGGCCCGCGTGTAGAACCGCCAGCCGCCGGCGACCTCTCTGAGATCAAAACCCCGGCCGCCGTCGGTGTATTCCGCCGACAGCTCCCGGAGCATCCTGGCGACCTCGGGGACGGGACGGTCCAGCACCTGGGCGAGGGTGGTCTCGGTGACCGGCTCGTCGACCACGAGCAGGATGGCCTCCAGCCCGGTGCGGAGGTCCGGCTCGACTACCGCGTCAGTCATCGGCGGGCTCTTTCCTCGTGCTCTCGTCGTAGTCGTCGGCCACGGTGACGTCCCCGTCGTCGCTGCCGGTCCAGGTCACGTGGAGATCCCCGAGGGGCTCCAGTTGCTCGAAGGAGACGGCCGCCTCCCGGTAGAGCTCCAGGACGGCCAGGAAACGCGCGACGACCTCGAAGGTGCCCGCGCAGTCGGAGGTGAGAGCCCGGAAGGTCGCCCGGCGCAGCCGTCGGAGCCGCTCGACAAGGATAACCGCCTGATCGCGCACATTGGCGAGTGGTTGATAGATGTGGGCGACCGAGACCGAGGGCGGAACCTTGGGGACGAAGGCCTGCCGGGCGATCTCGGCGAGGCGCTCGGGCCCGATGCCCAGGATCAGCGTGGGCAGGAGGTTGGCGAACTCGGCCTCCATCGGCACGATCCGGGGGAAGCGCAGGGCCTCCTCGGCCATCCGGCTGGAGAGGACCTTCACCACCTCCTTGTAGGCCCGATACTGGAGAAGCCGGGCGAACAACAGGTCACGGGCCTCCAGAAGGGCGAGATCCTCTTCGTCGTCGACCTCGCCCGACGGCAGCAGCCGGGCCGCCTTCAGGTCGAGCAGGGTCGCCGCGACGAGCAGGAAGTGGCTCGCCTGGTCCAGGTCCCACTGCGATCCCCTGGCCCGGATGTAGGAGATGAACTCGTCGGTGACCTGACTGAGCGAGACCTCGGTGATGTCCAGTTTGTGCTTGGAAATCAGACCGAGCAGCAGGTCGAAGGGGCCCTCGAAGACCTCCAGGTGCACCCTGAAGGTGTCGACGGCCGTCTGTGGCTGCTCGGTCATCCCGCCATTGTCCCGCACCCGGGACCGCGATCACCGCTACAGCGCGTTCCACCTGGCGAGAACCTCGCGAGCCAGTTCACGGTAGGCGCTGGCACCGAGTGAGGAGGAGTCGAAACTGGTGATGGGCTCGCCGGCCACGGTGGCGTCCGGGAAGCGGACCGTCCGGTTGATCACGGTATGGTAGACCTTGTCGTCAAACGCCTCGACGACCCGGGCCAGCACCTCACGGCCGTGCAGCGTACGCGCGTCGTACATGGTGGCGAGCAACCCCTCGATGACCAGGTCCTCGTTGATGCGCTGCTGGACCTTGATGATGGTGTCCATCAGCAACGCGACCCCGCGCAGCGCGAAGAACTCGCACTCCAGCGGCACCATGACGCCGTGCGCGCAGGCCAGCGCGTTGATCGTGAGCAGCCCCAGGGAGGGCTGGCAGTCGATCAGGCAGACGTCGTACTCGGGCAGGAGAGGCTTGATCACCCGGCCGAGCACCTGCTCGCGGGCTACCTCCGTGACGAGCTGGACCTCGGCCGCCGACAGGTCGATGTTGCTGGGCAGCAGATCCATTCTCTCGACGCCGGTCTCCATCAGCACGTCGTGGGCGGTGATCTGCCGCTCCATCAGGAGGTTGTAGACCGTCAGGTCAAGCTGGTGGGGGTTGATCCCGAGGCCGACGGAGAGGGCGCCCTGCGGGTCGAAGTCGACCAGCAGCACCTTCAGCCCGGCCTCGGCCAGCGCCGCGCCCAGGTTGATGGTCGTGGTCGTCTTGCCGACGCCGCCTTTCTGGTTGACCATGGCCACGACACGCGCCGGGCCGTGCACCGTACGCGGGGGCGGATCGGGGAACACCGGACGAGGTCGTCCGGTCGGGCCGAGGACTCCCCCGCTACGAGGGGTCCCGGCGGTCTTGGTGTCTCCCCAGGGATTCTCGGGGTTTCCGGGGGTCGTTCCCCGGACAGAACCGTCGGTGGTCACAGTCACCAGTCGAACCTCCCTGACGGCCTCGAACCGGACCGTCCGGACGGACACTATGGCGTCATCACGTATGCGGCAAGGCGGCACGCCCGGACACAACGAAGCTCAATGCCGCGCGCGCGGACGCGCGGCGGCGTAGACCTCCCGAAGCTTGTCCACCGTGACCAGGGTGTACACCTGGGTGGTGGTCACCGAGGCGTGGCCGAGTAATTCCTGAACCACCCTAACGTCCGCACCCCCGTCCAGGAGGTGTGTTGCGAACGAATGTCGCAAGATATGCGGTGAGATTCCCGCCAGTCCCCCTCGTTCCGCCGCGGCCTGGAGCACCTCCCAGGCCCCCTGCCGGGTGAGCCGTCCACCCCTGGCGTTGAGAAACAGTCCCGGGCCGCCCCTGCCGTGGGCGGCTATGCCCGGCCTGGCCCGGGCGAGATAGGTGCCCAGCGCCTCTCGCGCGAAGCGGCCCAGGGGTACCAGCCGGGCGCGCCCGTCCTTGCCCCGCAGTCTCACCTGCTGGGTCTTCGACCCCAGATCGACGTCGTCCACCGCGAGGCCCACGGCCTCGGAGATGCGGGCGCCGGTGCCGTACAGCAGTTCCAGCAGCGCCCGGTTGCGCATGGTGAGCGGCGAGCCCTCCGGGCCCGAGGCCGCGATCAACCGTTCCACGTCGCTCACACTGATCGCCTTGGGCAGCCGCCTGAGCCTGCGCGGCGGGCGCACCTGGTGGGCCGGGTCGTGCCCGCAGATGCCCACGCGCAGCGCGAAGCGGTGCAGGCCACGCACCGCGGAGACGGCCCGCGCCGCCGAGCTGGCGACGAGAGCCTGGTGCTTGTCGTCGCCCTCCGCCAGTGCGGCGAGGAAGGCCGTGACATCGGCCTCGGTGACCTCCGCGAAGGTGGAGCGCCTGCGGTTCCGCAGATGCTCCACGTATCGCAGCAGGTCACGGCGGTAGGAGGCCAATGTGTTGGCGGCCAGGCACCGCTCCACCGCCAGATGGGCGAGGTAGCTGGAGAGGACGGCCTCCGTCTCGCTCAGGGTCTCCTCCTGTCATGCCTCCGGTGCGTCGGCGGGCCGCAGCGAGGCGAAAGCATCCGCCGAAGCGGCGTATGCGGCGAGAATACCGGCCACGGCTTGGGAATTGTGGATCATTCCCGCCAGGGCACGGCGAACCGCGTCGGACAGGGGAATCCAGACCACCGGCATGTCGGCCTCCTCGTGCCGCCGGACGAAATCCAGCTCCCCGGCGGGGATGAGGGCGACATCCCTGGCGAGGAAGATCCGGGTCCGCTCGTCGGTCATGCCCGGCGAGGTGAAGGCGTCGACCAGGGTGTGCCAGGTCTCCGCCCGGTAGCCGGTCTCCTCGGCCAGCTCCCTGGCCGCCGCGAGGTGGAGAGGCTCGTCCTCGATGTCCCGCAGGCCGGCGGGCAGCTCCCAGAGCAGACGCCGGACGGCGTGACGGTACTGCCGGATCATGAGCACCCGGTCGTGGTCGTCGAGCGCGAGCACGGCCACCGATCCGGGGTGGAGCACGTAGTCGCGGTTGACGATCTCCCCGTCCGGCATGACGACCGCGTCGGTCACCGCGGTGATGACGCGTCCGCTGAAGTGCTCGGCGGAGGAGGCGACCTTCCACTCCTCCGGCAGGTCGGCGACGCCGGCCGCGGGACCGGCCGTGAAATCGGTCACGGGGTCGGCCTCGGGACGGGGTACGAGGGCGGGCGCGGGGCCGGGGACGAGGTCGCTCACTTGCCCCGCCCCGCCCTGGCCGTGGCGCCCCGGACGTCGGCGTAGGTCAGGGCCGCGCCGATGAGGCCCTTGAACAGCGGGTGCGGGCGGGTCGGGCGGGAGCGGAACTCCGGGTGCGCCTGGGTGCCGATGAAGAAGGGGTGGACGTCGACGGGCAGCTCGGCGTACTCCACGAGGCGGCCGTCGGGCGACAGACCGGAGAAGACCAGGCCGACCTTCTCCAGCTGGTCACGGTAGGAGTTGTTGACCTCGTAGCGGTGACGGTGACGCTCGTCCACCTTGGCCATGCCGTACAGCCGGCGGGCGAGGGATCCCTCGGTGAGCTTGGCGGGGTAGAGACCCAGCCGCATGGTGCCGCCCATGTCGCGATCGCCGGAGACGACGTCCTCCTGATCCGCCATGGTGGAGATGACCGGGTGGGTGGTCTCGACGTCGAACTCGCTGCTGCCCGCGTCCTCGATGCCGGCCAGGTTGCGGGCGGCCTCGATGACGATGCACTGCATGCCCAGGCAGAGGCCGAGCAGCGGAACCCTGTTCTCCCTGGCGTGCTGGACCGCGCCAAGCTTGCCCTCGATGCCTCGCACGCCGAACCCGCCGGGGATCAGCACGCCGTCCACGCCGTCCAGCTCGCGGGCGGCGCCGTCGGGCGTCTCACAGTCGTCGCTCTTCACCCAGCGGATGTTGACGCGGGCGTCGTTGGCGAAACCGCCCGCGCGCAACGCCTCGGTGACCGACAGGTAGGCGTCGGGCAGGTCGATGTACTTGCCGACGAGCGCGATCGTGACCTCCTTGGCCGGGCGGTGCACCCGGCGCAGGAGCTGCTCCCACTCCTTCCAGTCCACGTCGCGGAAGGGCAGGCCGAGACGGCGCACCACGTAGGCGTCCAGTCCCTCGGAGTGCAGCACCTTGGGGATGTCGTAGATGCTCGCCGCGTCGATGGCGGAGACGACCGCGTCCTCGTCGACGTCGCACATGAGGCTGATCTTGCGCTTGAGCGAGTTGGTGATCGGCCGGTCGGAGCGGCAGACGATCGCGTCGGGCTGGATGCCGATGCTGCGCAGCGCGGCGACCGAGTGCTGCGTGGGCTTGGTCTTCAGCTCGCCGCTGGGGCCGATGTACGGCAGCAGCGAGACGTGCAGGAAGAAGACGTTGTCCCGGCCGACCTCGTGGCGGATCTGGCGGACGGCCTCCAGGAAGGGCAGCGACTCGATGTCGCCGACGGTGCCGCCGACCTCGGTGATGACCACGTCCACGTCGGGACCGGCCATGGAGCGGATCCGGTCCTTGATCTCGTTGGTGATGTGCGGGATGACCTGCACGGTGTCCCCGAGGTACTCGCCGCGGCGCTCCTTGGCGATGACGTTGGAGTAGACCTGGCCGGTGGTGACGTTCGCCGAACCGTGCAGCTCGGTGTCGAGGAAGCGCTCGTAGTGACCGACGTCGAGGTCGGTCTCGGCGCCGTCGTCGGTGACGAAGACCTCGCCGTGCTGGAACGGGTTCATCGTTCCGGGGTCGACGTTGAGGTAGGGGTCGAGTTTCTGCATGGTGACCCGCAGGCCCCGCAGTTTAAGAAGACGCCCGAGGCTGGAGGCCGTCAGTCCCTTACCGAGACTGGAGGCGACGCCGCCGGTGACGAACAGATGCTTGGTGTGTGCGGCGCTGCGCAAGAAGTCTCCCGTGGTCGTCATAGATCAGTCGGCGCACCCTGATGGAGGCCTACATGCCCACGGGCTCTCAGGATATCAAACGGTTGCCGCGAACCGCCCGCCCGTCCCCCGCCCCGCATTTCGCCACCATACGACCAGGGAGTAACTTGGGCCGCTATGTCACTTCGTGGTGTGGTACGGCGCGCTATGGGCAGCTTGATCCACCGTGCCTGGATCGCGGTCCGCGCGGCCGGAACGGTGAGCCCGGCCAGTCCGGCGGGGTACCGGTTCCGCCGCCTCGGCGAGGGCGCCTGCCTGTCGTTCCCCGTCGGAGCCGTCTTCGGCGAGGCGTGGATCGAGATCGGCGCGCACACCCTGGTCGGCGAACGGGTCTCCATCTCCGCGGGCATGGGCCCCGGGGTGGACCTGGGGCCGGACTCGATCGTGCGGATCGGCGGGAGCTGCTCGATCGGCAGGGGCAGCCACATCGTCGGACACCAGTCGATCGACATCGGCGACCACGTGTTCACCGGCCCCTACGTCTACATCACCGACCAGAACCACGTCTACGACGACCCTGAGACACCGATCGGCCGTCAGTGGCCGCGGAACAACCCCGTGGTCATCGGCTCGGGCTCCTGGCTGGGCGCCGGCTCGATCATCCTGCCGGGAACCCGGATCGGCAGGCAGTGCGTGGTCGCGGGCGGAGCCGTGGTCCGCGGGGAGTTCCCGGACCACAGCGTGATCGCCGGCGTGCCCGCCCGGATCGTCCGCCACTACGTGGCCGGGGAGGGCTGGCTCCCGCCCCACCTCGGCACCGTCCGCGCCGAGACCGGCGTCCCCCACCCGGGGGAGGCCGGGATCGGCGGTGCCCGGACCGAACCGGCCGGATCGGTCGGCACCGCCTGAACCCGCGGGGACACGCCCCCGGCGGGAGTGTGGCGGGATCGATCGGCGGCCGGGAGTCGATGAGCGAGTGTGGGACGTCACCTCGCCCGGCCGTTTTCAGCGGCTTGGCATCCGCACCCGGACGAGGACGCGAGCTATGCTCGAAACACCCTGATTTCGCCCCGTTGGGAGGTGACTCCGATCAGCACTTTCCTCTCCATACTGCTGGTGATTCTGCTGCTCTTCCTGCTCGTGGGAGCCGCGGGCATCTACCTCCTGGTCAAGGTCGGCAAGAAGGCCACCAAGAAGGCCCGCAAGGTGACCAGCCGGGTCGTCTCCCACGTGGCGGCGATGGACCCCGGCGACGCCGGCGAGACGGAGCGGATGCGCCTGGATCTACGCCGGGAGGTCTCGTTGACCAGGCAGGCGGTGGACCACGCGCTGCGCGACGGGTGGGGCCTGGGTGACCTGCCCCAGTTGGTGGCCGAGATCGGCGGGCACGCGGACCGGCTGGACACCCAGCTCGGCCTCTACGCCCAGCACAGCCGCACCTCGGCCTACGTCGACCACGCCTCCCTGAACCGCCTGCGCGAGCACCACGCCAAGCTGACCACGTCCTGTGCCCGGATCCGCGCCGACCTGCTCAACGACCAGATGTCGCACTCGGCCGTCGGCATCGACGACGTCCAGAGCCGCACCGACCTGGAGATCGAGGCACGTCGCCGCGCCCCCGACCCGCTGGAGGAGATCGACGAGCTCTACAACCGCACGGCGGTCAACCGCTCCTTCCGCGACGGCCACGGCTGAGACGGCCGCCGCCGAACAGCCCCGGAGTCCCCCGCCGCCCTCGCGCCCTTGGCCCCTGGACCTGTGCCTCACCGCTCACTTGTCGATCGATTCGCCGGCGGTGTCCTCACGGCTCAAGGTGCCGGCCTGGGGTGCCGGCTCAGGAGACTCCCGCCTCGCGCATGTCGCGGACCTCTCGCTTGAGCTCCTTGATCTCGTCGCGGAGCCGGGCGGCGACCTCGAACTGAAGGTCGGCGGCCGCCTGGTGCATCTGGTCGGTGAGCGACTCGACCAGGACCTCCAGCTGGGCCCTGGGCATCTCCCCCGCGATCGTCTTGGCGTGCCGGCCCGCCTGCTTGGCCGCGAAGCCGGGCACCGGGGCCTTGCCGCGCGACTGCCGGCGTCCGTCGCCCCCGAGGAGCTGGGCGGTGTCGGCGTCCTCCCGGTTGAGCGAGTCGAGGATGTCGGCGATCTTCTTGCGGAGCGGCTGCGGGTCGATGCCGTTGGCCTCGTTGTAGGCGGCCTGCTTGGCCCGGCGCCTGCTGGTCTCCTCGATCGCCCGCTCCATGGAGGGGGTGATCCGGTCGGCGTACATGTGCACCTGACCGGAGACGTTGCGGGCCGCGCGGCCGATGGTCTGGATCAGGGAGGTCTCCGAGCGGAGGAAGCCCTCCTTGTCGGCGTCGAGGATGGCGACCAGCGACACCTCGGGCAGGTCCAGGCCCTCGCGGAGCAGGTTGATGCCGACCAGCACGTCGAACTCGCCCATCCGCAGCTCGCGGAGGAGCTCGATGCGGCGCAGCGTGTCGACCTCGCTGTGCAGGTAGCGAACCCGGATGCCGAGCTCCAGGAGGTAGTCGGTGAGATCCTCCGACATCTTCTTGGTCAGCGTGGTGACCAGCACCCGCTCGTCCTTCTCGGTCCGGATCCTGATCTCGTGGACCAGGTCGTCGATCTGGGACTTCGTGGGCTTGACGATCACCTCGGGGTCGACCAGGCCGGTCGGCCGGATGACCTGCTCGACCACGTCGCCTCCGCTGCGGCCCAGCTCGTAGCTTCCCGGGGTGGC
Source organism: Streptosporangium sp. NPDC006007 (assembly GCF_040614315.1). Taxonomy (NCBI): domain Bacteria; kingdom Bacillati; phylum Actinomycetota; class Actinomycetes; order Streptosporangiales; family Streptosporangiaceae; genus Streptosporangium; species Streptosporangium sp. NPDC006007. Next base: position 260,107 of record NZ_JBEXUG010000001.1, on the reverse strand, counting down.
CGACAGGTAGACGGTCTGGCCGATCCGCTCCAGGAACTCCTCCCACTTCAGCGGGCGGTTGTCCATCGCCGAGGGCAGCCGGAAGCCGTGCTCCACCAGGGTGCGCTTTCGGGAGGCGTCGCCCTCGTACATCGCGCCGATCTGCGGGACCGTCTGGTGCGACTCGTCCAGGACCAGGAGGAAGTCCTCGGGGAAGTAGTCGAGGAGGGTGTTGGGCGCGCTGCCGGGAGCGCGGCCGTCCATGTGACGGGAGTAGTTCTCGATGCCGGAGCAGGTGCCGATCTGGCGCATCATCTCCAGGTCGTAGGTGGTGCGCATGCGCAGTCGCTGGGCCTCAAGGAGCTTGCCCTGCCGCTCCATCCTCTCCAGGGTCTCGGCGAGCTCGGCCTCGATGCCCAGAACGGCCTTCTCCATCCGCTCGGCGCCGGCGACGTAGTGGGAGGCGGGGAAGATGTAGAGCTCGTCGTCCTCCGTGATCACCTCGCCGGTCAGCGGATGCATGGTGGAGAGCTTCTCGATCTCGTCGCCGAACATCTCGATCCGCACGGCGAGCTCTTCGTACTTCGGGATGATCTCGATCGTGTCGCCACGCACCCGGAAGGTGCCCCGGGTGAAGGCCAGGTCGTTACGGGTGTACTGCATGTCGACCAGGCGGCGCAGCAGCCTGTCGCGCTCGAACTCCTGGCCCACCTTGAGCCGGGCCATGCGGTCGACATACTCCTGGGGGGTGCCCAGGCCGTAGATGCACGACACCGAGGCCACCACGATCGTGTCGCGGCGGGTCAGCAGCGAGTTGGTCGCCGAGTGGCGCAGCCGCTCGACCTCGTCGTTGATCGAGGAGTCCTTCTCGATGTAGGTGTCGCTCTGCGGGACGTACGCCTCGGGCTGGTAGTAGTCGTAGTAGGAGACGAAGTATTCGACCGCGTTGTTGGGCAGCATCTCCCGGAGTTCGTTGGCGAACTGGGCGGCGAGCGTCTTGTTGGGCTGGATGACCAGGGCCGGCCGCTGCAGCCGCTCGATCAACCAGGCGACCGTGGCCGTCTTGCCCGTGCCCGTGGCGCCCAGCAGGACGTTGTCCCCGTCGCCCGCCCGCACGCGCCGCTCAAGCTCGGCGATCGCGGTGGGCTGGTCGCCCGAGGGGGTCATGTCGGTGACGACCTCGAAGGGGGCCACCTTACGCTGCAAATCTGTTACCGGCCTCACCTGAACCACTGTAGGCGGCGCCACCGACATTCCTCACCCTTCAACCACGTGTCAAGCCGGCCGCAAGCCGCGTGCCCTTTACTGTCCACCGCCTGCACACCATCACCAAGCGTGATATATCGGGCTTCCACTAGATGAATAACCTTGGAGGTGTGATGTCGCGGCCAAGAGAGGCCATACAGTCGGCGATGGCGGCCGCCCAGGCATACGGTCAGGGGGGCGACCTGCGCCAGATCGCCGGACAGGTCGCCGGGCAGATAGCCGGACAGGCGGGCGGGCAGGTGGTCGGGGAGAAGGGGTTCGCGCTCAACCCCGCGGACTTCCTGGCCGCACGCGACCAGGGCGCCTCGGCGAGCACGCTCATCGAGGCTCGCAGCGCGTCACTGAACGAGGCCGGCGAGATCGTCAACCGCAGCTTCGGCGGCGAGGGCCCGAACGGCGAGACGGTCCACGTGATCTCGCCCGTGGTGATCCCCAGAAGCGGAACCGCCCGGGTCGTCGTCCCGCTGGTCGTCCTGGCGGGGCTCGGCCTGGTCGGCCTGGTCGCCACCGGGCTGCCCGACGGCGCGCGGGTGCTGTTCGGGCCGCACTACTGGGCCGTGCTGGTGCTGGCCGCGGCGTTCCTGTGGTGGCGGCGGAGCGTGGTCATGGTGCCCGAGGGCTGCAAGGCGCTGATCACCAAGTTCGGCAAGCTCGTGCAGATCGCCGAGCCCGGCCGGGTGACGCTGTTCAACCCGTGGAAGCGGGTCGGCTACATCGTCAACACCACCCGCGAGTACCCCTTCAACGCGCCCATCCGCGAGGCCCCGACCCAGCAGGGCGTCAAGGCCAGCGTGGATCTGTTCCTGCAGTTCAGGATCGAGGACCCGGCCGAGTTCATCTTCGTCCTGGGCTCGGTCGGCGGCTTCCAGGCCAAGCTGCAGAACGCCATCAGCGAGGTCACCCGCTCCCTGATCTACGCCCAGCGCGCCGAGGAGATCTACGACCTGGTCGGGGAGAGCACCCTGGGCATGCTGGACAGCCTGAACCAGCAGTTCCTGCCCGCCGTACGGCTCACCGACGTGAACATCACCCACGCCGAGCCGTCCAGCCAGGAGTACCGGATGGATCTGGCGGCCCCGGAGATGATCAGGGTGGCCAAGGAGGCGTACACCTACGGCTACGAACTCCAGTTGCGCAAGGAGCAGAACGAGGGTGACCTGATCAAGGAACTCGCCGGACTGCAGGAGCAGCTGTCGGCCATCCAGGCCGAGATCGCGGGCTACCAGGCGCGGATGGACACCGCGCTGGAGCGCGCGTCCCACCAGGCCAAGGCGCAGGCGGGCCAGCGGCTGGTGGAGGCGGAGTCCACCGCCAAGGCCAACGCGGCGCTGCTGGAGGCGCAGGCGCTGGACATCCGGGCGCTGAGCGCCGCCGAGGCGCCGGAGATCCTGGGCTACCGGTTCCAGCAGGACCTGCTCGACCGGCTGGAGGCCGTGGCCTCCCACCTGCCCCGGGTGGTACAGGTCGGCGAGACCGCCGACATCGACCTGCTCGCGCTGGCCGGGCAGCTGGTCGGCGGCCACGAGACACAGTTGTTCTCCGAGACGGACATGGCGGCGATCAGAGGACGGATCACCGAGATCGGCCACCGGGTCCGGGACCGGGAGGCCGAGATCGCCACGCTGCTCAACCCTGTCGCCGAACCCGCCGAGACCGTGGGAGCCGCCCGGAGCGCCGTACCGCCCCCCGCGCCCGTCACAGCCCCCATCACCATGCCCCCCGGGTCCGCTGTGCCCGCCGCGCAGGAAGACGCCTGAGATGAGCCGAGAGTTCTCCAAGATCAAGGAATCCCTGGCCTCCTGGTCGGAGATCCGCCAGCTGCTCCGCGGCGGCGAGTCCGGCCGGTTGGTCCCGGTCGTCATTCCCAAGGACCGCCGGGGCTTCGCCTGGGTGGCACTGCTGCTGTTCGCGCTCTACCTCGCCGGTACGGCACTGCTGAGCCGCGGGGCGTTCTCCGTCCTGGCCTCGGCCGGCGCGGCGCTGTCCCTGCTCGTGGCGCTGGTGTGGCTCTGGCGCCGGGCCATCATCGAGATCGAGGAGGGCACCACCGGCGTGCGCAGCCGGTGGGGCGCCATCGTCGGCTCCCTGCCCCCCGGCCGCCACTATTTGTGGCTGCCCTGGGACCGGGTGGACGCGGTGGTGGACACCTCCACCGAGATCCCCTACTCCGCCCCGATCTCGGCCTGCCCGACCGCGGAGAACGTGCCGCTGAAGTCGATCGAGTTCTTCCTGAAGTTCCGCATCGTCGACCCGGTGGCCTTCGTCAGGACGATCGGCGCGGGCAACTTCGACCTCGTGCTCAGCAGCGCCGTACAGGACGCCATCCGCCAGCGCAGCCGCCAGGTCAACACCGAGCGGGCCTACGACCTGCGCGGTTCCGACGTGGGTGACATGCAGGAGCTGCTGACCCGCCAGCTCGGCCGGTACGGCGTGCGCATCACCGGCGCCAACATCCCCGACGTGCAGCTGCCCGACCAGTACCAGCAGCATCTGGCCACCCGGGAGAAGGTCGCCAAGGAGCTGTCGGCCTTCGAGCGGGAGTGGGAGCTGACCCGCAAGCGGCGGATCGACACCCTGCTGATGGAGATCGAGCGCGCCAAGAAGACGAGGGACGCCCGGATCGTCGAGGTCAGGGCCGCCGCCAACACCGCGCGCAAGGACGTCGCCCGCATGCTGGAGGAGCACGAGACCGAGGCGCAGCGGGTGCGCTGGGAGATCGAGGCCAGAGGCCGGGCCGAGCTCACCTCGGCGGAGAACGAGGCCAAGGGGCTGCGCCGGCTGGCCGGCTCCTACCGCGACAACCGCGCCGTACTCCAGTATGAGCTGGCGCGCCGGCGTCTGGAGGTGGGCGCCAAGCTCGCCGAGCACGCGCCCCGCCCCGTCGTCATCAGGACCGGTGGCTCCTCGGGCGAGTCCTCTGTACTGTCCACCATGCTCCTGGCCAACCTTCTGCCGCAGATCAGCGGAGGGAACGATCAGGTCAAGCCGTCCGTCGAACCCAACTGAAACCTTCTCATCGATTCTGGGAGTCCCCCAATGGTGTTCCGTAAACTGATGGCCGCCTTCGGCGCCGGTGTCGAGGTCGACACGGTCCTGCAAAACTCCAACGTCCGCCCCGGTGAGCTCCTGCGGGGGCAGGTCAACTTCCGCGGCGGCGGTTCCGACTACAAGGTCGAGGGCATCTTCATCGACTTCACCGCGGTCGTGGAGGTCGAGAGCGGTGACAACGAGTACAAGTCGACCCACAGCTTCCTCCGCCAGCAGATCACCGGACCGTTCCACCTCGCGGCGGGCGCCCCGCAGTCGGCCCCCTTCGAGATTCCCGTGCCGTGGGAGACGCCGATCAGCGCCATCGGCGGCCACCCGCTGCGCGGCATGCAACTGGGTGTCTCCACCGAGCTCTCGCTGGCCGGCGCGCTGGACAAGGGCGACCTCGACCCGCTGTTCGTCAACCCGCTGCCCGCTCAGGACCACGTGCTCGGCGCGCTGGACCAGATGGGCTTCCGCTTCAAGAAGGCGGACCTGGAGCGGGGCACCCTGCGCGGTTCGCGGATGCCGTTCTTCCAGGAGATCGAGTACTACGCCGGGCACGAGTACGCCCGGCACTTCAACGAGCTTGAGCTGACCTTCATCTCCGGCCCTCAGTCGATGGACGTCATCCTGGAGGCCGACAAGCGGGGCGGCTTCCTGAGCTCCAGCCACGACACCTACAACCGGTTCACGGTCCACTACGGCGACCACCCCGGCCAGGTCGAGCAGTCGCTGCGCGCCGGTCTCCACGCGATGGCCCAGCACCGCGGCTGGTTCTGACCCTTCCGGCCGCACGACCACGCCCCGGCCGCCGCCCCTTCCCGTCGGCCGGGACCGCAGGATGACGATCTCCTCACCACCGCACGCCGTACCGCCCGCGGCTACGAAGACGCCGGCGAGACGTCCGCCGCGATGGCCCGGGACGGACGAGTGGAGGGTTGTCGTGATGCCGCCGGAGGAGTGTGTGAGCCCGCACGTGGTCGCGGCCCGCCGCGACCACGTGCGACTGGACTGGCGGGTGCCGTACCGGACGCCCGAGCGGGTGCGGGCGCTGGCCTGGACCTGTGACTGCCGGAGTCCGGTCTACGAGCTGTGCGAGGGCGGCGGGCAGGCGTTCGTCCGGCGGACCGTCCGGGTGAGGGAGGGGGCCGAGACGCACGAGACGCCCCGGTGGTCGCTCACCCAGGCCCGGGTGGTCTGGGCGGCGTTGCTGTCGGGCAGGGCCCGGTAGTGAGGGGGGCTCCGGTCTGCTCCGGACGGGCGGTGGTCCCCGGCCGGACAGGACCTCGGTGAGGGCGTGCCGCGCCCCTCTGAGCAGGTCGGCCACCGGCGAGTGACGGACCGTCGCCCCCCACTACATGGACCAGGCTCATCGCCGCGCCTCGGCGCGCAGCTCGGCCAGCAGTTCGCCCTGCCCGGCCAGCATCTCGGTCAGGATCCGCCGCGCCGCGAACAGCAGCTCGGCCACATCCGGCGTCGCCAGAGCGTAGACGACCGTGCCCCCCTCACGGGTGGCCGACACGATGCCGGCCCGGCGGAGCACCGCGAGTTGCTGGGAGAGGCTGGACGCCTCGACGTCGATCTCTCCCAGAAGGTCCCGTACCGGGAGCGGACCGCCCTGCAGCAACTCCAGCACCCGGATACGCACTGGGTGTCCCAGTGTGCGAAAGAAGTCGGCCTTGGCCTGGTAGAGAGGGACCGGCATGATCATGCCGCACTCTCGGCCGCGAGCTCGTACCCGTCTCCGCTCCCCGCCACATCAGTCAAATCGCCATTATTCCGGCAGATAATCATAAGTCACAATATGTCCAATTGCATAATTTTTCAAGTCGTAAGGACCTTAGATTAAGATGGGTCCGAAAGGTGCCGCAAGCACGGGTGAAGGGGCGGAGCAGATGGGGCGAGGCCGGGCCAAGGCGAAGCAGACGAAGGTGGCTCGCGATCTGAAGTACAGCACTCACAACCTCGATCTCGAACGGCTGCAGCGAGAGCTCGGCGGTGACTCGGCTCCGGCCGGCGAGGACGACGTGACGGCCGAGGTGTCGGCGGACACGTAGGTCCGAGGGGTTCGAGAGACGCCCGGGAAGATCTTCCGAGCCGGTGTCTCATCCCGGGGCATGGCCGGAAAGAGCGGCCACGCCCCTCAGTGAGCCGGTCGTGCTCCCTTTCCGGGTCACAGAGGTTTCCGGTCCACAGACGTAGGAGGCGGGTGTGCTCCCCTTGCCGGTAGAGGCCGGGCGGCGTCCGCGCCGCGGCCGGGTCCCCGTCAGCGCGAGGACCCCGGATCGCGGGCGGGGACGCCGCCCGGCCAGCGCCGATACATCCGCTCCAGCCAGGTGTCGTAACGGTGGCCGGGACCGGCCCGGTAGTCGTGCTGCCGGTAGATCGCGAAAACCTTCCGTTTGATCTCGCGTTCGGCCGGCTCCAGATTGGCGGGCAGTGGCCCGATCGTGTACCCCCGGTAGGGGATCACCTCGACGCCCGGGGGCGCGGCCTCCATCGCGAACCGGGCGGCGGCCACGTGGTCGGGGTGGTCCGAGCCCACCGGCGGCGGAGACGGATCGAGGACGCGCAGTACGGTGGGACGGAAGGTCCGCATCAACGCGCGCAGCATGTCCAGCACGTCGCCGTGGGACAGGCAGGCTCCCCGGTACAGGAAGGCGTGCACACAGGTGCGGCCCGCGGGGTCGGCCCAGAGCCGGGTCAGCGCGCCACGGCCGCCGTCCGCCCGGGGATCACCTCCGTCGGGCAGCCCGACGAAGACCAACTGGACGCGGGGCAGATCGGTCAGCGTGTCCACCTCGACCGGGAGCCGGCCCAGGGTCGTCATCCTGCGCCGCCACAGGTCGCGGGCCCCGGTGACCCAGGCGTAGGCCGCCCGGATACCCCGCTGCCGGTCTCCGGCGTACCCTATCGGGGCGCGGTCGTCGCGCATCCCCGCCACCGACTCCCCTGCCGTCAGATAGACCGTGACGCTGCGCGCCCCACGCGCCAGCAGCCTCAGCAGATCGGGGCTCATGAACAGCAGGTCGTCATCGGGATGGGCGACCACCTGCAGGTAAACCCCCTGTGGCGTCCTGCCGGCGAACAAGGTCGCGGGACCGGGGATCCGGGCCACCGGTAACACCATCGGCAGTGCGATGGCGGCGATCGCCGCAATCACGCACATACTTCGCACGCCTCGCACGCCGACCCCCGTCGCCACTGCCCGTCGCCACTGATAGTTGCTTCGACAGTAGATGGCAGGATTACTTGGTTAAATGACCTATTTGGATGATCTTTAGTTATGGGGGGTCATTCAAAAGAGGGAGCCCGGTCCGCGACCGGAGCCTGGCCCCACCGTGACCTCGGGGTGACCTGCGGCCGGACGGGCCGGGCGGCCGGGGACCGGGGCGCGTTCCAGGGACGCCCCCTCGCGCCCCGGCCGGCTCACACCGCGGCGCGGGCGGACAGCCCGGCCCAGACCTCGGCCACCCGGGCCTCCAACTCCTCCAGGGACCCCTCGTTCGGCACCACGACGTCAGCGGCCTTCAACCGCTCCTCGCGGCTCGCCTGGGCGGCGAGCCTGGCCCTGGCGTCCGGCTCGGCCATGCCCCGCAGCCGGACCAGCCGGTCGAGGCGCAACTCGTCCGCGGCGTCCACGACGATCACGACGTCGTACATGGAGGCGAGGTTGTTCTCCACCAGCAGCGGCACGTCGTAGACCACGATCGCGTCCCCGGGCGCCCGGCTCTGCAGCTCGGCCACCCGTGCCCCGACCAGCGGGTGCACAATGCCGTTGAGCGAGGCCAGCTTCTCGGAGTCGGCGAAGACGATCGAGCCGAGCCCCTCCCGGTTGAGCGACCCGTCCTCGCGCAGCACCCCGGCACCGAAGAGCGCGACGATCCGCGCCAGCCCCTCGGTGCCCGGCTCGACCACCTCCCGGGCGATCCTGTCGGCGTCGATCACCACGGCGCCCCTGGCGGCCAGCCGTCGCGACACCTCGCTCTTTCCGGACCCGATCCCCCCGGTAAGCCCCACCTTCAGCATGATCCGCAGCATACGCGCTCCGGCCGGGGTCCCCGGGGGCGGCCCGGCGGCCCTACGTTTCCCTGCGCAGGTGAACCAGGGTCAGATGGTCGCTCATCCGCTCCCTGCGGGTCTCCCGATAGCCGTGACGGCGGTAGAGCCGCAGGTTGCCCTCGGACAGATGCCCGGTGGACAGGTCGAACACCAGGGCCGCGGCGGCCTCGTCGTGGAGTGCCGCCAGCAGGGCCCCGCCGACCCCCCTGCCCTGCGCGTCCGGGGCGACCACCAGGCGGCCGACCAGGCAGGTGGTGCCGGACATCCGCCCCCGGACCGCGCCGACGATGCGCCGCTCCCGGCGGGCGACGAGCACGATGCCCGTCTCCACCGCCCTGCGGACCTGCTCGGCCGACTCCACCAGCGGCGGGATGAACGGGTCTCCGTAGAGCTGTGCCTCTCCCACATAGGCGGCCCGCTGCACGGTCAGGATCTCGCCTGCGTCGTCGGGCTCCGCCCACTCGATCACGGTCACGGCGCAACCCTAGCCGCATGGGAAAGGGCCCCGCCGGAGCGGGGCCCTTTCTTGTGATCCTCGGATTTCTTGTGACCCTCAGATCGCCGCGTTCACCGAAGGCGTCAGCTCTGGCCGCCCGCGAGCTTCTCGCGCAGCGCGGCGAGAGCCTCGTCGGAGGCGAGGGCGCCGCCGGTCGGAGCGGAGGGGCCGCTGGAGGCGGAGGCAGGGGTCTCACCGGAGTAGGAGGTGGGAGCCGCCTCTCCGGCCTCGGCCTCGGCCTTGCGGGCCTCCTCGACCTGCTTCTTGTGCGCCTCGAAGCGGGTCTGAGCCTCGGCGTACTGCCGCTCCCACTCCTCGCGCTGACGGTCGAAGCCCTCAAGCCACTCGCCGGTCTCGGAGTCGAAGCCCTCGGGGTAGATGTAGTTGCCCGAGTCGTCGTAGGTCGCCGCCATGCCGTACAGCGTGGGGTCGAACTCGACGTCGGCGCCGATCGCACCCTCGTTCGCCTGCTTGAGCGAGAGCGAGATCCGGCGACGGTCGAGGTCGATGTCGATGATCTTCACGAAGATCTCGTCGCCGACCTGGACGACCTGCTCGGGGATCTCGACGTGGCGCTCGGCCAGCTCGGAGATGTGGACCAGGCCCTCGATGCCCTCCTCGACGCGGACGAACGCACCGAACGGCACCAGCTTGGTGACGCGCCCCGGGACGACCTGACCGATCTGGTGGGTGCGGGCGAACTGCTGCCAGGGGTCCTCCTGCGTCGCCTTGAGCGACAGCGAGACCCGCTCGCGCTCCATGTCGACGTCGAGAACCTCGACCGTGACCTCCTGGCCGACCTCGACGACCTCGGAGGGGTGGTCGATGTGCTTCCACGACAGCTCGGAGACGTGAACCAGACCGTCGACGCCGCCGAGGTCCACGAACGCGCCGAAGTTGACGATCGAGGAGACGACGCCCTTGCGGACCTGACCCTTCTGCAGGGTGTTGAGGAACGTCTGGCGAACCTCGGACTGGGTCTGCTCAAGCCAGGCGCGGCGGGAGAGAACCACGTTGTTGCGGTTCTTGTCCAGCTCGATGATCTTCGCTTCGAGCTCGCGGCCGACGTACGGCTGCAGGTCGCGGACACGGCGCATCTCGACCAGGGACGCGGGAAGGAAGCCGCGGAGACCGATGTCGAGGATCAGGCCGCCCTTGACCACCTCGATGACGGTACCGGTGACGATGCCGTCCTCGTCCTTGATCTTCTCGATCGTGCCCCAGGCCCGCTCGTACTGAGCGCGCTTCTTGGACAGGATGAGACGCCCTTCCTTGTCCTCCTTCTGGAGGACAAGGGCCTCGACGTGCTCGCCAACCTCGACGACGTCCGCGGGGTCGACATCGTGCTTGATCGAGAGCTCACGCGAGGGGATGACACCCTCGGTCTTGTAGCCGATGTCGAGCAAAACTTCGTCTCGATCGACCTTGACGACGGTGCCCTCGACGATGTCGCCGTCGTTGAAGTACTTGATGGTCAGGTCGATCGCTGCGAGGAACTCTTCCTCGGAGCCGATGTCGTTGACCGCTACCTGCGGGGTGCTCGAGGTGGCCTCAGTGCTGCTCGTCATGTGTGGAATTGCTCCGAACGCGGACAGATGTCGATGTGGCGAACACGCAGCAGGCCTCTTATCGTTCAGCCGAATCAATCACATCGGCTTGATCGAGCGCGAGCCCACTCCGTCCGAGACACACGCGAGCCCACAGCGCAGCGATCAGCATATGAGAACAGACGAGCCTGGTCAATCCGGCAGCACGACACGCCGGCGGTCAGACGGTGAGCAGGCGCCGTCAATAGGCATTGATCCGCTGCTTCCACTCGTGCCCGATATTACCGCGAAGTCCCTTGGGAACGGAGATGCGTTCGGGATCCCCGTCGGATGTGTAGCGCCGGCCGGGGTGCTTGTTCAGCCACTCCAGCCAGTACTGGGAACACCATCTGCGGCACTCCCCTTTTTTACCGTTGCTCTGGACCCGCTGGATGGCCCGCCAGTCGAAGTCCTCGGCGAAGGGCGACGACGACGGCTCCGCGCCGGCCAGGAAGACGCCCTTGAACGCGAATTTGGTCCCGTCCCACTTGCCGGACTGCACGGTGGACCTCTTGGCCGGCATAGCGCCGAAAGGCAGCGCCACCGTGTCGGAGGGGCCGGTGCCGAGCTTCTTGAGCAGCCGCTCGATCCTGACGAGCTGCTCGGCGATCCTCTTCTTCGACAGTCCCGGCAGATAGGAGTGGCTCCAGGTGTGGTTGGCCACCTCGAAGCCGCGCGAGGCCAGCCACCGTACGGCGCGCGACTGCTCCCGCTCGCCACGCAGGCCGAAGGGTTGTGAGTTGACCCAGAAGGTGGCGACGGGACGGAAGCCCGGATATCTCTTCGCCACCTGGTAGATGATCCCGACCGCGGTGTCCTTGACGGGCAGGCCGTCGTCGCCCAGCGCGAAGTGGCTGGGATGCCCGTCGTCGAAGGTCAGCACCACCGGGTGCCTGCCCGCGGGGATGTGGATCCGCCCGGTGACGAACTCCTGCGCGGTGATCGGCACATAACCGTCCCTGGCCAGCCTCTCCAGCTCCTGGCGCACCTGGGAGGGGGTGCGGTCGATGGAGGCCAGCCGCTTCTTCATGATCCGGTGGTACATCAGCACCGGGACCAGCCCCGCCTCGTTGGCCCCGACCTGCCGCGCGAACTCCGGGGAGGCCACGACCGGCGGCGGCGACTCGGCCGAGGGCAGGTCCACCGCGGGCGACGGCGGGGAGGAGGGCGGGGCGGTGCCCGTCACGGTGGGCACCGCCCTACTCGTGGGGGGCGGGGACGGCGGGGCCGCCGAAGGCGGGGCGGCCCCGCCGGGGATCACGAGTAACACCACCACCGCGGCGATCACCACCATCACGTTGGCGAGCATGACAACCGGCGTGAGTGGCGCTGAACTCCGCACAAAACTCCCGTACCCATCGAGATCTCGGCTGGCCCACCACCCTAGAACAGACTTGGGCAGGCCGGACAATCGCTCACTGGCCGGGTCAGTGACCGGCCTCCTCCCAGGTACGGCCGACGCCGACGGAGACCTCCAGCGGGACACGGAGCGAGTAGGCGTCGTTCATCCGGTCGACGACCAGCTCACGCAGGGTCTCCAGCTCTCCCGGCGCCACCTCGAACACGAGCTCGTCGTGGACCTGGAGCAGCATCCGGGAACCCAGCGCCGCCTCCTTGAGCGCACTCTGCACATTGAGCATGGCGACCTTGATGATGTCGGCCGCCGAACCCTGGATCGGCGCGTTGAGCGCCATCCGCTCGGCCATCTCACGGCGCTGCCGGTTGTCGCTGTTGAGGTCGGGCAGGTAGCGGCGGCGGCCCAGGATGGTCTCGGTGTAACCGTCCTGCCTGGCCTGGGTGACGATCGCGTTGAGGAAGTCGCGGACGCCGCCGAACTCCTCGAAGTACTCCTCCTTGAGGGCTCTGGCCTCCTGCACCGGGATGCTGAGCTGCGCCGACAGCCCGAAGTCGGACAGACCGTAGGCCAGGCCGTAGTTCATCGCCTTGATCTTGGCCCGCATCTCCCCGGTGACCTGCTCGGGCTCGATGTCGAAGACCCGCGCGGCGGTGGCGTTGTGGAAGTCGTGCCCGGACTCGAAGGCCGCGATCAGCGCCGCGTCGCCGGACAGGTGCGCCATGATCCGCAGCTCGATCTGGCTGTAGTCGGCGGTGAGCAGGGTCTCGTAACCCGCGCCGACGACGAAGCCCTGCCGGATCCGGCGCCCCTCGGCGGTGCGGATCGGGATGTTCTGCAGGTTGGGCTTCTCCGAGCTGAGCCGCCCGGTGGCCGCCACGATCTGGTTGAACGTGGTGTGGATCCGCCCGTCGTCGGAGATCTCCTTGATCAGTCCCTCGACCGTGGTGCGCAACTTGGCCTGGTCGCGGTGCCTGAGCATGATGGTCGGCAGCTCGTGCTCGGTCTGGACCGCCAGCCAGGCCAGCGCGTCGGCGTCGGTGGTGTAGCCGGTCTTGGTCTTCTTCGTCTTGGGCAGGCCGAGCCTGACGAACAGGATCTCCTGGAGCTGCTTGGGCGAGCCCAGGTTGAACTGCTCGCCGACGGCCGCGTGCGCCGCCTCGACCGCCTGTTTCACCGCGGCGGCGAACTCGGCCTCCAGGCCGCTGAGGTAGTCGCGGTCCGCGGCGATCCCGGCCCGCTCCAGCTCGGCCAGCACGGTGACCAGCGGCAGCTCGACCTCGCTCATCAGCCGGGTGCCGTCACGCGGCTCCAGGAACGCCTCCAGGGCGTCGGCCAGCTCGTGGACGGCCATGGCCCGCAGCCCGAGGTCGCGGGCGGCGTCGGCCTCGTGGTCGTCGAAGAGACTGGCCTGGCCGCCGGCGTCGGCATCGCTGCGCAGCTCACGCTGGAGGTAGGCCCGCACGAGGTCCTCCAGCGGGAAGGTGCGCTGCCCCGGCATGGCCAGGTAGGCGGCCAGGGCCGTGTCACAGCTCAGGCCGCGCAGGTCCATCCCCTGCGCCCAGAGCGCCAGCATCGGCCCCTTGGCGTCGTGCACGGCCTTGGCCCTGGAGGCGTCACCCAGCCAGGCGCGCAGGGACGTCTCGTCGGCCTCGGTCAGCGTGGTGGGGTCGACGAACGCGGCGCCGCCGCCCGGCACCGCGATCGCGATGCCATCGATCCGGCCGGTGCCGCTGCCGTAGACGCCCCGGAAGGCCAGCCCGGCCCGGCCCGCGGGCAGCTCCCGCAGCCACGCCGACACCTGGCCGGGGCCGAGCACGGCGACCTCGACCTCGAAACCCTCCCCCGTCTCGGGCTCGGCCGAGCCGAGTGTCTTGAACAGCCGCTCGCGGAGCTCACCGCGGAACTCCAGCGTGTCGAGGATCTTGTCGATCTCCTGGCGGTCGCCCTGGCCGACCGTCAGCCCGGAGATCTCCCGCTCCAGCGGGACGTCACAGGTGAGCTGGGTGAGGCGCCGGTTGAGCAGCACCTGGTCGAGGTGGTCGCGGAGCTTGTCGCCGACCTTGCCCTTGACCTCGTCGATCCGGTTGACCAGCTCCTCCAGCGAGCCGAACTCGCGGATCCACTTGGCCGCCGTCTTCTCCCCCACGCCGGGGATGTTCCTGAGGTTGTCGCTGGAGTCGCCGCGGATGGCCGCGAAGTCGGGGTACTGGACCGGGGTGAGGCCGTACTTCTCCAGCACCGCCTCGGGGGTGAACCTGGTCATGTTGCTGATCCCGACCCGGGTCATCAGCACGGTGACCCGGCCGTCGACCAGTTGCAGCGCGTCGCGGTCGCCGGTGACGATCAGCACGTCCATGTCCCGCGCGGCGGCCCGGGTGGCGAGCGTGGCGATCAGGTCGTCGGCCTCGTAGCCCGCCAGCGACAGGTGCGGGACGCGCAACGCGTCGAGCATCTCGTGGATCAGGCTCATCTGGCTGCGGAAGCTGTCGGGGCTCGCGCCGCGGTTGGCCTTGTACTCCGGATACTCCTCGTGCCGGAACGTCGGCTCCGACCGGTCGAAGCAGACCGCCACGTGGGTGGGCCGCTCGTCACGGAGCACGTTGACCAGCATCGAGGTGAACCCGTACACCGCGTTGGTCGTCTGGCCCGTCGTGGTGGAGAAGTTCTCCTCGGGCAGGGCGTAGAACGCCCGGTACGCCAGTGAGTGTCCGTCCAGCAGCAGGAGACACGGGCGGGCGGGGGTCGCTTCGTTCTTCGGCACAGCGAAAGCCTAGTCTCCTGGTGCGACAGAAAAGCTGGTCCCGCACGACAGGAGACATCCTTTGACCATGACAGACCCCGAGGAAGTCGCCCGCCGCGCCGAGGAACAGTTCGGCGCCACCCACCGCGACACGCTGATCGAACGGATGGGCATCGAGATCACCGAGGCCACCGCGGAACGGGTCGTCGGCCGGATGCCGGTCGAGGGGAACACCCAGCCGTACGGCCTGCTGCACGGCGGCGCCTCGTGCGTGCTGGCCGAGACCCTCGGCTCGACCGGGGCGGCCATCCACGCGGGGTCCGGAAGGAAGGCGGTGGGCATCGAGATCAACGCGACCCACCACCGGTCGGCCACCTCCGGTTACGTCACCGGCGTGGCTGTCCGGGTGCACGGCGGCCGGACGATCGCCACCTACGAGATCGAGATCACCGACGAGCGGGGAAGCCGGGTGTGCACCTCGCGCCTGACCTGCGTGCTGCGCGACGGCTGAGGCCGCGCGTATTCGATCATATTCCGACCTCCCCTTTTTGCACTCTTGCCACATGAGTCGCTACCGTGGGTGACAGCGATGCCCGTGGGAGACCGAGTAGAAAACGCACAGGGTCGGGGAAGCTCTGTACGGCGCCAAAGGTCTCCCCGGGCTCGCGGCCGCTCCGGCCCCGGCTCCACCCCACCGCGCGGTACGGCCCGCGCCGGCGTGGCGCGGGCCGTGCCCCGGAGCGGGCCTCGGGCGGGGGGCTCAGACGTCGGTGTGCGTGGGATCCAGCACCCGGCGCAGGAAGGACCTGGTCCGCTCGTGCTGCGGAGCCCCGATCACCTGGGCCGCCGGGCCGTCCTCCACGATCACGCCGCCGTCCATGAAGACCACCCGGTCGGCCACGTCCCGGGCGAACGCCATCTCGTGGGTGACCACGAGCATGGTCATCCCCTCCTCGGCCAGCTTGCGCATGACCGCGAGTACGTCGCCGACCAGCTCCGGGTCCAGCGCGGAGGTGGGCTCGTCGAACAGCATCAGCGCCGGGCTCATCGCCAGCGCCCTGGCGATGGCCACCCGCTGCTGCTGGCCGCCGGAGAGCTGGCCGGGGTAGTCGTCGCACTTGACGGCGACGTCGACCTTCTCCAGGTTCTCCCTGGCGACCCTCTCGGCCTCCCTCCTGCCGCGCTTCAGGACCCGCTGCTGGGCGATCATCACGTTCTGCAGCACGGTCATGTGCGGGAACAGGTTGAACTGCTGGAAGACCATGCCGACGCGGCGGCGGGCGGCGTCGATGTCCACGTCGCGGTGGGTCAGCTCCACGCCCTCCAGGATCACCTTGCCCGAGGTGGGCTGCTCCAGCAGGTTCACGCAGCGCAGCAGCGTGGACTTGCCGGAGCCCGAGGGGCCGATGACGCAGACCACCTGGCCCGGGTCGACCGCGAAGTCGATCCCCTTGAGCACCTCAAGCGGGCCGAAGCTCTTGTGCAGATCCCGGATCTCGACCGCGTGGGTCACCGGGCTCGCCGGGCTCACCATCACCGCCCCTTCCCCTGACGCTTCTCCAGCCGGTTCGCGAGGTAACCGAGCGGGATCGTGACGAGCAGATAGGTCACGCCGACGACGAGGATCGGCGTGGCGTTGGCGTACGTGGAGGCCAGGTCGTTGCCGAACTTGGTGAGCTCGACGTAGTCACCGGTCACGCCGAGGAACAGCACCAGCGACGAGTCCTTGAGCAGGGACACGAACTGGTTGGTCGTCGGAGGGATGACGATGCGGACGGCCTGCGGGATGACGATGGTGACCATGGCCCGGGTGTGCGACATGCCCAGCGAGCGCGCCGCCTCCATCTGCCCCCTGGGGACCGCCTGCAGTCCGGCGCGGAGCGTCTCGGCCATGTAGGCCGACCCCACGATGGTCAGGCCGAGGATGCCCTGGCCGTAGGTGCCGCCCGGCACCTCGAAGCCGGGCAGGGCCAGCGGCAGGAACAGGATGAGCAGGAAGATGAGCAGCGCGGGCAGGCCCCGGAAGATCTCGATGTAGGCGATCGAGATCCACCGGTACGGCGCCACCGACGACAGCCGCATCAGGGCGAAGAGCAGGCCGAACAGGAAGGCGAACACGAAGCCGCCCACCGAGTAGATGATCGTGTTCTTCAGCGCGACCGTGAACACGTCCGGCCAGGTCTCCGCCGCGACCTCCGGCTTGGCGAAGTTCGCGGCGAGACTCCCCCACTCGATGCGCAGGAGGAGGAAGACGACGACGGCCACCAGCACGACGTACTGGAGGGTCCGGCTGATCCGCTGCTTCTGACGCGGGCTGAGCCCGGTCCCGCCGGGGGGAGCCCCGGCGGGAGCGGACGGCTCAGCCGCCGTTGACTTGTCGGTCATGGATCAGCCGAGCTCGCCGGGCTTCTTGCCGAACCACTTGACGAAGATCTGCTCGTAGGTGCCGTCGGACTTGGCCGTCGTGATCGCGTCGTTCACGGCCTTGAGCAGAACCGGGTCGGCGCCCTTCTTCAGGCCGACGCCGTACTGCTCACCGGTGTCCAGGCTGGCGAACAGCTCGAACTTGTCCGCGATCTCGGGCTTCTTGAGCCAGGTCAGCACCACGGGCAGGTCCTGGATGATCACGTCCACCTGGTTGGACTGCAGGCCGAGGAGCTCCTTGGGGGAGTCGGCGAACTCCTTGGGGTTGAGGCCGTTCTTCTTGGCGAACTCCAGGCCCGTGGTCGACGCCTGGGCACCGACCCGCAGGTTCTTGGCCTTGACCTCGTCGAGCGTCTTGACGCCGAGCCCCTTCTTCCCGAGCAGCGCCTGG
The DNA here is from genome assembly GCF_040614315.1 of Streptosporangium sp. NPDC006007. Classification (NCBI taxonomy): domain Bacteria; kingdom Bacillati; phylum Actinomycetota; class Actinomycetes; order Streptosporangiales; family Streptosporangiaceae; genus Streptosporangium; species Streptosporangium sp. NPDC006007. The sequence goes on along the minus strand of NZ_JBEXUG010000001.1, from coordinate 242,776 downwards.
GTGGCGTCGAAGTAGGGCACCGAGAAGTCGATGTTCGCCTGACGCTCGGGTGTGATGGTCATGCCCGCCGCGGCCACGTCGCACTTGCCCGCGGCCATCGCCGCGCCGCTCTTGATGACGGCGAAGTCGATGTCGACGATCTCCTGCGTCAACCCGAGCTTCTTGGCCGCCAGGTCGACGATGTCCACGTCGAAGCCGACGACCTTGTCGCCCTGTTTGAACTGGAAGGGCTCATACGGAAGGTTCGTGCAGGTGGTCAGCTTGCCCGGGTGAACCACCTTGGGGCCGCTCCCCGCCGCGGGGGCGTTCGAGGAGGCACCGCCACTCGTGCCGGCATTGGTGTCGCCGCCGCCACAGGCCGACAGGCCGAGCGTACCGGCGACGATCACCGCGCCCACCGCGAGCACACGGCGGGAAACAGAACTCAGGCCCACAAGGCCTCCTTATGATCAATGTCGCATTCTGGGCAGACACCTCAATGCTGGCAATGCTGCCCCACCTGCATGACTATGCAGATCACCACTACGACACAATTCGGACAACAAACACTTTCGGTACGTCGGGTCAGTACCGTGCGTCGGCGCAGATCGTGACCTCTCCCCCCCATCGGACGATCGACACCCCGGCCCGGATCGGGCCGCCCCGATCCGGCATCGGCTGGAGCGAGTTCCGAAACGCGGAAATTAGTCTATATTTGCACGTCAAAGGGGGTGCTGTCGCCAACATACCCTGTCGTCGCCGTCCAGTGGGGTCCGCGATACCCGCCGGAACCCTCGCACCCGCCCGCCACCACACTCCACCGCACCCGCCCCGCCCGGCGGAGCCGCCGGGAGACGGGACCGGCATTGAACTCCGTCCCCTCCTCGGTTACGTTGCCCGATGTGCGCGCCCCCCTGGTTCTGTTCACCGGCCTCCTGTTCGCCGGCACCCTGATGAGCGGCTGCACGGGCACCGCCGCCGCGCCGCACGCCTCCCCCGAGGCGACGGCTCCGTCCCCGTACGTCCTGGTGTCCCGCCCCGTGCGCGACTTCGAGATCCCGCTCAGACCCGTGGCCACCTCGGTCGGCAAGCTCAGGATCACCCCGATCGGACTGCGCACCGGCATGTGCTGCGTGGTGGGCACCCACGCCGAGTGGCCCGCCGACGGCCAGTACGTCTCCGTCAGGGTCCAGATCCAAAACACCGATCGCGACCGCCAGGAGTTCGACACGGCCGGTCAGTTCCTGATCACCGCCGACGACCGGGTCCACAAGGTCAACACCAACGCGATGAACATCAAACGCCAGGATTTCAAGATCTCCATGGGCGCGGGCAACGTGCTGGAGATGGATCTGTTCTACGACATTCCCAAGGACGCCTCGATCAAGGCGATCCGCCTCACCGGCAAGAACACCACCTCCATCGGCGGCATCGAGACCGGAGCCCTGCGGATGGACGTCCCGCTGCCGCCGGCCTCCCGGTGAGCACCGCCGCTCTCCCCGTGGAGACTGCGGGAGGAGACCGGCGGACCGGCCCCCTCCCTCACCACACTCGGCGCCCGAACCTCACCGGGCTCAGTGTTCGAGCCCGGCGCCCAGGTAGGCGGCCTGGACGGCGGGATCGTTCAGCAGGTCCGCCGCCGCGGCGTCCTTGATAATCCTGCCGGTCTCCAGGACGTAGGCCCGGTTCGCGATCTGCAGCGCCTGGGAGGCGTTCTGCTCGATCAGCAGCACGGTCGTGCCGCGCCGGTTGATCTCCTGGATGATCGAGAAGATCTGCGCGACCAGCATCGGCGCCAGGCCCATCGACGGCTCGTCCAGCAGCAGAACCTTGGGCCGGCTCATCAGCGCCCGCCCGATGGCGACCATCTGCTGCTCACCGCCCGACATGGTGCCGCCCATCTGCGTCCTGCGCTCGGCGAGACGCGGGAACAACCCGTACACCTCGTCGAGGTCCGCGCCCAGGTCGCCCTTGCGGGTGTACGCGCCCATGAGCAGGTTCTCGTGCACGGACATGCCGGGGAAGACGCCACGCCCCTCGGGAGACTGGCCGATTCCGGCGATCACCCGCCGGTGGCCCGCCATCTTGCTGATGTCCCTGCCGTCGAAGGTGATCGAGCCGGACGTCAGGCCGCGCAGCCCGGAGATCGTCCGCAGCGTCGTCGTCTTGCCCGCGCCGTTGGCGCCGATCAGCGTGACGATCTCCCCCTCGCCGACCTCCAGGGAGACGCCCTTGAGCGCCTGGATCTTTCCGTAGTGGACGTTGACGTCCTTGACCTCAAGAAGCATCTGCGGGGACTCCCAAGTACGCCTCGATGACCTTCGGATTGCGCTGGACGTCGGCGGGGAGCCCCTCGGCGATCTTCTGTCCGAAGTCGACCACCGCGACCCGGTCGCTGATGCCCATGACCAGGCTCATGTCGTGCTCGATCAGCAGGACGGTACGGCCGGCGTCCCGGATCCTGCGGATCAGGCCCTGCAGCTCGACCTTCTCGTTGGGGTTCATGCCGGCGGCCGGCTCGTCGAGCAGCAGGAGCTTGGGGTTGGTCGCCAGCGCCCGGGCGATCTCCAGCCGGCGCTGGTCGCCGTAGGGGAGGTTCTTGGCGGTCTCCCCGGAACGGCCGGAGATGCCGACGAAGTCCAGCAGCCGCTCGGCGAGCTCGCGGCCCTCACGCTCCTCGCGCCGGTGCAGCGGCAGGCCGAAGCCCGAGCTGAACAGTCCGGCCCTGTGGTGCGCGTCGGCACCCACCAGCACGTTCTCCAGAGCCGACATGTTGTGGAACAGCCGGATGTTCTGGAAGGTTCTGGCGACACCGCGCTTGGTGATCTTGAAGCGTTTCATGCCGTCGATCCGGTCACCGTCGAAACGGACCTGACCGCTCGTCGGCCGGTAGACCCCGGTGATCACGTTGAACACGGTGGTCTTGCCCGCGCCGTTCGGCCCGATCAGCGCGAAGATCTCCCCTTCCCGCACGTTCAGTTCCACCTCACGCAGCGCGGTCACACCGCCGAACCGCATGAGCACCTTGTCCAGGCTGAGGAGTTCCCTGGCCTCACTCACTTCGCCACCTCCGCGGCATCGACGCTGTCCGGGCCGCCGACCTCGGCGCCCAGGCTGCCCATACCGCCGGTCCCCTCTTTCAGCTCGGCCTTACGCTGCCTGGACGGCAGCAGGCCCTCCGGCCGGAAGACCATCATGGCGACCAGCACCGCACCGAAGATCATGATGCGGTAGTCCTGGAAACCGCGGAACCGCTCCGGCAGCCAGGCCACCATGAACGCGCCCAGCATGACGCCGGGGATGTTGCCCGAGCCTCCGAGCACCACCGCCGCCAGGATCGTCGCCGACAGCATGAACGGGAAGTCCTGCGGCACGATCGAGACGGTCTTGCCCGCCCAGAACACACCGGTGGCGCCGCCGATCGACGCCCCGATCGCGAACGCGAGCAGCTTGAACTTGTAGGTCGGGACACCCATCACCTCGGCGGCGTCCTCGTCCTCCCGGATCGCCGCCCAGGCGCGGCCCACCCGGCTCCGGTTCCATCGGACGGACAAGATGATCACTACCGCGCAGAGCAGCACGAGCAGGTAGTAGTAGGGCTTGGAGGCGAGCAGGCCGTACTTGAAGATCTCCTCACCGAAGAGGTACACGCCCTCGATGCTCGGCGGGTGCGGGATGCCGGCGATGCCGTTGGTGCCGCCGATCGCCTCGGTGTTTATCGCCGTGATACGGACGATCTCGCCGAACCCCAGCGTCACGATCGCCAGGTAGTCGCCACGCAGGCGCAGCGTCGGAGCGCCCAGGATGATCCCCGACACCGCGGCCATCAGCACCGCGATCGGCAGGATCACCCAGAAGTTCCACGAGGACTGGGTGCCCAGGTAGGCCAGGAAGTAGGCGCCGATCGCGTAGAACGCGACGAAACCCAGGTCGAGCAGGCCCGCCTGACCGACCACGATGTTGAGGCCGAGCGCCAGCAGGACGTAGACGCCGATCGGGAAGAACAGCAGGCTCTGCCACTCGACGTACGGGGACATGAAGCTCGCGACCGGCAGTGAGGGCAGCGAGAGGGCGAAGAGGAGCAACAGCACGTAGACGATCACGCGCTGCCATCCCCGAGCCCTGTGCCACCAGTCGCGCGCTCCCTCGAAAGGGCTGGAAACGGTCTGTCGGAACTTGTTCATGCGCGTGCCACCTGAAGGGATTCACCGAGGATGCCGGTCGGGCGGAACAGGAGCACCAGGACCAGGATGACGAAGGCCACCACGTCGAGCCAGGCCGTCCCGAAGAAGGCGGCGCCGTAGTTCTCGACCAGGCCCAGCACGAATCCGCCGAGCAGCGCGCCCCGGATGTTTCCGATGCCGCCGAGCACGGCCGCCGTGAACGCCTTGATGCCGAGCAGGAAACCCACGTTGAACTTGGTGACCTCGTACTCCAGCAGGTAGAGCATGCCGGCGACGCCGGCCATCGCCCCGCCCACCAGGAAGGTCAGGCGGACGATCCGGTCGATGTTCACGCCCATCAGCACCGCGGTCTGCGGGTCCTGGGCGGTCGCGCGGATACCGCGCCCCATCTTCGTCCTGTTCACCAGCAGGTCCAGCAGGACCATCATTATCACGGCCGCCAGGAAGACCAGCAGCTGGTCGTTGCGGATCACGACGTCACCGATCGAGATCGCCTCGTCGCGCGCCAGGAAACGCTTGACCCCGATGATGTTCTTGCCCTGCCCCGGCCGGTCGAACAGCCAGGGGATGACCACCAGCGCGAAGAACTCGCTGAGGAAGAGCGAGGCGCCGATCGCGGAGATCAGCGCGGCGAGCCGGGAGGAGCCGCGCTTGCGGAGCGGCCGGTAGGCGATCTGCTCCAGGAGCACGGCGGCGCCGCCGGAGGCGGCCATGGAGACGACCGCCATCAGGATGAGCAGCCCGACGAGGCCGAGGCCGGTAGCCGGGGCGACGACGCCGAGGCCCGTCAGCACGGCGAGCGAGGCCATCGTGCCGATCATGAAGATCTCGGAGTGTGCGAAGTTGATCAGTCGCAGGACGCCGTAGACCATGGTGTAGCCGAGGGCGACCAGGCCATAGATCGAGCCCTTTATGAGGCCGTCGATCGTCTGGGGCCAGAACTGGGTAACCAGGTTATGGAAGTTTTCGAACACGTTCGTCGCTTTCAGGAGGGAGGAGCGGCCCCTGCTCGCGCGAGAAGCGGAAACGCCGTGGCGCTCCCGCTCCTCGCGCTACACGATGACCGTCAGATCCAGGACGGACTAGTTGAGGGTCGCGTCCTTGGCGTCACCGACGGAAACGATCTTGCCGTCCTTCACCTGATAGATGTAGACGCTGGCGTCGGCGATCTCACCCTTCTCGGTGAACTTGATGTGCTTGCCGAGGCCGTCGAAGTCGGCCGTGGTGAGGTAGGTGTTGATGTCCTCGGGCGTGACCTTGCCCGCGCCGATGGCCTTCAGGAACGCGGTGGCCGCGTCATAGCCCTCGGTGGCGTAGATCTCGGGAAGCTGACCGGAGAACTTCGTCTTGAAGGTCTCGCTGAACTTCTTGGAGTTGGCGTCGGCGTCCGCCCAGGCGTAGGCGATCTTGCAGGGGCAGGAGAGCAGCGTGCCCTCGGCCTGCGCGGTGCCGGCCCCCTCGATCAGCTTGCTGTGCAGCGAGCCGTCGGCGGACATGACCCGGGCCTTGACGCCCTTGTCCCGGAGCTGCTTGATCAGCGGACCGCCCTGGGCGTAGTAGCCGCCGAAGAAGATGAAGTCCGGATTGAACGCGGCGACCTTGTTGACCGTGGAGGAGAAGTCGGTCGCGCTGGACTCGAAGGAGTCGGACTGAACCTCGCTCTTGCCCTTCAGCGCCGCCGTCACGGCCTGGGCGAGGCCCTGGCCGTACGCCGACTTGTCGTCGATGACGAACGCCTTCTTCGGCGCGATGACCCGCGCCACGAAACCGGCGGCGGCCGGCCCCTGGACGTCGTCGTTGGCGACGACCCGGTGCCAGTACTTCATCCCCGCGTCGGCCAGCGCGGTCCGGGTGGCGGAGGCCGAGATGCTCGGGATCTTCGCCTCCTCCAGGATCGGTTGCACCTGCTGCGACTCACCGGAGAACGCCGGCCCGATAATGCCCACCATCTTGTCCTGGATAGCGGTCTTCGCCAGGTTCGACGCGGCGCTTGGATCGGCCTTCGAGTCGAGCGGAACCAGCTCCACCTTCACCTTGGGGTTGGTGGCGTTGTACTCGTCGATCGCGAGCTGCGCGCCGTTCCTCGGCGGGATGACGATCGCCGCGTTCTCACCGCTGAGGTCGCCGATAAAACCGATCTTCAGGGTGGACGGGGCGGCGGCCCCGTCACCGCCCTCCGCCTTGGTCCCGGTGTCGCCCCCGCCACACGCGGCGAGAGCAAGGGAGAGCGCCACGCCGGCAGCAAGCGCTCCGCCGAGGCGAGCAGTCTTAGGCCGCAAGGTTGCCTTCCTTTCACCCGGCACCTCATAGGGGCCGAGTTCACAGATGCCCTCCCTGGCGGAGTGGCCAGGGGGTTGTGTCGGTTAGTACAACCAGCGCATGTCACGGGTCGATACAGGACAGGCCACCGTTACTGCTTCGTTATTACACCGATTCTTTTCAGCTATAAGATACAAAAGTCATGGTCACCGGCAGTGCCGCAACCCTCACATAGATCATGCCGAACGCCGGGAAACCCCACGCGGCAGCCCTGGCGGGGACGCCGCGCGGGCCAAACGCACAGGAAAGTTTCCTGTCGCGGGGCGGAGCGAGCCCCGGCGGCCGTCCCCGGTCAGCCCTCCCCGGCCCCGGTCGTGCCGGACACTCCGTCCACCACGACCTGGGCCACCTGACGCATGCTCAGCCTGCGGTCCATCGACGCCTTCTGGATCCACCGGAACGCCTGTGGCTCGCTCCACCCGTGCTCCGCCATCAGCAGCCCCTTGGCCCGCTCCACCAGCTTGCGCGTCTCCAGCCGCTCGGAGAGCGTCCCGACCTCCCGCTCCAGCGCCGCGATCTCCTCGTGCCTGCTCACCGCCATCTCGATGGCGGGCACCAGATCCGACTTGGTGAAGGGCTTCACCAGATACGCCATCGCCCCGGCGTCCCGCGCCCGCTCCACCAGATCACGCTGCGAGAACGCGGTGAGGATCAGGCACGGCGCGATCCGCCGTGACACGATCCGCTCGGCGGCCGAGATCCCGTCCAGGACGGGCATCTTCACGTCCAGGATCACCAGATCCGGCCGGTGCTCCGAGGCCAGCCCGACCGCGGTCTCCCCGTCGCCGGCCTCCCCGACGACGACGTATCCCTCCTCTTCCAGCATCTCCTTGAGGTCAAGACGGATCAGCGCCTCGTCTTCCGCGATCACCACTCGCCGCTGCGTACTCACGAGCAAGAGAGTACAGATGTCCGCTAGATTAGGACCACGTCGGTGGTTCACCGCGAGGCCGCACGCCGCGGTCGCCCCGTTCGGGCGGTCACCCCGTTCGAATGGAAAACGCCTCGGTACTCCAACGGCAGAGAGGGCGCTCTCAAACAGCGCACAGTGTGGGTTCGAATCCCACCCGGGGCACAGGGAAACCGCCCGGTCCACCTGGACCGGGCGGTTCTGCGTTACCCCCTTGAGACTCTCCGTGTCAACGGCGTCACCGTTCGTCGAAGAACATGCCACCCCCGCCCGATGCGGAAGATCCGGACCGCCGGACGACCGGGCCCGCCGGGCCGAAATACTGAGGGGGGCGGGCGGCACGCCCACGGGGCGGGGACCGGGCGGTCGCGAGGCCCGGCCCCTTCCGGATCCTTCGAACGAGAGGCAAACATGACTTCTGACGTCGTCACCGGTGAGCTCCGGCTGGACGGGCACGGCCTGGTGTTACGGGAGTGGGACGACGGAGACCTGACCGCGATGGTGGGCCTGTTCGACGACCCGGAGGTGGCCTACTGGACGCCCCTGATCTCCCCGTTCGACCTGGAGGCCGCGCGGGTCTACCTCAAGAGGGCCCGCGAGCGGCGGGCGGCCGGGCAGCGCGTCCAGTTGGCGATCACCGTGGACGGCCTGGAGCCGATGGGCGAGGTGCTGCTGATGCGGAGCGGGACCGGCCTGGAGGTGGCGGAGATCGGGTACAGCGTGGGGGTCGCGTACCGGGGCCGGGGACTGGCCTCGCGGGCGGTGCGGGTGATGACCGGCTTCGCGCTCGGCACGGTGGGGATCGGGCGGCTGCTGCTGGAGATCGAGGCGGGCAACGCGGCGAGTGCGGCGGTGGCGCGAGCCGCGGGATACCACCTGACGGACGCCCCGCCGATCCCGGCGGAGGAGAAGGGCCGCACGCTGTCCCTGCAGACCTGGGAGTACGCGCCGTAGAGCGCGGAAGACGCCCGGGGACAGGTACGGCCGGCGGCGGGGCGCCGGCCGTACGCCGAGGGAGCGGGTCAGGCGGGGTGGGCGACGGCCGCGCCGATGGTGTGGACCCGCAGGGCGTTGGTGGAACCGGCGGTGCCGGGAGGGGACCCGGCGACGATGACCACCTTGTCGCCCTTCTCCAGGCGGGCGTGGGCCAGCAGCGCGGCCTCCACCTGGCGGACCATGTCGTCGGTGTGATGCACGAACGGCACCTCGAAGGTCTCCACCCCCCAGGTGAGCGCGAGCTGGTTGCGGACGTGGGGTGAGGAGGTGAAGGCCAGCAGCGGGATCGGCGAGCGGTAGCGGGCCAGGCGGCGGGCGGTCTCGCCGGACATGGTGAAGGCGACGAGCGCCTTGGCCCCGACGATGGCGCCGACCTCGGCGGCGGCTCGGGCGATGGCGCCGCCGGTGGTCTCCGGCAGCCGGTCGAGGCTGTGGGTGGCCTGGAGCGAGGTCTTCTCGGCCGCGCAGGCGATGCGGCTCATGGTCTGGACGGCGTCGACGGGGTAGCTGCCGACCGAGGTCTCACCGGAGAGCATGACGGCGTCGGCGCCGTCCATGACGGCGTAGGCGACGTCGGAGGCCTCCGCCCGGGTGGGGCGGGGCGCGGAGATCATCGAGTCGAGCATCTGGGTGGCGACGATGACCGGGCGGGCCTTCTCCCGGCAGAGCTCGATGGCCCGCCTCTGCACGATCGGCACCTCTTCGAGGGGAAGTTCGACGCCGAGGTCGCCTCGGGCGACCATGATGCCGTCGAATGCCTCGATGATCTCGGGGAGGCGCTCGACGGCCTGCGGCTTCTCGATCTTGGCGAGCAGCGGGAGACGGACGGCCTCCTGCTCCATGATGTTGCGCACCACGTCGGCGTCGGACGGGCGGCGGACGAAGGAGAGCGCGATGAGGTCGAACCCGGTGCGCAGGGCCCAGCGGAGGTCGGTCTCGTCCTTGTCGGTGAGGGCGGGGGCGCTGACGTTGACGCCGGGCAGGTTGAGGCCCTTGTTGTCGGAGATCATGCCGCCGATGATCACGCGGGTGACGACCCGGGGGCCGTCGACGCGGGTGACCTCCAGGTGGACGCGGCCGTCGTCGACGAGGATGCTGTCGCCGGGGCGGACATCCTTGTGCAGGCCGAGGTAGGTGGTGGAGACCTGCTCGCGGTCTCCGGGGACGTCCTCGGTGGTGACGGTGAAGACGTCGCCGAAGCCGAGGCGGACGGGCCCCTCCTCGAACGTGCCGACCCGGATCTTGGGACCCTGGAGGTCCGCGAGCACGCCCACACCGCGGCCGAGCTCGGCGGCGACCTCCCTCACCCTGTCGTAGACCTCTCCGTGCAGCTCCAGGCTGCCGTGGCTGAGGTTGAAACGAGCCACGTCCATGCCCGCGGCGATGAGCTCGCGGAGTCGTTCCGGGGATGAGGTGGCGGGTCCGAGGGTGCAGACGATTTTAGCGCGACGAGTCACGGGTCCCACCCTAATTGGTACAGACCACTCGCTCGTTACGTTGGCCGTAGCGGAGAGGAAAAACTCGGCGACATCACGTCGTCGGGCCGGGGCGTGAACAGGTCCTTCTCCCCGCTCCGGCGCGCGGCGCGGCCGGAGGGTCACCGGGTGACGGTGGCGGCCTTGGCCGCGTTGACGACGCCCCGGCCGTAGAAGCCGTTGCGGGCCTTGGACCCCTCGCAGGTGTGGACGACCTCCCGCCGCGACTGACGGTAGACGTGCTTGCGCGGGGTGGGGCAGGCCCTGGGGGTCGCGGTGGCGTAGAGCAGGCGCTCGACGTCGGCGGGGGGCATGGTCAGGCCGCCCCTGCCCGGCCTGCCGAAACGGCTGACGAGGATGGCGGCGACGCCGGTGACGTGCGGGGCAGCCATGGAGGTGCCGGCGAGGTACTGGTAGTACGCGCAGGTGCCGGCGCGGCAGTCGCGGACCACCGAGTCGCTCCTGGGGGCGCCGTCGGCGCCGATCAGGCCCCTGGCGCGGAGCACGTGCTCGGGGGCCGCGGCCAGGATGGTCCTGGCGATGTCGGGGTCGCCGGCGCCGCCGTACTCGTCGCCGCCGGGGGCCGACACGTCGGTCTGCTCGACACCGTAGTCGGAGTAGTAGGCCTTGCGCTTGCCGGGGCCGAGGGCGGAGACCGAGATGACGCCCTTGGACTCGGCCGGGACGTTGAGACAGGAGTTGTCGATCCTGCGGGGGCGCTCGGCGCCGACGGGGTAGTCGGGGCTCTTGAGGTCGGTCTTCGGCCTGCCGAGGTCGGTGGAGCCGTTGCCGATGGCGCTGACGAGGGTGACGCCGTGCTCGCGGGCGTAGTCCAGGGCGCGCTGCATGCCGGTGATGACGCCGCGCTGTTCGAGCTGGTCGGCCTTGGAGTCGCGCGGGTTGGCCGTGCAGTTGAACAGCCACGGGTCGATGTAGTAGCTCATGTTGACCACGTCGACCCCGATGTCGGCGGCGTAGGTGAGCGCGTCGAGGCTGGGTTTGAGGAAGAACAGGCCGGAGTCCTGGCCGGCGCGCAGGTTCACCAGGGACACCCCGGGGGCGACGCCCGCGACGCCCAGGCCGTTGACGGGCGAGGCGATGGTGCCGGCCACGTGGGTGCCGTGGCCGTCGTCGTCCCAGTCGGCGGGGTCCTTGCAGCCCTTGAACTCGCAGGGGCCGTCGAGTTCCCTGCCGTTGGGGTCCTTGGGGCGGTCGGTCACGAAGTTGCGGCTGAGCGAGCGGTTGAAGTTCGGCGCGATGTCGGGGTGTCTCCCGTCGACGCCGGTGTCGATGACCCCCACCAGCACCTGCCCGCTGCCCGGGGCGGTGGCGTGGGAGCCGCCGGAGGTGGCGCCGATCATCTTCATGTCCCACTGCCGCCCGGCCAGCGGCTCGTCACCGGCCAGGGTGACCGTACGGATGTCCGAGGCGTTCACCCGGGTGGCCGCGTGCACGCCGGTGGCGGGCGTCGTGGGGACCGCGGTGGCAGAGCCGATCCTGCGGTCGGAGGAGACGCCGGCGACGGCGTCGCTGTCGGCCAGGGTCTCGGTGAAGCGGGTGCCGGGGCCGCTGGCGACGATGTAGCCGAGCTTGGCCTCGGTGGACAGCGCCGTGCCGCCGCCCGCCTCGATGGCGGCGATGGCCCGGGTCCGGGCGCCGTCGGCGTAGAAGACCAGATAATCACGGAACGCGCCGCCTCCGGCCGCCGCCCCCGCGGGGGTGAGCCCCCCGATCAGGACGGCCACCGCCGCCGCCCCCGCCAGGCGTCCGCGCCAGCGACTCATCAACCCTCCATGCTGTCCCGCCCAAAAACCTCATCTTTCAGCCATGTAACCGTTAAAGCAACCTGATCATTGTTTAAACCGATTTATCCGGTACAGCGGGCAGGTGCCGTACCGGATGAATCGGCCGGACATCAGGCCGGGGAGACCCGCCGGAGAACGGCCGGCGTCTCCGGCGGGTGACCGGCGGTCTCCGGCGCGCCGGACGGCGGACGGTGCCGGGCGGTGTCTCGGCGACGTCAGGAGGGCGCCGGGCGGTGTCAGACGAGGGGGCGGGCGGTCGGCGGGATCGCCACCGGCAGGGCCGTCCGGCCGGTGAGGTAGCGGTCGACGGCCGACGCCGCCGAGCGGCCCTCGGCGATCGCCCAGACGATCAACGACTGACCGCGCCCCATGTCACCGGCGACGAAGACACCGTCCACCGAGGACAGGTAGTTCCCGTCCCGGGCGACGTTGCCCCGCGCGTCGAAGAACTCCCCCTCGGCGACCGAGGCCAGCTCCTCCAGCAGCCCGCCCCGCTCCGGCCCGACGAAGCCCATCGACAGGGTGACCAACTCGGCGGGTATCTCCCGCTCGGTGCCGGGAATCGGGCGGAATCCGGCCGCCGGCCCCTCGACCTCGACCAGGCGCAGTGCCCTGACATTGCCCTCGGCGTCCCCGACGAACTCGACGGTGGAGACCGCGTAGACACGGCCGCCCCCCGCGGCGTCCAGCTCCTCGTGGGCGCTCTCCATCTTGAACAGCATGGGGAACGTGGGCCAGGGCTGCCCCTCCGGCCGCTCGGCCGGGGGCCGGGGCATGATCTCCAGCTGGGTGACCGAGGCGGCACCCTGGCGGATCGCGGTGCCGACGCAGTCGGCGCCGGTGTCGCCGCCGCCGATCACCACGACGTGCCTGCCCTCGGCGCTGATCGGCGAGACGGGGTGGTCGCCCTCCTGGACCCGGTTGGACGGCGGGAGATACTCCATCGCCTGGTGGACGCCCCTCAGATCGCGCCCGGCGACGGGCAGGTCCCGCCACCGGGTCGCGCCGCCCGCCAGGACGACCGCGTCGAACTCCTCGCGGAGCCCGGTCGCGGTGACGTCGACCCCGACGTCGACCCCGGTGCGGAACTCGGTGCCCTCGGCCCGCATCTGCGCGAGCCTGCGGTCGACGTGCCGCTTCTCCATCTTGAACTCGGGGATGCCGTAGCGGAGCAGGCCGCCGACGCGGTCGGCGCGTTCGAACACCACCACGTCGTGCCCGGCCCTGGTGAGCTGCTGGGCGGCGGCCAGACCCGCCGGCCCCGAACCGACGACCGCGACCCGCCTGCCGGTCCTCGCCGCCGGAGGCCGGGGGACGACCCAGCCCTCGGCGAAGGCGCGGTCGATGATCTCGACCTCGACCCGCTTGATCGCCACCGGGTCGGAGTTGATGCCGAGCACGCACGCCGCCTCGCAGGGCGCGGGGCAGAGACGGCCGGTGAACTCCGGGAAGTTGTTGGTGGCGTGCAGGCGTTCGGCGGCCTCCCGCCAGTCGTCGCGGTGGACCAGGTCGTTCCACTCGGGGATGAGGTTGCCCAGCGGGCAGCCGTTGTGGCAGAACGGGATGCCGCAGTCCATGCAGCGCGCGGCCTGCCGGGTGAGCGCGGGGGCAGGAAAGTCCTCGTAGACCTCCCGCCAGTCGCGGATGCGCACGTCCACCGGGCGGCGGGCCGGCAGCTCGCGCCCGTGAGTGATGAAACCCTTCGGGTCAGCCATCGGTGTCCCCCCTTATCCCTGGAGCGTCTGGTGAGGGCGGCCGGTCGTGACCGCCAAGATCTGTGCCGACATCGGCGTCACCCCTGAATAGCGGCGGCCATGACCGCCTCGTCGACGTCGCGGCCCTCAAGCCGTGCGGTCTCGGCGGCGTGGAGCACCCGCCGGTAGTCGGTCGGCATGATCTTGCGGAAGCGCGCCGGGTCCCAGTCGGTCAGGAGCGCCTTGGCGACCGTGGAGCCGGTCTCCGTCAGGTGCGCCTCGACGATCTCCCTGAGCGCGTCGGAGTCGGAATCGTCGAGCTCCTCGACCTCCACCATCTCCCGGTTGACCCGCGCGACGTCGAGATCGAGCAGGTAGGCGACGCCGCCGGACATGCCGGCGGCGAAGTTGCGGCCGGTCGGGCCGAGGACGACGGCCCTCCCACCGGTCATGTACTCGCAGCCGTGGTCGCCGACACCCTCGACCACGGCGGTGGCACCGGAGTTGCGGACGCAGAACCGCTCGCCCACGGCGCCGCGGATGAACACCTCACCGGAGGTCGCGCCGTACAGGCCGACGTTGCCGGCGATGATCTGGCCCTCCAGCGGGGCCTCGTCGTGCGGCTGGACCGTGATCCGCCCGCCGGACAGCCCCTTGCCGAGGTAGTCGTTGGCGTCGCCCGTCAGGCGCAGGGTGACGCCCCTGGGCAGGAAGGCTCCGAAGGAGTTGCCCGCCGAGCCGGTGAACCGGACGTCGATGGTGTCGTCGGGCAGGCCGGCCCCGCCGTACCGCCTGGTCACCTCGTAGCCGAGCATGGTGCCGACCGTACGGTTGACGTTGCGGACGGGCAGTTCGAGGGTGACCCGCTCACCGTGGTCGAGGGCGCCCTCGGCGAGCTGGATCAGGGTGTGGTCCAGCGCCCCGGCCAGCCCGTGGTCCTGCTCCCTGATCCGGTGCAGCGGGGTGCCCTCGGGCAGCTCCGGCCGGTGCAGGATGGGGGCCAGGTTCAGCCCCGCGGCCTTCCAGTGCCGCTCGGCCGGGGTGGTGTCCAGCATCTCCGCGTGACCGACGGCCTCCTGGAGGCTGCGGAAGCCCAGCGCGGCGAGATACTCGCGGATCTCCTCCGCGATGAACTCGAAGAAGTTCACCACGAACTCCGGCCTGCCGGTGAAGCGCCTGCGCAGTTCGGGGTTCTGGGTGGCGACGCCGACCGGGCAGGTGTCCAGGTGGCAGACGCGCATCATCACGCAGCCGGAGACCACCAGCGGGGCGGTGGCGAAGCCGTACTCCTCGGCGCCGAGCAGCGCGGCGACGACCACGTCCCTGCCGGTCTTGAGCTGGCCGTCGACCTGCACGACGATCCGGTCGCGCAGGCCGTTGAGCAGCAGCGTCTGCTGAGTCTCGGCCAGACCGAGCTCCCAGGGGGCGCCGGCGTGCTTGAGCGAGGTCAGCGGGGAGGCGCCGGTGCCGCCGTCGTGGCCGGAGATGAGCACGACGTCGGCGTGGGCCTTGGACACACCGGCGGCGACCGTGCCGACGCCGACCTCGGCCACGAGCTTGACGTGCACCCGGGCGGCCGGGTTGGAGTTCTTCAGGTCGTGGATGAGCTGGGCGAGGTCCTCGATGGAGTAGATGTCGTGGTGCGGCGGCGGCGAGATGAGGCCGACCCCCGGCGTGGAGTGCCTCGTCCTGGCGATCCACGGGTAGACCTTGTGGCCGGGGAGCTGACCGCCCTCACCGGGCTTGGCGCCCTGGGCCATCTTGATCTGCAGGTCGTCGGCGTTGACGAGATACTCCGACGTCACGCCGAAGCGGCCGGAGGCCACCTGCTTGATGGCCGAGCGGCGGGCGGGGTCGTGGAGCCGCTCGGGGTCCTCGCCGCCCTCGCCGGTGTTGGACTTGCCGCCGAGCCGGTTCATCGCGACGGCGAGCGTCTCGTGCGCCTCCATGGAGATGGAGCCGTAGGACATGGCGCCGGTGGAGAACCGCCTGACGATCTCGGCGACCGGCTCGACCTCGTCGATCGGGACCGGCGCGCGGACACCCTCGCGGAAGGCGAACAGGCCGCGCAGCGTCATCAACCTGGTGGCCTGGGAGTCCACCAGGGCGGTGTACTCCTTGAAGATCTCGTAGCGGCGCGAGCGGGTGGCGTGCTGGAGCTTGAAGACGGTCTCGGGGTTGAACAGGTGCGGTTCGCCCTCTCGGCGCCACTGGTACTCGCCGCCGACCTCCAGGCGCCGGTGGGCGTTCTCGGCTCGCGGGTAGGCGCGCCCGTGCCGGAGCGCGACCTCCCTGGCCAGGACGTCGAAGCCGACACCGCCCAGCCGGGAGGTCGTCCCGGCGAAGCAGGTCCGGACGACGACGTCGTCGAGACCGAGCGCCTCGAAGATCTGCGCCCCGGTGTAGGAGGCGACGGTGGAGACCCCCATCTTGGACATGACCTTCAGCACGCCCTTGCCGTACGCCTTGACGAGGTTGCGCACCGCCCTGTGCCGGTCGACGCCCAGCACGCCGGAGCCGGCCAGGTCCTCGGCGGTCTCGATGGCGAGGTAGGGGTTGATCGCGCCCGCGCCGTAGCCGACGAGCAGTGCCATGTGGTGGGTCTCGCGGGCCTCGCCGGTCTCGATGACCAGCCCGACCCGGGTGCGGGTCCTCTCCGCGATGAGGTGGTGGTGGACCGCGCCGGTGAGCATCAGCGACGGGATCGGCGCCAGGACGTCCGAGGAGCCGCGGTCGGAGAGCACGATGATCCGCGCCCCGCCCTCGATCGCCCCGGACACCTCGGCCCGGATCTCCTCAAGCCGGTGCAGCAGCGCCTCGCCACCGCCCCGCACCCGGTACAGGCCGGAGACGACGTGCGGGTGAAAACCCGGCAGCGCGCCCTCGTCGTTGATGTGGATGATCTTGGCGAGTTCCTCGTTGTCGATCACCGGGTAGGGCAGCACCAGCTGGCGGCAGGAGTCCGGACCGGGGTCGAGCAGGTTGCCCTCGGGGCCGAGTGTGCCGGCCAGCGAGGTGACGAGCTCCTCGCGGATGGCGTCCAGCGGCGGGTTGGTGACCTGGGCGAACAACTGGCTGAAGTAGTCGAACAGCAGCCGGGGCCGGTCGCTGAGCACCGCGACCGGGGTATCGGTGCCCATGGAGCCGATCGGCTCGGCGCCGGCCCTGGCCATCGGCGACAGGATGATCCGCAGCTCCTCCTCGGTGTAGCCGAAGGTCTGCTGCCGCCTGATCAGCGCCTCGCGGGCCGGTCCCTCGACGTCGTGCGCCCCCGGCACGATCGAACGTGAGCGGGCGGGGAGCTCCTCGAAGCGGACCAGCCCGGCGTGTAGCCAGTCGGCGTAGGGCAGCTCGGCCGCGAGCTCGGCCTTGATCTCGTCATCCTCGATGATCTTGCCTCGCCCGGTGTCGATCAGGAACATCCTGCCGGGCTGCAGGCGGCCCTTGCGGACCACGTCTCCCGGGGCGATGTCGAGGACACCGGCCTCGGAGGCCAGGACGACGAGGCCGTCGGCGGTGACCCAGAACCGGCCGGGGCGCAGGCCGTTGCGGTCGAGGACCGCGCCTACCAGCGTGCCGTCGGAGAAGGTGATCGAGGCGGGGCCGTCCCACGCCTCCATGAGCGTGGAGTGGAACTCGTAGAACGCCCGCCGCCCTGGGTCCATCTCGGTGTTGTTCTCCCACGCCTCGGGGATCATCATCAGCACCGCGTGGGGCAGCCCGCGACCGGCGAGGTGGAGCAGCTCCAGCGCCTCGTCGAAGGAGGCGGTGTCGGAGCCGTCCGGGTCGCAGATCGGGAAGAGGCGCGACAGGTCGCCCGGGAGGGCCGCGGTCCTCAGCATGGCCTCGCGGGCCCGCATCCAGTTGCGGTTGCCCCTGACCGTGTTGATCTCGCCGTTGTGCGCGACGTAACGGTAGGGGTGCGCCAGCGGCCACGAGGGGAAGGTGTTGGTGGAGAAACGCGAGTGGACCAGTGAGATCGCGGTCTCGTAGCGCTCGTCGGCCAGGTCGGGGAAGAACGGCTCGACCTGCGAGGGGGTGAGCATGCCCTTGTAGACGATGGTCCGGGCGCTCAGCGAGGGGAAGTAGACGTCCGCCTCGTGCTCGGCCCGCTTGCGCAGGCAGAAGGCCAGCCGGTCCAGCTCCAGGCCGCGCTCGCCGTTCGGGGAGGCCACGAAGAGCTGCCGGAAGAACGGCATCACCGCGCGGGCGCTCGGCCCGGGGAGCGTCGGGTCGGTCGGGACGTCCCGCCAGCCGAGGACCGTCAGGCCCTCCTCCGCCGCGATCTCCTCGATCATCCGGACCGCGGTCCGGCGTCCGTCGGGGACGTCGGGCAGGAAGGCGGTCCCGACCGCGTAGCGACCCGCCTCGGGGAGCGGGAAGCCGGCCTCCGCGCGGAGAAGCGCGTCGGGGATCTGGGTGAGGATGCCGGCGCCGTCCCCGGTGTCCGGCTCGCTCCCCTGGGCTCCGCGGTGGTCGAGATTGCGCAGTGCCGTCAGCGCCTTGACGACGATGTCGTGACTACGGCGTCCGGCGACATCGGCGACCATGGCGACGCCGCAGGCGTCACGCTCGTGCGAGGGGTGGTAGAGGCCCTGGGGCTCGGGAAAGCCGGAGTGGGCAGCAGGCATTGAATCCCTCCCGTCGTCTTGCTTTTCTGGATCAAGCAAAGGGACGACGTTGGCCCTGCTGCGTGGTGGATAGACATTACCGTACCCTGTCGGAAACCTACCCACCCCGTCCGCATAGTGACCATTTACTCCATATATGCCACCTTTGACCAACATCCCAGCGAGGCATGACATTCCAGGTGAGGGCTCTAGGGTGGCCCCATGGAAGCGATCGCGGAACTCCTCGCACGGGCGGGCGTGGACGGCAGACGGCCGAGGGCGGTACTGGCGGCGCTGGGGGACGGCCGCTGGTGGACACTGGCCGATCTGGTCCGGGAGACCGCGACGTCACGGCGGACCGTCGAGACCCTGCTACGCGAGACGGACCTGGAGCGCGCCGGCGACCGATTCCGGCTCCGCGGGCCGCTGCCCGGCCTCGCGGTGCGCGACGCCGCGCCGGCCGACCCGGTGGCGCATCTGCTGCCCGGACACGCCGGCCTGGTCGCCCGGATGGACGAGCTGATCGCCGGGGCGCCCCGCGGCCGCCACACGCTGGACCACGTGGCCGCGACCGGCGACACCGTGGTCCGGCGGGCGCTGCTGCTCGACGCCCGGTTCTGGCTGGACGGGGCCCGGCTGCTCTGCGTCGGCGACCACGACCTCACCTCACTGGCGGCCACCATGCTCCACCCGGGCCTGGAGGTGACCGTGATCGACATCGACGAGCGCATCCTCGGCTACATCGCCGGGCAGGCCGAACGGCTCGGCCTGCCCGTGCGGACCCGCTGGGCCGACCTGCGCCTGGGCCTGCCGCCGTCCACGCGGTCATGGGCCGACCTGGCGATCACCGACCCGCCCTACACCCCCGAGGGGGTCGGGCTGTTCGTCGCCCGCGCCGCGGAGGGCCTGCGCGACCGCGAGCAGGGCCGGATCCTGCTGGCCTACGGCGCGAGCGAGCGCACCCCGGCCCTGGCGTGGAAGGTGCAGCACGCCCTGTCCCAGCTCAACCTCGTCAACGAGGCCATCTACCCCGACTTCAACCGCTACCTCGGCGCCGAGGCCATCGGCTCGGCCGCCGACCTCTACGTCCTGCGCCCCACCACCAAGACCTGGCCGGCCGTGGCCGCCCGGATCGACGGCCTCAGCGCGGCCATCTACACCCAGGGCCCCCAGGCGGTGGAGTCCGGCGGCTCACCCACCCCCGTCTCCGCCCCCGACGGGACGCCGGAGACGCTGGTGGGCGACTGGCCGAAGGAGCTCCTCCCCCGGGTTCGGAGAACCCGCCTGTCGACCTGGCTGGCCAAGCCCCACGCCGGCGACCCGGCGCGGGTGGCGATGGCCGTGCCGGCCGGGCTGGAGGCCGCGCTCCCCCGGCTGCTGCTGGCCACCCGCGCCCGGCACGTCCAGATCACCCTGGCCGCCCCGCCCAGAGAGCTCCCCCGCGAACCGCTCTCCGCCGTCTACGAGCTGACCTCCGACGGCGCGACGGTGCACGCCGTACGGCTCCCGCCCCCCTCGGCCGACGAGGGCCGGATCCTGCGCCGCATCCTGGACAACGCCCACGGCAAGCTCGCCAACACCTGGCGCGAGGCGCTCATCGACGTCCGGGGGGACCTCACCAAAAAGCAGGCCAGGGCGGTCGTCGCCGCCGTCGCCCCCTGGGCCGGCGACGTCACCGTCCTCGAACTGCCCGCCCACCGCCTCGGCGAGCTCCCGGCCGCGGTGGCGGCCTCCCTCACCGCACCAGGCGCCGCTGGATCGCCAGGCTGAGACCGTCCACCGCGAGCT
Source organism: Streptosporangium sp. NPDC006007 (assembly GCF_040614315.1). Taxonomy (NCBI): domain Bacteria; kingdom Bacillati; phylum Actinomycetota; class Actinomycetes; order Streptosporangiales; family Streptosporangiaceae; genus Streptosporangium; species Streptosporangium sp. NPDC006007. The sequence continues at coordinate 223,016 of NZ_JBEXUG010000001.1, read as the reverse complement.
GCGGATAGGTCAGGTCCACCCGGCCGCCCGTCCCCACCGGGCCGACCCAGCTCACCGTGACGTAGTGGCCCAGGGCGCGGGCCTGCGCCCAGCTGCGCGAGGCGTCGAAGGCGGCGGGGGCGCCGGGGACCTGCCGTACGAACCCGCCGGATCCGAGCGCCGCCACCAGCCTGTCGGAGGCGGCGGCGTCGGCCAGATTGAAGATGACGAACTGCCCGAAGACCCGGCCGTCCCGGGTCGTGTAACGGGCCCGCAGCGCCTGGGTGCATCCGGCGACCGCCGCCTCGGCGCTCCCCCACACCTCCGCGGCGCAGTCGGTGAGCGCCTCGGCGCCCTGACCGGTGAGCGTGGTCCCGCCCGCGGTCACCGCCCCCGCAGGAAAGATCTCGGCGACGGTCAGCGGGTCGGGGTCGGCGGCGCGGGTGGCGATCGGCCCGTAGTGAGCGGTGCTGTTCTCGCTCCGGAGGGTCGCCGGTCGCGGGGTGTCCGCGCCGCCCCGCGCCCACAGGAAGGCCGCGACCCCTGCGACGGAGAGGAGCACGACGGCGACGGCGATCCACTTGCGCATGACCGATGAGCCTACTGGGATCCGGTGACGTACGCGCGGGGTCAGCGGGCCGGAGCGGCGCTGGGGGCGGCCGCGACGACACGGCGGAACACGGCCTTCTCGGCGCCGCGGACCGCCAGCGACAGGGAGACGAAGTCGTCCTTGGCACCGGGGTCGGCGCCGTCGGCGCGGCCGATCCAGACCAGGCCCGCGTAGTGGCCCATGGCGTGGCCGCTGGCCTCGGTGTGACCGCCGACGGGGAAGACCACCCTGCCAGGCTCGGGAGCCCGGACCCAGCCTCCCCGGTGCCCGCTGGTCAGCGACTCGACCAGCGCGGCGGCGGAGGCGGTGTCGCGCAGGTTGAGCAGGGTGTACTGGGCGATGTAGCGGCCGTCGGCGCTGCGGTAGGCGCCCCGGGCGACCTGGGTGCAGCCGGCCTGAACGAGCCGGTCCACCAGCTCCCGGCCCCAGACCGCCGCCGAGCAGTCGGCGTCCAGCCGGGTGTCGGCCAGCTTCAGCGTGATCCTGCCCTCCTTGAGGGTCTTGTCGGCGAAGACGTCCTTGAGCGTCAGCGGGGCGGGATCGGCGTCGCTCCGCGCGATCGGCGCGAACAGCTTCGGCGAGCCCCAGCCCCTGTAGAGGTCGGGCCTGGGCTGGGTGGAGACGGCCGCGGCGGTGGCCCGCTCGGGCACGAAGTCGTTGCCGAGCGTGGTGATGGCGAAGGTGAGGGCGACCGCCGCGGCCAGCACGCCCACCACGGACGCGACGGCCACCAGCAGCCGCTGCTGAAGCCGGCTGAGACCCCGTTCCTCCAGCCCGGGGATGCTCCAGTTCTGTGTCCTGGCCGAGGTGCGGCGGCGCTTGCGCGGAGGGGTCACAGCCCGGCACCTCCCAGCAGATGCCCCAGGCCGAAGGTCAGCCCCGCCGCGCCCACACCCACGGTGAGCTGGCGCAGCCCGCTGTACCACCAGCTGCGCGCGGTGACCCGGGAGACCAGCGCACCGGCCCCGAACAGCGCCAGGCAGGAGAGCACCGCCGAGCTCACCAGGCTGGTGACCCCCAGGAGATACGGCAGGAGGGGCAGGAACGCGCCCACGCCGAAGGACAGGAACGAGGAGACCGCGGCGGTCCTGGGCGAGGGCAGGTCGTCCGGGCCGACCCCGAGCTCGGCTCGGGCGTGCACCTCCAGCGCCTTCTCCGGGTTCAAGGAGATCTGCCTGGCGACCTCGGCCGCCACGGCGGGGTCGACGCCACGCGCCACGTACAGCTGGGCCAGCTCCGCCTGCTCCGCCTCGGGGTGGCGTTCGAGCTCGCGCCGCTCGACGTCGATCTCGGCGATGGCGAGCTCCCGCTGACTGGCCACCGAGACGTACTCGCCTCCGGCCATGGAGAACGCGCCCGCGGCGAGCCCCGCCACCCCGGCCAGCACGATGACCCCGGTGTCGGCCGAACCTCCCGCGACACCGGCGATCAGGGCGAAGTTGGAGACGAGCCCGTCCATCGCGCCGAACACCGAGGGCCGCAGCCATCCGCCGTTGACGTTACGGTGGGCGTGGTGGATCTCGGCGCGCGCCGCGCTCTCGCCGCCGCTCAACGTTTCTCTTTCTCCCTGCCGGAAACGTCGGGCGGCGCGTCCCCCGCCCGGGGGTCGTCGTTCCCGTCGCGCTCCGTTCCCGTCTCGGCCTCGTCGGCCAGGTCCGCGGAGTGCGCGGGGTCGGCCTCGCCCGTCCGCTCCACCGAATCGGCCGCGGCCACGTCTCCGCCGTCGAGGGCGGGTTCGGGCGTCGTGCCGACCGACTCCTCGGTGGTCTTGTTCCTGGCGTACCAGAAGTAGGCGAGCGCGGCGAGGAACAGGATGATCGAGGTCCACTGGTTGAGCCGGAGGCCGAGGATGTGGTGGGCGCTGTCCACCCGCAGGCCCTCGATCCAGAACCGGCCCACGGTGTAACCCGCGACGTAGAGCGCGAACACCCGGCCGTGCCGGAGCGCGAACCTGCGGCCCACCCAGATCAGGAAGAAGGCCAGGCCCAGGTCCCAGATCGACTCGTACAGGAACGTCGGGTGGTAGGTGGCCTCGCCCGGCACCGTCCCCGGGCGGTCGGGGTCGATCTCCAGGCCCCACGGCAGGCTGGTGGGACTGCCGAACAGCTCCTGGTTGAAGTAGTTGCCCCAGCGGCCGATGGCCTGGGCCGCCGCGATTCCGGGCGCCACGGTGTCGGCCACCGCGGACAGGGAGATCCCCCGGCCCCGGCAGCCGAACCACACTCCCAGCGCGCCGAGCGCGACGGCCCCCCAGATGCCCAGGCCCCCGTTCCAGATGTACAGCGCCTCGATCGGCCGGTGAGGCGCCTCCGGCCCGAAGTAGAGCTGCCAGTCGGTGAGGACGTGATAGAGACGCCCGCCGACCAGCCCGAACGGCACGGCCCAGACGGCGAGGTCCACGATCGTGCCCGGCGCGCCGCCACGGGCGCGCCAGCGACGCTCACCGATGACGACGGCGACGACGACACCGAGCACGATGCACAGTGCGTAGGCCCGGATGGGCACCACATCGAAGAGATACCAGACCCCTTGGGAGGGGCTGGGAATCGAGGCGAGGGGCATGTCAGGTGACGTTACCGTGTCACGGCCTACTTGGCGGCATCAAGAATGGCCTTGCGGAGGTCGGCCGGTTTGAACGCCACGTCGTTGCCCATCTCGGTGCCGTTGAGTTTCAGCGTCGGAGTGCCGCCGAGCTTGGCCTCCTGCAGGATCTTGGCGCTGAAGGCGGTGTGCTCGGACGCCTTCTGCTGGCCGGTCACGCACGTGGCGAAGCCGGGGTCGGTCACCCCCGCCTCCTTGCCCCAGGCGACCATGTCCGCCGGCTTGAAACCCTCGGCGGTCTCCGAGGGCTGCTCCTTGAACAGCCGGTCGTGGAACTTGCTCCACGGCGCGCCCCCGGGCACGCAGCGGGCCGCGGCCCCGGCGCGGACGGAGTTGCCCCGGGTGACGCCGCCGCTCATCTCCTGGGCGAAGATCGTGATCGGGTGGTAGACCACCTTGACCTTTCCCTCGGCCGCCAGGTTCTTGATCGTGGCTCCGCTCGTCTCCTCCAGCGCCTTGCAGGCCGGACACTGGAAGTCCTCGTAGACGTCCAGCACCGGTTTCTCGACCCCCGCCACGGACATCACCACCGAGCCGTCGGCGGCCACCGTGATCGGCGCGAGCGCCTGGGTGGCCTCCTCCGGCTTGCTGCCGTTGGCGGCGTACCACCAGCCGGCCCCGACCGCACCGAGCGCGAGGACCGCCACGGTCGTGATCGTCGCGACGCGCTTGAGCCGCTCCTTCCTCCGCTGCTCCTCGCGCTGTGCCTTGATCCGATCACGCGCCGACTGGTCCCGCGCGGCCTTGCCCATCAGTGCTTCTCCTTTTCCTGAAGTTCTTCCTGGAGTTCCCTGTCTTCGCCCTCGATGTCGTCGTACGGTTCCCGCTCCGGGGCCAGCCCGAGCGCGGAGTCCAGCGCGAGCCTTCCCGGCGCGAACCAGGCGATGACCACGCCGAGCGTGAAGAGACCGAAGTCCCGCAGGATGTCGACGAGATAGTCGGGCTCCACCCCGGGCTTGAGCTGGCCGCCGCCGCCGAAGCAGCCGCAGTCGATCCGCAGCCCGCGCGCCCACACCGAGGCGATGCCGATGACGAACGCCAGCATGAGCAGCGCGGAGATGATGCCCGCGACCCGGGTCAGCAGCCCGACAACCAGCAACACCCCTATGACGATCTCCAGGATGGGCAGGCCGTAGCCGACCACCGTGGCGAGCGAGTCCGGAAGTAACTTGTATGCCTTGACCGACTGAACGGACAGCACCGGGGTGCCGATCTTGCCCCAACCTGCGACAATCAGCACGCCCGCCAGCACCAGCCGCGAGACGGTCGTCACCCAGGGTAGCGCCGAACTCGGCATGCGTGACCGCTGGGGGGCCTGCTTGTCAGAAGTCACGAGCATCATCGTCTCCCATTCCGGGCCTCCGTCATGGCCGGCCTCAACGGATACACGCGTTCCCTGGGGGAACCTCATCACGTGCTGGATAAGCATCGAATAAGTCAATCGGCGGGACAAAAAACCCGGGGCCGGCGATCTCGGAAGCCGCTCGGGAAGCGGACTGGTCCGGTAGGTAAGTATTTATGCAAAAAACCTTGAATTAGGGCATTTCGCCCGTCCGAGGGTTCCCGGTGGGGCCGCCACCGAGTCGCCCCCGCCGTCGTCGGCGTGCGCCCTCCACGTCCAGCCAGTGACCCGTCTCTGTCCATGGCCTCCTACCTGCGGGATCGGCAGCCTGAGCCGGTGTGAAGTGGAAATCGTAACCGAAGCACGGCCCGTGCGGCGTTTTCAGATGGGCGGGGGGCTTCGGGGTGGACGAGATGGAGTCTCATATGTGGTCGAAAAGCGATAACCCTACTCCAGAGTACGCCTGAGGCGGCGACGGCACCGGTTGCCACCGCCGCATGTCACGGCTCCGCGCGGAACGGTGGCCCTTTCAGTTGTGCCACCGCCCGGAGAGCGCCCGCGCGGGGCACGAGGAGACGGGTGGACACGGAGGAAGACGTGGAGAGCCGGGGAGACGTGGAGAGCCGGGGAGACACCGGGCGGCGCCGGGCGGAAACGCGGAGTGCGGCCGTCCGCTGGGACGGCCGCACTACGGACGGCGACTTCGGGCCGCGACTCCGGACGGCGGGCACGCCGGAGGGGTCAGCCTCGGACGCCCGCCGCCAGCTCGGCGCCCAGCTCGCGGACCGAGGCCAGCCCTGAGGCCTCGTCGGGGGCGTCCAGGAGACGGCGGATGAACGCCGAACCCACGATGACACCGTCGGCGTAGCGCGCCACCTCGGCCGCCTGCCTGCCGGTGCCGACGCCCAGCCCGACGCAGACGGGCAGCCCGGTGTGCGGACGGGTCCGCTCGACCAGGCCCTGTGCGGCCTCACCGACCGAATCGCGGGCGCCGGTGACGCCCATCAGCGAGGCGGCGTAGACGAATCCGGTGCAGCAGGCGGCGACGGCCTTGATGCGCGTCTCCGGCGAGCTCGGCGCGACCAGGAAGACGGTGTCGATGCCGGCCTCCGCGCTGGCCGCGCGCCAGGGACCGGACTCCTCCGGGGTCAGGTCGGGGGTGATGGTGCCCACCCCGCCCGCGTTCGCCAGGTCACGGGCGAACCGGTCGGTGCCGTAGCGGTCGATCGGGTTCCAGTAGGTCATGACCAGCGTGGCGGCTCCCGTCCTGGCCACCCCCTCGACCGTGCGCAGCACGTCGGCGATGCGGGTGCCGTTGGTCAGCGACCGGTGCACGGCGTCCTGGATCGTCGGGCCGTCCATGAGCGGATCGGAGTACGGCAGGCCGATCTCGATCACGTCGCAGCCCGCCTCCACCATGGCGGTGGCGGCCGCGACGGCTCCGTCCTTGGTGGGAAAGCCTGCGGGGAGGTATCCGATGAGGGCGGCGCGATCGTCCGCCTTCGCCTTGGCGAACACCGTCTGAAGAGTCGTCATCGTTTGGTTCCGTTGCGGTTCGTGGCCTCCGTCCCCTCCGGGAGCCGGAGGGGAAGCAAGTCGGTCGTCAGAGGTTGAAGTACTTCATGGCGGTGCCCATGTCCTTGTCGCCCCGGCCCGAGAGGTTGACCAGGATGGTCGCCTCGGGGCCCAGCTCCCGGCCCAGCTTGAGGGCTCCGGCGAGCGCGTGCGAGGACTCGATCGCCGGGATGATGCCCTCGGTGCGGGCGAGCAGCGCGAAGGCGTCCATCGCCTCGGCGTCGGTGACGCCGTGGTAGGACGCGCGGCCGATGTCCTTGAGCCAGGCGTGCTCGGGGCCGACGCCGGGGTAGTCGAGGCCGGCGGAGATCGAGTGGGAGTCGATCGTCTGCCCTTCGGCGTCCTGCAGGACATAGGTGCGCGAGCCGTGCAGGACACCGATGGAGCCCTGGGTCAGGGTGAGGGCGTGCTCACCGGCCTCCGGGCCCCGGCCTCCGGCCTCGTAGCCGTGGAGCTGGACGCCCTCGTCGCCGATGAAGGCGTGGAAGATGCCGATCGCGTTGGACCCCCCGCCGACCGCGGCGGCGATCGCGTCGGGCAGCCCGCCGGTGAGCTCCAGCATCTGGCGGCGGGCCTCGACGCCGATGACGCGGGCGAAGTCGCGGACGATCTCCGGGAACGGGTGCGGGCCGGCGATGGTGCCGAACAGGTAGTGGGTGTGGTCGACGTTGGCGACCCAGTCACGGAACGCCTCGTTGATGGCGTCCTTGAGGGTCCGGCTGCCGTTGGTGACCGGGACGACGGTGGCGCCGAGCAGCTTCATGCGGGCGACGTTGAGCGCCTGGCGCTCGCAGTCGACGGCACCCATGTAGATCACGCACTCCAGGCCCATCAGGGCCGCCGCGGTCGCGGTGGCGACGCCGTGCTGGCCCGCGCCGGTCTCGGCGATCACCCGTGTCTTGCCCAGCCGCCTGGTCAGCAGCGCCTGGCCGAGCACATTGTTGATCTTGTGTGCGCCGGTGTGGGTCAGGTCCTCGCGCTTCAGCACGAGCCGGGCGCCACCCGCGTGCTCGGCGAAGCGCGGCACCTCGGTGAGCGTGGTCGGCCGCCCGGCGTAGGTGCGCAGCAGGTGGTCGAACTCGCTCAGGAACGCGGGATCGTTCCTGGCCTTTTCGTACTCGGCCGCCACCTCGTCCAGTGCCGGGATGAGCGCCTCGGGAACGTAACGGCCGCCGAAGACACCGAACTTGCCGTGGATGTCCGGGTCGTCGCCGTTGACACCGTTCCCCGCGAGGTCCGCGGAGGTGAGGACGCCGTCTGTCGCTGTCACTGCTTACTGCCCCTCGGGTCGGGATGCGGGGTGGGCGCCGGCGGTGACCAGGTCGACCACGGCGGCCCTCGGGTCCTTGCCGGTGACCAGGCTCTCGCCGACCAGGACGGCGTCGGCGCCGGCCCTGGCGTAGGCGAGCAGGTCGTGGGGGCCGCGCACACCCGATTCGGCGATCTTGATGATGCCGTCGGGGATCTTCGGGGCGAGCTTGGCGAACACATCGCGATCCACCTCAAGGGTCTTGAGGTTCCGCGCGTTGATGCCGACGATCTTCGCTCCGGCGGCCAGCGCCCGGTCGAGCTCCTCCGCGGTGTGCACCTCGACCAGAGGGGTGAGCCCGATCGACTCGGCCCGCTCGATGAGCGAGACCAGCGCGTTCTGGTCCAGCGCGGCCACGATCAGCAGCACGAGGTCGGCGCCGTAGGCGCGGGCCTCCCAGAGCTGGTAGGAGGTGACGACGAAGTCCTTGCGCAGCACCGGGATGTCGACGACGGCGCGTACGGCGGCCAGGTCGTCAAGGCTGCCGCCGAAGCGGCGCCGCTCGGTGAGCACGCTGATGACGTGGGCGCCGCCCGCCTCGTAGTCGCCGGCGAGCGCGGCGGGGTCGGCGATCGCGGCCAGCGCGCCCTTCGAGGGGCTGGAACGCTTCACCTCGGCGATGACCGCGACCTGGTCGCCGCCGAGCGCGGCATAGGCGTCACGGGGCATGGGCGCCCGGCCAGCGCGCTCCTTCAGCTCGGCCAGCGACACGGCCTGCTGCCGGTCGGCCAGGTCGGCGCGGACCCCTTCGAGGATCTCCTCCAGCACGCTCACTTGCCCTCCTCGCGAAACTCGGAGGTCACGTTCGCGAACACCGCCGTGCGCATGGTCCGCTCGCTCCACTCGCTCACGAGTAAGGCCCCTCCCGATCGATTGCCCTTGTCTCGCCGATGCTATCGGCCTTGCCGAGCTTGCCCCGCCACCGGGTGACTATGGGGCCAAGAATTTCCCAAAAGGAACATTTCGCACTATCCAAAAAACGATCATTAAGCCAAGAAATGTCCATATATAGGCTGGATGTATGCTTTTTCCGGCGGACGGCCGGCCCCGCCAGGAACTCAGCGCCCAGCGTCCCCACAGAAACGCCGCCACCAAACCCATGACCACGACGAGCGGGTTGAACCCGAGCGCCGCGCCGAGGTCGCCGTGGGCGAGCGCGTGCACCGCCCGCAGACCACCGCACCCCGGGCAGTACAGGCCGGTGAGCGTGAGAAACGGGCAGGTGGGGTAGTGCCCCGGCTCGTTGGGGTCCACCAAGGCCACGAAGACGACCGCGGCCCCGGCGGCCAGCGCCGCGGCGAGCGGCGCGGCCATGGCCCGCGGCCGCCGGGCCCGCTCCGGCCTCGTGGCCCGCTCGATCACCATCGGCCCGTCCGCCCCCCTTCACCAGCGACGACCGTCAACGGCCACGATACTCAAGAAGGGGCCGGATGCCCGTTACCCGCTCAGTGACGAGGACGAACCCGCGAAAATGCCCACCGCGACCAGCCAGAACACCAGCACGACCAGCCAGCACAGGACGCCGAAGTAGGACAGCACCAGGCCGGCGATGGCCATGCCCCGCCCCTCCTCGCCGGTGCGCTTGATCTGACCCAGCGAGACGTGGCCGAGCACGATGCCCACGATGGAGGTGATGCCGCACACGAAGAGCCCGGCGATACCCATGATCAGCGCGGCGATGGCCATGCCGTTGTTGCCGCGGGGCGGCTGCGCACCGTAGCCATAGGGGTCGTAACCGCCACCGGGCGGCGGCCCGTATCCGCCCGGAGGTCCGTAGCCGCCACCGGGCGGCGGCCCGTACCCACCGGACTGATTCCCATAGCTCATGGATAACTCTCCTTTATACAAAGTCGCGGGCGGAATCCTAGCGAAACCGGGTCCACCGCGAGAGACCGTGCCCGGTCCGTGGGCAAGTTGTGACCGGCGCGGGGACTCCCGGCCTCGGGGAACCATGCCCGGTCCACGGGCACCGTGAGTCGCGGGACCGCGGCTTCCGGACCCCGGGGCCGGGCTCAGCGCGACCCGCTCACGCGCTGCGGGGCCCGTCGCCCCGGTCGTGCCCGGGGGCCGGGCTCTCCTCATCCGGCCCGGCCGTCGGGTCGGCGCCGAGGTCGATCGCGTCCCACAGCTCCCGGTCGGTCGGGGCGGCCCGGCCGCCGGCACGGTCCGTGCCGGCGGACCCGGCCCCCGGGCGGTCGTACCGGTCGGACATGCCCGGCCAGCGACCGCCCGCGACGACGGCCACCACTCCCCCGGCGAGCAGGAGCAGTCCTCCGGCTCCGGCGATCACCGGCCAGGTCAGGGCGGTGGCGACCCGCACGGCGTCGGTGGCCTTGGCGGTCATCGGCGCGTGCTCGGCCGCGGCGGCCGCGGCGGCGCCGGGACGCCCGCCGATCCACGCCCCCACGATCACCCCGGCCCCGCAGAACGCCAGCACGGCGCCGACGACCCTGCGCCACACGCCCCCGGTCGCGAGCACGGCGACCACCGCGGCGAGGCAGGCCCAGGCCGCGGGGGCCAGCACGGGGGCCAGCTCCGCGGCGGAGACGGGTACGGCGCGCGTGCCGTACGTCACGGTGACCCAGTCGCGCCCGGCGGCCAGCAGCACGAGCGCGGCACCCGCCGCGCATCCGGCCACCCAGATCCACAGTGCCCGTCCGGCCGTCACTCCGTTGTCACCGCCAGCTCGCCGGCGTCGAAGCAGGTCCGGTCGCCGGTGTGGCAGGCCGCGCCCACCTGGTCGACCTTGAGCAGGATCGTGTCGCCGTCGCAGTCGAGGGCGGCGGACTTGACGTGCTGGACGTTGCCCGAGGTGTCGCCCTTCACCCAGTAGGCTCCGCGGCTGCGTGACCAGTAGGTGGCACGGCCGGTGGTGAGCGTACGGCGCAGCGCCTCGTCGTCCATCCAGGCGAGCATCAGCACCTCGCCGGTGTCGTACTGCTGGACTACGGCGGGCACCAGCCCGTCGCCGGTGCGCTTCAGCCGTGCCGCGACGGCGGGGTCAAGGGACATGCGGTAATTGTGCCGCAACCGGGCGGAGGGACGACGTCCGGCCCGGCGGGTGGGCGGGCGGGACGGGGCCGGCGGGTGGGCGGGCGGGACGGGGCCGGCGGCCGGGGTGGAAGGCACGGGGGCGGGCGCGGGAAGGCGCGGGGGCGAGCCGGGTCAGCGGGTGCGATCGTCGTCGAACAGGTCGGCCGCCTGCACGACGATCCTGGGGTCGGGCTCGCCGACGATCTCGCGGTCCTTGTTGGCGTAGTCGAACAGGCTGAGGAGGTGGCGCATGGCCTCGACCCTGGCCCGTTTCTTGTCATTGCTCCTGATCACCGTCCAGGGCGCCTCCTCGGTGTCGGTGTGCAGGAACATGTCCTCCTTGGCCTGGGTGTAGTCGTCCCACTTGTCCAGCGACTCCAGGTCCATGGACGACAGCTTCCACTGCCGCACCGGATCGACCTGGCGGATGATGAAGCGGGTGCGCTGTTCGGAGCGGGACACCGAGAACCAGAACTTGACCAGGTGGACGCCGTCGCGGACCAGCATGCGCTCGAAGGCGGGGGTCTGCTCCATGAACTCCATGTACTCCTCGGGGGTCGTGAAGCCCATCACGCGCTCCACCCCGGCGCGGTTGTACCAGGAGCGGTCGAAGAAGACCATCTCCCCCGCGGCCGGCAGGTGCGAGATGTAACGCTGGAAGTACCACTGGGTGCTCTCGCGCTCGCTCGGCTTCTCCAGCGCGACCACTCCGGCGCCGCGCGGGTTGAGATGCTCCATGAAGCGCTTGATCGTGCCCCCCTTGCCCGCCGCGTCGCGCCCCTCGAACAGGACCACCAGCCGGCCGCCGGTTTCCTTGATCCAGTACTGGAGCTTGAGCAGCTCGATCTGGAGCAGCCGCTTGCTCCGGTCGTACTCGGCCCGGTCCATGCGCTCGCCGTAGGGGTACTTCTCCCGCCAGGTGTCCACCGGGGTGCCGTCCAGGCGCACCAGGACGGGGTCGTCGTCGTCATCGTCCAGGACCCGCAGGTTCGGCAGTTCGTCGAGCAGATCGCTGTGGGCCGCGGCGGAGCACACGTCGAGCACGGGGTACGGCTGCCCGTGCGGGGGTTCCTCACCCAGTAGACCGGTCATGAATCCCGCACCCCCGAGGACAGAGACTTCTCACTCACTGCCGCCCTCTACCTCCGTGCGAGCGCGCTAATCGTCACGGGCTCGACCGGAAGGGCTCTCTTCCATACAATCACGACAAAAATCCACTAATCATCATTAATTGGTAGGTTTCAGTCGAGTTTCCAGGAGCCCGTCCGGCGTAGGGGAGCCCCCTCAGGAACGGGCGGCCGAGACCCAGGAGGCGTGCAGGTCCGCGTAGACGCCGGGCTCGGCGACGAGCCGGGCGTGCGGGCCGCGTTGCACGATCCGGCCCCGGTCGAAGACCAGCACCTCCTCGGCGGCCTCGGCGGTGGAGAGCCTGTGGGCGATGGAGATGGCGGTCCGGCCCCGCGTGACGCCCTCCAGCGCGCGGGCCAGCCGTACCTCCGTGGCCGGGTCCACCGCGGAGGTGGCCTCGTCGAGCAGGAGCAGGTCGGGGTCGGCGAGGTAGGCGCGGACCAGGGCGACGAGCTGACGCTCCCCCGCCGACAGCGACTCCCCGCGCTGGCCGACCCGGGTGGCGAGCCCCGCGGGCAGGCCTTCCAGCCAGTCGGCGAGCCCCAGCTCGGTCAGGGCCAGCCTGATCTCCTCCCCCGTCGCCGCCGGGCGGCCGAAGCGGATGTTGTCCTCCAGGGTGCCGTCGAACAGGAAGCCGTCCTGGGGCACCATGACGATCCGCTCGCGCAGCGAGGAGAAGCGGACCTCGCGCAGATCCGTCCCGTCCACGGTGACCCGCCCGGTGGCCGGGTCCATCAGCCGGGTGAGCAGCTTGGCGAAGGTGGTCTTGCCGGAGCCGGTCTCCCCCACCACCGCGATCCGCGAGCGCGGCGGGATGTCCACCGAGATCTCGGTCAGCACCGGAACACCGCCGGGGTAGGAGAACCCGACATTCTCGAAGGAGACGGAGATGGGGCCGCGCGGCAGCTCCACCCCGGCCGCGCCGGGGTCGGCGACGTCGGGCGGGGTGTCGAGCACGCCGAGGATGCGCCGCCAGCCGGCGACGGCGTTCTGCGCCTCGTTGAGCACCTCGGTGGCGGTCTGCATGGGCGAGACGAACAGCGTGATCAGGAACAGGAAGGCGATCAGGCGTCCGGCGGTGATCTCACCGGCGATCCCCAGCCGCACGCCGACGAGCACCACCCCGGCGAGCGCCACCGCCGCGACGATCTCGGTCAGCGGGAACACCATGGCGACGATCCGCTGCGTACGGGCCTGCGCGGCCTTGTTGGCGTCGATGGCCACGTCCAGCCGCTCGGCGGTCCTGGCCTCCGAGCCGTGCGCCCGGATCACCGCGGCCCCCACGACCGACTCGCTGACGGCCGCGAGCATGTCGCCGGCGCGTTCGCGCACCAGCGTGTAGGCGCCCGACAGCCACCGCTGAAAACGCGGCAGCAGGACCATGAGCGGCAGGAAGCACACCCAGACCGTCAGCGCGAGCTGCCAGGAGTAGACGAACATCAGCACGGTGGCGACGAGGAGCTGCCCCAGGGCGATGATGACCATCAGCCCGCCCCACTGCATGAACACGCTGATCTGGTCGACGTCGCCGGTGACCCGGGAGACCAGGGCGCCACGCCGCTCGGAGTTCTGGGTGAGCACCGACAGGTCGTGCACGTGCCGGAAGCCGCGCACCCGGAGCGTGGCCAGGGACGCCTCGGTGGCCTTGTAGAGGCGGACGTTCATCAGGTAGGCGCAGAGCGCGGTGAGGATCACGGCCGCCGCGCAGAGCAGCACGGCGGCGCGGATGTAGGGCAGGTCCGGGGCCGCCCCCTTGAGTCCCCTGTCGATGGTCTGCTGGACGGCGATCGGCACGATGACCTTGCCCGCCGTGGCCAGCACGGCCAGGGCGAGCGTCCCGGCCAGCCCCTTGCGGAACTCGGGCGTGAGCGAGAGCCCGTGCCGTACGGTGGCCGACGCCGACCTCTCGATCCGGTGCAGGGAGCTCACGCGTTGACCTCTTCCTCTTCGTCGGCCACGAGCGCGCCGGCCTCGATGGCCTCGCGCTCGGCCTCCTCGCGTTCGTAGGCGGTGACCAGGTTGCGATACCCCTCGCAGCGGACGATCAGCACGTCGTGCGGGCCCCGGTCGACCATCCTGCCGTGTTCGAGGTAGACGACCTCGTCGGCCAGGGAGATGGTGGCCATCCGATAGGCGACGACGACCACGGTCGAGGCCCGGCCCGCGTCGCGCAGGCCGTACAGGATCTTCGCCTCGACCTGCGGGTCCACACTGGAGGTGGCGTCGTCCAGGATGAGCAGCCGGGGATCGCGGACCAGCGCGCGGGCCAGGGCCAGGCGCTGGCGCTGGCCGCCGGACAGGGTCGTGCCGCGCTCGCCGAGCCTGGTGTCGAGCCCGGAGGGGAGCGCGCTGACGAAGCCGTCCGCCTGGGCCAGGCGCAGGGCCGCCCAGACCTCCTCGTCTCCGACGTCCCGGCCGAGGGTGACGTTGCCGCGCGCGGTGTCGTCGAACAGGAACGTCTGCTGCGGGACCAGCGCCACCGCGTCGCTGACCCCGCCGCGGACGACCTCGCGCAGGTCCACCCCGTCCACGAGCACCGCCCCCCGCGCGGGGTCGACCAGGCGGACGAGGGTCTGGACGAGGGTGGACTTGCCCGAGCCGGTGGGGCCGACCAGCGCCACGGTACGGCCGGGCTCGATCTCGAAGTTCACCCCGCGCAGAACCGGGGAGTCGCCGTAGGCGTAGTCGAGGTCGCGGACCTCCAGCCGGGCCGGGGCCGGTCCCGGCAGCGTGGCGGCGCCGTACTCCATGGAGCCGGTCGCGCCGAGCACGGCCCGCACCCGCTCGTAGCCGACGACGGAGCGGGGCAGTTCGGCCAGGACCCAGCCGAGCGCGCGGATCGGGAAGGCCAGCAGGGTGAACAGGTAGGCGACCTGAATGAGGACGCCCGAGGTGATCGCGCCGCTCTCCAGCCGTACCGCGCCGACCAGCAGCACGGCGAGCACCCCCAGCGTGGGCAGGGCCTCCAGCATCGGGTCGAACAGGCCGCGGACCCGGCCGACCGCGACGTTGGCGTCGCGCAGCGCGTGGGCCCGGTCGCGGAACCTGGCGGTCTCCTCGTCCTCGCGGCCGAGGGTCTTGACGACGAGGGCGCCGTCGAAGCTCTCGTGCGCGATCTCGCTGACCTCGGCGCGGAGCTGCTGGGCCCGGGTGGCCAGGGGGCTGAGCCTGCGCTGGTAGACCAGGTTGAGCAGCGCGATCGCCGGGAAGATCAGGAAGCCGATCAGGGCGAGGAACGGATCGGTGATCACCATCGCGACGGCGGCGGTGATCAGCATGACCACCACGCCGACCGCCATCGGCAGCGGGGCCAGCGGGGCCCAGGCCGCCTCGGCGTCGGCGCTGGCGTTGGAGAGCAGCTGGCCGGTGGGATGCCGGTGGTGCCAGGCCAGCGGGAGCCTGAGGTACTGCCGGGTGACCTCCCGGCGGGAGTGGGCCTGCATCCGGTACTGCATGACCCCGGCGAAGTATCGCCGTCCGGCGACGCCCAGCGCCTTGAGCAGTGACACGCCGAGGATCAGCAGCGTGCCGAGCGCGAGCGTGCCGGTGGCCACGGCCCCCCGGGCGAACGCGGGCAGCACGACGTTCTCGGCCGCCCAGCCGAGGGCCCACGCCGACGCGACGGTCGTGAGGCCGTAGACGGCGCTGGACAGGACCGCCGCGGCGAAGATCGCCTTCTCCGCCCTGATGGCCACCCCGAGGACGCGGAGCCCTTGACGCATGACGGCGGAGGTCACCTTGCTCGCCACTCGGGGGGTGTCCTTTCAGGAGGAAATAATGCTACTTAGGTCACAATCACGCCTGATCACGTGCTTATTCCCCGATCCCCCGTCGGGGGAATAACGCTTCCCGCCCCGATCGCGTACGCAACGGTCTTGTTAGGATCACCAGATGACTCACGCCCGTGCCGAGCGCGCCGCCCTCGGCGACCTGTTCGCCCAGCTCGGGCCAGACGCCCCCACGCTCTGCGAGGGCTGGACCACCTTCGATCTCGCCGCCCACCTCGTGCTGCGCGAGAGCCGTCCCGACGCCGTCGGCGGCATCGCGCTCAAGCCGCTGGCCGGATACACCGCCTCGGTCCAGGAGTCGCTCAAGGCGAAGTACGGCTACCCGGGCCTGGTCGAGCTGGTCCGCTCCGGCCCCCGCGGGCTCTATGGCCTGATCCCCGGCCTGGACGAGGCCGTCAACGCCATGGAGTTCTTCGTCCACCACGAGGACGTACGGCGGGCACAGCCGGGCTGGGAGCCGCGCGAGCTCCCCGCCGACCTGGAGAAGATCTTCTGGAGGCGGCTCCGCAGGGGTGGCCGCCTGCTGCTGCGCAGGTCGCCGGTGGGCGTCCTGCTGCACCGCACCGGTGACGGCGTCGCGCTCGGCGGCCCCAGGGGCGGCCCCCGCGTCGAGGTGGCCGGACCGGCCGGCGAGCTGCTGCTGTTCTGCTTCGGCCGTCAGCGGCACGCCGAGGTCGACGTCACCGGCCGCGACGCGGCGGTGGCCAGGCTGATGGACGCGCCGCTGGGCGTCTGAGCCGCCCCGTCCGGGGCCGGGGAGCGGTTCAGGGGATCAGGCGGTGCCCGGTCCCGAAGACGAACAGCGCCCGCCGGTCGCGGGAGAGATCTCCTAAGAGGGAGGGCGCCTCCCCCGCGGAGGCGACGGCGGCCGAGAGTCCGAAGTCGTCGTACGGTCGCGTGTCAGCGCGCTTCCAGAGGCCGGGGCGCGGGGCGTCCGTCCCGCACGCGCTCCCAGGCGTACAGGGCCGCCAGCGCGGCGAGGATGAGCAGCGAGCCGAGCACCTCGTTCGGGCTGAGCCGTTCCCGCCTGGCCAGCGTTCCGGCCGCGACCGCGACCACCGGGATCAGGTAGAACGCCAGCGACGCCCGCACCGGGCCCACCCTGGCGATCAGCCAGTAGTTGACCGGGAAGGCGACCGCGGTCCCCGCGCCAAGCAGCGCCAGGCAGACCACGATCGGCCACGTCGGGTGGACCGGCTGGACAAGCCGGCCGCCGCCCACCGGAATCATGATCGCCGAAGCGGCCAGGGCCTGGGCCGCGGCCAGGGAGAGCCTGCTGCCGGTGATCGTCCGGATCAGGCTCCCTGCGTAGCTGTAGCCGACCGCGTAGCACAGGGCGCCCGCCAGGCAGAGCAGCTGCCCGCCGAGCGGCGCCCGCGCCTGGTCGCCCCACGGGGCGAGGACCACGGCCAGCCCCGCGAAGCCGACGACGGCCGCGCCGATCTCGGCGACCGTGGGGCGCTCGCGCAGCAGCAGCCACGCCACCGGGACGGTCATCAGCGGGGTCAGCCCGGTGTAGACCCCGGCCAGCGCCCCGGTGACCTGCTGCTGCCCCCAGGCGAACAGCAGCCAGGGAAGGGCCTGGCCGAGCAGCCCCATACCGGTCAGTTTCAGCCACACCATGCCGTCGCGGGGCAGCGGAGTACGGCGGGCACGGACCAGGAGCAGCAGGGCGGCCCCGCCCGTCACCAGCCGGACGATCACGATCTGGACGGGGTCGACCCCCTCCAGCGCCTCCTCGACCAGCAGGAAGTTCGTGCCCCAGATGGAGGCGAGTGAGGCTATGCCAAGGATGTCAGCGGGGCGCACGTGAGAGCCTGACCTGCCTGTGTCGGATAGTCGTGGTGGCCGAAGTCGCGCAGGCCGCCGCCCGCGCCGTACCAAGAGACGATCTCCGCGTCGAGACGGGCCCGCTGCTCGATCACGTCGGCCACCGCCTTGCCGCACTCGCGGACCGTCTCGGTGCTCAGGTAGGGGAGGCGGGCGAGCAGGTCGAGGGTTACCGCCTCGTGGGCCTCGTCCTCGTTCACGTCCGAGTGGCCGGCGATCGGCCCGACGAAGCCGTCCGGCAGGTCCAGTTCGGCGCAGCGGAGGCGGAACAGCTCCAGGAACTCCGGCTCGGGCTCCTCCATCGGGAAAAGCGTGGAGATCAGTGCCAGCGGGAAGTTGTAGGCGTACACGCCCAGCGAGGCCATGATCGCCATGGTGGCCGGCAGCGGCTGGGCCCGAAGCAGCCGCTCGCGGGGGACGCCGGCCGCGAGCAGCGACCTCTCCATCATGCGGTCGTGGTTGCGCTCGGTCATGTAGAAGCGCATGAGCTCCTCCCAGACCGGCGGCCCCAGGTCGTCGCGGGCCAGCGCCGGGGCGAGGGCGCGGGGGCACAGGTGGGTGACGTGCCAGTACTCGACCGCGTAGCCGATGAGCTGCTCACGGGTCGCGGTGCCGTCGGCGAGTGCCTGGACCAGGGGGCTGTGGACCTCCGCGCGCACCCGGTCGGCGTTTCGGCGCAGGTAGGCGTAGGCGCCGATCCCGCTCATCCCTCCCGCCGCCGGCGCCTCGGCTTCGGCGATCATGCCCTGCTCGTCGAGCGCGGCGAGCATCTCGCCGTACTCCCGGGGGCTGCCGGGGAACGCCTCACCCAGTTCGGCGGCGCTCAGCCCGCCCTCGGCCAGCTTCCCGGCGAAGTCCAGGAACCGCTCGGCCCGGCCGGCGTCGAACTCGAACTCGACGAACCGGCGCCCGTCCAGATAGGTGAACTCGACGCCGCCGTCCGCGGTGGGGCCCGACCGCACGCCCGGACGGAGTGAGGGCCGCCGGAAGCCCGCGAAGTCGCTCATCGAAACTCCTTGAGTGTGCAGACCCCCGCCTTCAGGCGTGGGGAGGAAGCCAACATGTCTCCCGGTCAGATCTCGGCGGTGCGCAGCAGCGGACGGCGGGGGTCGCCGTAGTGCTCCAGGATCCCGTTGTAGAAGGACGCGTACGCCTCCATGAACAGGTGCGCCTTGGCGTGCCAGCGCCGCTCGGTCTCCCGGTCGACACCGGGCACCCGGGCGAACAGCGCCCGGCTGACGGAGCCGTGGCCGTGGCCGGCGTTGACCCGGGCGTGCGCGCGCATCGGCTCGACGAAGCCGGGCTCCAGCCCGATCCTGTCGCAGGCCGCCAGGAAGGAGTCGTAGGCGACGGGGCCGTCGAGGGCGTCCCCCGCGGGGTCGAGGCGGCCCTCCAGCACGCCGATCGTGGCCACGAAGAAGAGCGGGTCGGTCCGCGCCCACCAGGACAGCATCTTGATCAGGGCGGTCGTGGTCGGCAGCGGGCGGGCGCGCAGCAGATCGTCGCGGGCGATGCCCAGGGGCTGGAAGGCCCGGAGCACGATGTCGTCGTGGCGGTGCTCCTCCTGGTAGAAGTCGTTGAGCATCACCCTGAGGTCGGTGCTCTCGGCGAGGGCGAGGACGGCGGAGTCGAACTCGCTCTCCCGGAACAGGAAGAACCAGTTCTCCAGCCCGAAGCCGAAGAAGACGTTGTGCGGCAGATCCTCCGGATGTTCCAGGATCCGCCGCCAGAACGGCCCGGCGAGGACCAGATCCTCCAGGAGCCGGTTGAGGACGTCCTCCAGGCGTGACAGGACCGCCTGTCCCGAGGAGGCGGCCGGGGCGGCGCCGTCGTCGACCAGACCCCAGACCACCGCGGGCCCGACGACCTCGCGCACCGTCTCACCGTCGAGGCCGGTCTCGCGTTCCAGGTCCTCGACGGTCCTGCTGCCGTCGAGGAGCCTGAGCAGGCCGAGGAAATCGTCCCTGCTCATTCCCTCCGGAGCCTCGACCTCCAGGACTCCGCCGGAGGTGTGCAATTCGGTCTCGCCCTTATCCCCGATCCGCAGGGAGGCTCTGAGCCAGGGCTTTACCGGAAGGGGGTTCACAGGCACCCTCGATTTCCTTTGACGTCGGAGGAGTGTCAGACAGGAGGAAGACCAGCACCGAGGGTGCCGGCCTTCTGACGATTCGTCACATCACAGGTGAACAGCCGAAAGGGCGGTCACCTTGGCGCGACGCTTGATCCGCATGGAACACCTCCTCAACTCTCTGCGACCACAAAGAAAGATGTCCCACCGTACATACTGGTCGATTTACACATATACGGCGACCAATGTCAGACACTAAGCCGACCACATACCAGAGTCAACCCTCACGACATCTACCAATACAAACTCTTATTATCCTACAAATAATCAGGAATGTTACTCAAAGTGATTTCTTCTGCGGAAAGGGAAAGGACTCGCTGGTGCCGCGGGCCTCGGCGGTGGCGGCACCCGCGCCACGGAGGCGCCGCCGGCCCGCGAGCGCCCGGCGGGGATCGGACGCCCATGGGCCGTCCGGGCGATCACCCGTTCGCCCGGGACCGAGACATCGGCACCGGTCTGCGCGATCCGGCCACCTCGCCCTAGCGCTACCGGTATATCTGGCAGTTGAGATTGGACACCGGGCCCGTCTCCACCGCACCATGGCGGGGGTGCCCCATGCCGATCCGGCGATCCGGCCATGGATCACCGCCGCACGACAGGTATGATCATCAAAATCCGGGAGCCACTCGGGCCGAAGATGCCAAAGATCCTTAAAATCCGGGTATATACGGCTGGGACTGGAACAGCAGGAGGCCCCATGCAGGTCAAGAAGGTCGCCACCTACGTAGCGGTGGCGTTCGTGGCCTTTTATCTGTTCACCAAGCCCGCCGAGGCGGCGAGTGCGGTGAACGGTGTCTTCGCCGGGATCGTGAAGGGAGCAGACCAGCTGGCTCTGTTCTTCACACGCGTACTGACCTGAGGTGGGCAGGCCGGCCGGCTCTGTTCCTCACATCCGTGCTGAGCTCTGATCGCCGACGGGGCTCCCCCGTCCCCGGCCCATCTCCCCCGCTCCCCGCGGGGGCGCCGTTCTCTCCGTGCCGATCTCATGCAGCCTTCAGGCGAGACCGTCAAGCGGTAGCGTCCTCTGGACAGAGGCAGAGATCGGGATTGCGGGCGAATGGACGTCTTCGAAGTTCACGAACGACTTATCCGGGACTACGAGTCCTACACGTCATCTCTTGTGGAGGTGCGTGACAAGGCGATCGCGGCGCACGTGGAGGAGGAACGGCGGCTCAAGACTCGCTGGCCCGACCCGTGGGTCTCGCTCAACCCGCGCTTCGTCACGGGCGGCTCCATCCCCGAGCTCGTCTCGGCGGGCGTCCTTCATCCAGGATCCACGGAAATCTTCCGGAACAAGCATCAGGATCTGTCAGGACACCCGCTCGTGCTCTACCGGCACCAGCGGGAGGCCGTGGAGCTGGCCCGGGACGGTCTCAGTTACGTTCTCACCACCGGAACGGGCTCGGGAAAGAGCCTTACCTACATCGTCCCCATCGTTGACGCGGTGCTCCGTGATCCACAGCCCGGCCGGATCAAGGCGATTGTCGTCTATCCGATGAACGCACTGGCCAACAGCCAGTGGGAGGAGCTCGACAAGTATCTCAACCGAGGTTTCCCCGACGATCGGCGGCCGGTCACCTTCGCCCGTTACACCAGTCAGGAGAGCAGGGAGCGCCGGGAGGAGATCCTGCGGCAGCGCCCCGACATCCTTCTGACCAACTACGTGATGCTGGAGTACATGCTCACCCGCCCGTATGAGCGGCAGGTGCTCATCGAAGCGGCCCGCGGGCTCCGGTTCCTGGTGCTGGACGAGTTGCACACCTATCGCGGCCGGCAAGGAGCCGATGTCGCGCTCCTGGTGCGCCGGGTGAAGGACGCGCTGGAGGCCCCCGGGGTCCAGTGCGTCGGCACCTCGGCCACGATGGCCGGCAGTGACGTGTTCGCCAAGCAGCGGCGCGAGGTCGCCGACGTCGCCTCAAAGATCTTTGGTACGGAGGTCACGGCGGAGAGGGTCGTCGGCGAAACCCTGATGCGGGCCACCTCGGATCGAGTCGCGACGGACGGCGAACTGAGAGGCGCCGTTCTCTCCGAGGACTGGAAGCGGCTTGGCTACGCCGGCCTCTCCTCGCATCCTTTCGCCTGCTGGATCGAGACCGTCTTCGGTCTCGACGCCGAACCGGCGACAGGCCGCCTGGTTCGCCGGAAACCGATAAAAATCGTGGATGCCGTGGCCACCCTGGCGAGCCGTACGGGGGTGCCGGTCGACCGGTGCCAGAGCGCCGTCGAGGAAATGTTCCGGGTGGGCGCGGCGGCGCGCGAGCCGGACACCGGGCGCCCGCTGTTCGCGTTCCGGTTGCACCAGTTCCTCTCCAAGGGAGAGACCATCTACGCGAGCCTGGAGCCGCCCTCCGAACGGCATCTGACCAGTCAGTATCAGACGAGTGTGCCCCATCAGCGGGCGAAGACGCTTTTCCCGCTGGCGTTCTGCCGGGAGTGTGGCCAAGAGTACTTCGCCGTGACCTTCAGCTCGCGAGAGAGGACCTTCGCGCCGGGACACACCGATGAACTCTCCGATGACGGCAGCGATGTCGGATACCTTTACGCCAATCCCGAGCACCCCTGGCCCGCCGACCCCCTCGGAGCGGGCAGGCTGCCCGACACCTGGCTGATCACCGGCACCGACGGCGAACCCCGGATCAAGCCCAGTAAGACGCGCCAGCTGCCGAGAAACGTGGTGATCTCCTCCGACGGCGCCGAGGTCGATCCGGGTCACGGCATGGAAGCGGCCTTCATGCCCGGCAAGTTCCGGTTCTGCCTCCAACCGGAGTGCGGGGTCTCCTACGAACAACTTCGGGGTAAGGACTTCGGCCGGGTCGCCACCTGGGCGTATGAGGGCCGTAGCTCCGCCGCGACCCTCATCGGCACCAGCGTCTACCGGAGCCTTCGCCACTCGGCCGACCCTCCGGCCCGCAAACTGCTCACATTCGTCGACAACCGCCAGGACGCGAGCTTGCAGGCCGGGCACCTCAACGACTTCGTGCTGGTCACCCAGTTGAGAGGCGCGCTGTATCGGGCGGTCCGTGACAGCGATGAGGGATTGAGCCACGAGACCCTCGCTCAGCGGGTCGCCGAAGCCCTGAACGCGGACCCGTCGACATACTCGGCGGTGCCCAACCCCCTCACCGGTGCTCGGCGGGCGATCGACAAGGCCTTCCGTCAGACTCTCGAATACCGGCTCTATCTGGATCTGGCCCGCGGCTGGCGGGTCAACATGCCCAATCTTGAGCAGACCGGACTGATCAGGTTCGACTATCTGGATCTGGCCGAGATGGCCTCCCGGCAGGATCTCTGGGAGGGGGCCCATCCCGCGCTCAGGGACGACGAGCCAGGGCACCGGGAGAAGGTGTGCCGGGTCCTTCTGGACGAGATCCGCCGTGCTCTCGCCATCGACGTCGAAGTGCTGACGAAGGACGGCTTCGATCGCCTGCGGCACGACTCCGACCAGCTGCTCACCGGCCCGTGGTCGCTGCCGAGGAACTCTCCGGACCCCGGAGTCGGAATGGTCCACGCGGTCTCGGCTCCACCGGGGAGACGCAACACCGGCCTCTATCTGACCGGCAGGGCCGCCTTCGGCCGGTTCCTGGGCCGCGACCGGGAGTTCCGGCACTGGGGTCATCCGGTGCGGACGGCCGACGCGGAAATGATCATTGGCTGGCTGCTCACCACACTGCTGGATGTCGGAGTTCTCACCGAAGCACCGAGGGACCGGGCAAGTGGAGCCCCCGGATACCGGCTGAAGGCCTCGGCCCTGATCTGGCAGGCGGGTGACGGCATCACCGGCGTACTCGACCCGCTACGCAAAACGGTCAGAACAGGGGTTCGCGTCAACCGATTCTTCCGCGATCTTTACCGGGACCACGCTCCGGAGTTCGCCGGCATCCACGCGGCGGAACACACCGCCCAGGTGTCCAACGAGAACCGGGAGGCGCGGGAGAAGGCGTTCCGGGGGGGACGGCTGCCACTGCTGTACTGCTCCCCCACCATGGAACTCGGTGTGGACATCTCCACGCTCAACGCCGTCGGCATGCGGAACGTGCCCCCCACTCCGGCCAACTACGCTCAGCGCTCCGGCCGCGCCGGCCGGAGCGGGCAGCCCGCGCTCGTGGCCACGTACTGCTCCACGGGGCAGTCCCACGACCAGTACTACTTCCGCCGCTCGGAGCAGATGGTCTCGGGCAGGGTGATCGCGCCACGGCTCGACCTGGCCAACGAGGACCTGCTCCGCTCCCATGTGCACGCGATCTGGCTCGCCGAAACGGGCGCGCGACTGGGCGGCGGCATGAGCGAGGTGCTGGACGTGGGCGACCCCGCGCGCCTGCCGCTGATCGCCGATCTCGTATCGCAGCTCACCGATCCCTCAGCCGGACGGCGGGCACTGGACAGGGCGAGAAAGGTTCTCGCGGAGGTGCCGGGAGTCGAGGAGAGCGCCTGGTGGTACGACGGATGGGTCGAGGACGTGGTCCGGCGGGCCGCCACGATGTTCGACGCCGCCTGCGATCGCTGGCGGACACTGCACCGCGGTGCCACGGCCGACAGGGAGGAACAACACCGCCGGGTTCTGGACGCCTCGGTCCGCCGGGACGAGCAGCGCGGTGCGCAGGCGCGGAGAGCCCAGGCGGAGAAACAGCTCCGGCTGCTCCTGAACGAGGACGGCGAGCAGTCCTTCAGTGACTTCTACACCTACCGTTACTTCGCCTCCGAGGGGTTCCTGCCCGGCTACTCCTTCCCCAGGCTGCCACTGGCCGCCTTCATTCCGCCGGAGAAGGCCCGGGACGGCGACTACATCCAGCGGCCCCGCTTCATCGCGATCAGCGAGTTCGGTCCGAACGCGCTGATCTACCACGAGGGTCAGCGGTACGAGGTCACCCGGGTACAGGTGCCGGCCGACGAGTCGGGGGCGATCGCCACGGAGGAGGCGCGGATGTGCGCCTCCTGCGGCTACTGGCATACCCGCGCGCCGGGTGTCGACCGCTGTCAGAACTGCGACCATCCACTCGGTGATCTCCTGCCGCGGCTCATGGCCATGCAGACGGTCTACACCAGACCACGTGCCCGCATCTCCTCCGACGAGGAGGATCGCCGCCGGGCGGGGTTCGATCTGCTCACCACCTACCGTTTCAGCGATCACGGCGCCCGCTCAGGGCGCCTTCCCGCGGAGATCTCCAGCCCCGGCGAGGAGCCGCTCGGCGAGCTGGTGTACGGCGACACCGCCACGATCCGGATCATCAACCTGGGCCGGCGCGGTCGTCCCAGGGACGCGCCGCTGGGCTTCTGGCTGGACGCCGCCCACGGCCTCTGGCTCAGCGACACCCGGGTGAAGGACCGGGCCAAGGCCCTCGCGGCCGAGGACGGCGACCTGCCGTCCCGCGACGACGCCCAGCGCCCGGAGCGGATCGTGCCCTTTGTGGAGGATCGGCGGAACATCCTGGTCCTACGGCTCTCGCACCCCGTCCACAGAGAGCAGGCCATTACTCTGCGGTACGCACTGGAGCGCGGTATGGAAGCCCATTTCCAGCTGGAGGACTCGGAACTGACCAGTGAGGCTCTGCCTGATCTTGATGATCGAGGGCGCATGCTGTTCGTCGAGAGCGCCGAGGGCGGTGCGGGAGCGCTGCGGCGGCTTCAGGCCGAACCCGGTCTTCTCGCCTCGGTGGCGAAGACGGCATTGGAGATCATTCATGTGAATCCGGAGACCATGGAGGACCTGGACCGTGCCCCCGGGGCGCGGGAACGATGCGAGCGGGGCTGCTACGACTGTCTGCTGTCCTACTCCAACCAGACCTCTCATCGCCTCATCGACCGGTTGACCGTGGTGGATCTCCTGAAAGACCTGGCGGCCTCCACCGTACGGCCCGGCGGTGGAGGAGGCGGCCTCAGCCCGGCCGAACACGCGGAGAAGCTGCGCGACACCAGCCAGAGTCAGTTGGAGCGCGATTTCATTACCTTCCTTGAAAAACACGACTATCGTATGCCGGACACCGCTCAGCGATTGATCACCGAGGCTCGCGCCCGGCCGGACTTCGTCTACCTTCTCGCGGGCGGCTCGGTGGCCGTGTTCGTCGACGGCCCCGTTCACGACACGCCGAGGGCTGTGGAGCGTGACCTGACCGCGGCGGACCGTCTGATGGACACGGGCTGGTTGGTGGTCAGATTCCGTTACGACGAGGAGTGGAACATGGTCGCAGGGCGTTATCCGAACGTGTTCGGCCCAGGCCGGGGGATCGGATGACCGCCTCCGTCGAATCCGAGGTCACCGCCTACGCCCCGGGGTCGCTGGTGGCCGCCCGTGGCCGCGAGTGGGTCGTCCTGCCGGAGAGCACCCCGGATTTCGTGATCGCCCGACCGCTCAACGGTGACGGTGAGCTCACGGCCGGCTTTTTTCCCGAAGAGGTCGTCAAGGCCTCCTTCCCCGATCCGACGGGGGATCCGGCGGAGCTGGGCGACTACGCCGACGCCGCGCTCCTGCGCACCGCGCTGCGGATCGGCTTCCGCGGCAGCGCGGGACCGTTCCGAAGCCTCGCCTCGATCGCGGTCGAGCCCCGCGCCTACCAGCTGGTACCGCTGCTGCTGGCACTGCGGATGGACCCCGTGCGACTGCTGATCGCCGACGACGTCGGCATAGGCAAGACGATCGAGTCGGCGCTGATCGCCAAGGAGCTTCTGGAGCAGGGGTCGGCCAACGGCCTCACGGTGCTCTGCTCACCCGCCCTGGCCGAGCAGTGGGCCGCCGAACTCCGCGACAAGTTCGCGCTGCCCGCCGTCACCGTCCTGCCCTCAACCGTGGTCCGGCTTGAGAACCGCAGGCCCAAGGACCGGACGTTCTTCGAGCACTATCCGGTCACCGTGGTCTCCACCGACTTCATCAAGAGCGACGCGCGCCGGGCGCTCTTCCTGGAGCAGGCCCCCAATCTGGTGATCGTCGACGAGGCGCACACCTGCGTGGGAAGCGGCGTCCGCGCTCGCCGGCTCCGCCATGAGCTCCTCAAACTCCTGGCCGAGCGCGAGAGCCGCCACCTGATCCTGGTGACCGCGACCCCGCACAGCGGCCACGAGGACGCGTTCCGGCAGCTCGTCGGGGTGCTGAAACCGCATCTGGCCGCCGTCGACTTCCGTGACCCCAGGAGCCGCACCGAACTCGCCAGGCACTTCGTGCAACGCCGCCGTCACGACATCCGCAGGTTCCTCGACGAGCGGACCGCCTTTCCCGGCAGACGCGAGTTCCTCGACGAGCCCTATCCGCTGCAGGCCGACTATCTCCGGCTGACCCGGCAGGTGCTCGGCTACGCCCGCGAGTCGGTCCGCACCTCCGACGGGGGGCACGCCTACCGGACCCGCTGGTGGTCGGCGCTCGGGCTGCTCCGCTCCGTCGCCTCCTCCCCCGCGGCGGCGGCCGCGACCCTGCGCAACCGAGGTGGCGGCGCCGAGGTGATGACCGAACGCGAGGCCGAGGCCCTTGGCCGCGCGACCGTGCTCGACGAGACGGAGGACGAGCCCGCCGAGGGCGCGGACGCCGCCCCCGCCGCCGCCGACGAGCTCCTCGGCGCGGCCCAGCGGGAGAGACTGACCACCTTCGCGGACGCCTTCGACGAGCTGAGGGGGCCCAGGAAGGACAAGAAGCTGGACGTCCTCATCAAACAGCTCAAGGGCCTCTACGCGGACGGCTACGACACGATCGTCTTCTGCCGCTACATCCCCACGGCCAACTATCTCAAGGAGGAGCTGGTCAAGGCGTTCCGTTCGAAGGCCACCGT
Organism: Streptosporangium sp. NPDC006007; assembly: GCF_040614315.1. NCBI lineage: Bacteria > Bacillati > Actinomycetota > Actinomycetes > Streptosporangiales > Streptosporangiaceae > Streptosporangium > Streptosporangium sp. NPDC006007. The sequence goes on along the minus strand of NZ_JBEXUG010000001.1, from coordinate 195,942 downwards.
CGACGCGGTGACCGGGGAGTTGCCCCCCGAGGAGCGGGTGGCCCGGATCGCGAGCCTCACCGAGGCGGAGGGGCGCCGGATCCTGGTGGCCACCGACTGCCTGTCCGAGGGGGTCAACCTCCAGGACGGGTTCCAGGCGGTCGTCCACTACGATCTGGCCTGGAACCCCACCCGGCACGAGCAGCGCGAAGGCCGCGTCGACCGCTTCGGCCAGACCCGGAACATCGTGAAGGCGGTCACCCTCTACGGTGTAGACAATGGCATCGACGGCATCGTGCTGGACGTACTGCTGAGAAAGAGCAGAAAGATCAGGGACACCACCGGCGTCTCGGTGCCGGTGCCGGAACGCTCAGGCGAGGTGCTGGACGCGCTCTTCAAAGGCCTCCTGCTCCGTGACGGCGGCGACCAGCTCCCTCTCGATCTGGACTTCGTCGACGTGGGCGAACCGTTCAACGAGGCGGCGCGGGCGCTGCACGCCGAGTGGGACAAGGCCGCCGTCGCCGAACGCCGCTGGCGCGACAGCGCGGAGCGGGAGTCCCGGCAGGTGACCAAGTACGCCCACTCGGGTCTTGACCTTGGCGAGATCGAGACCGAGGTCACGGCGGTCCGGGCCGCGCTGGGCAGCGGCGAGGATGTCGTGTCCTTCACCCGCCTCGCCCTGTCCGCGCTCGGAGCGGATGTGGTGAACGTCGGCGACGACACCTTCACCGCCGACCTGACCAACCTGCCCGGCGGTGTACGGCAGGCGCTGGGCGTATCGGCGGCCGGAGACGTCAAGCCGGTGACGTTCCGTCCGCACCCCCCGGTAAAACCGGGGGAACGGGCCTTGGTCCGCACCGATCCGGCGGTGACGGGACTCGCCAGATACGTGCTGGACGCCGCGCTCGACCGGAAGCTGCCGAAGGAGGAGCGCCCCGCCCGCAGGACCGGAGTCGTCTACACGACCTCGGTGCCGCTCCGGACGCTTCTCCTGCTGGTCCGCTACCGCTTCCACGTCTCCATGCCGGACCGGTCCCGGCCCAATACGACGGTCAAGACCCTCGTGGCGGAGGACGCGCAGGTGATCGCCTACCGGGGCGGCGAACGTCTCCCCGGAGCCGAGGCCGCCGCCCTGCTCGCCGCCGGCGCCGACGGCAACGTCATGCCCGAGGTCATCGAGCAGAACATGGACTGGGCGATCCGTACGATCGCCTCGCTGAAACCGGAGCTGGACGAGCTGGGCGCCGAGTTCGCCGATGAGCTCCAGGAGGCGCACCGCAGGGTCCGCAAACTCGCCGGAGCCTACGTCAGAGGCCTCGGCGTGACGTTCCAGCCGCACGCCGACGTGCTCGGCGCCTACGTGTACCTGCCGGGAGGCACGAGGTGAGCTTCTCCCACGCCCAGATCACCGGCGGATTGTTCCCCCACAACCTGCTTGCCCAGGTGAGGACCGGCGACCCCCAGCTTCCCGGGGTGAAACCGGCCGACTACCACCTGACGGGCTCCGAGCGGCTGGGGGACGCCGCCGCACGCAAGTGGCAGCGCCTCCGAAGCGTCTACCGCTCGTTCCACGAGGAGCTGAAGCGGCTTCCATCCGGAGACGGCACCTCCCTCACCCGCGACCGGTGGCTTCAGCCGCTCTTCACCGAGCTGGAGTTCGGCCGCCTGACCTATCAGCGTGGCGCCCTCGACGCCGGGGGACGGCACTACCCGGTCAGCCATCTCTGGCAGCACGTGCCGATCCATCTCACCGGCTGGCACGTCGATCTCGACAGGCGGGTCACCCGCGGAACCCGCGCCCCGCAGTCGATGCTCCAGGAGTTCCTCAACGTCTCACCAGACCACCTGTGGGGGGTGCTGTCGAACGGGCGGCTGCTGCGCATCATGCGCGACTCCACCTCGCTGGTCGGCTCCGCCTATGTCGAGTTCGACCTTGAGGCGATCTTCGAGGGTGACGTCTACAACGAGTTCTTCCTCCTCTACGCCTTCCTGCACCAGTCCAGGTTCGAACCGCTGCCGCGCGAGGACGGCGCGGAGCCGACCCCGGCCGACTGCCGCCTGGAGCAGTGGCGTCAGCACGCCGTCGACAGCGGTGTCCGCTTCCACCGGAAGCTGTCCGCCGGGGTCAAGGCCGCCATGGAACGGCTCGGCACCGGTTTCCGCCTCGCGAACTCGGCCGTGGACAGGGCGCTGAGCGACGGAGACCTCACCCTCGACGACTACCGCCACGAGCTGCTCCGGCTGGCCTACCAGCTCATCTTCGTCTTCGTCGCCGAGGACCGCGACATTCTGCTCCTTCCCCCGGATCCGGACTTCGCGCGGGCCAGGGAGCGGTACGACGACTACTTCTCCACCAGGCGACTCCGCAGACTCGCCCGGATCAGGCCCGGTGACCGCCACGGCGACCTGTGGCGATCCACCGTGACGGTGCTGAACGCCCTCGGCGCGGACGACGGTGACCGCTGACTCGCCCTTCCCGGCCTCGGCGGCCTGTTCTTCCGCGCCGGACAGGACAGCGGGCCCGGCACGGCCGACGCCGGCGGCGGACGGAACCGGTTGCGACCGGACTTCCTGCGCGACTGCGAACTATCCAACGACGATCTCCTCGCCGCCGTCCACTCGCTGTCGGTGACCGAGGAACGCGGCAGGGCCATGCCCGTCGACTTCAGGAACCTGGGCGCCGAGGAGTTCGGCGGCGTGTACGAGTCTCTGCTGGAGCTGCGCCCCGCCGTCGAGCCCGGCACCCGCGCCTTCCGCCTGCTCGCGCTCCCCGGCAGCGAGCGCAAGACCACCGGGTCGTTCTACACGCCCACGGCGCTCATCGAGTCCCTGCTGGAGTCCGCGCTCGACCCGATCATCGACCGGGTGTCGGCCTCCCAGATCCCCTCCGACCTGCTGACCATCAAGGTCTGTGACCCGGCCTGCGGCTCGGGGCATTTCCTGGTCGCGGCGGCCCGCCGGATCGCCAAACGCTACGCCGCCCTGTACACCGGCGACCCCGAGCCCACCCCGGCGGCGGTCCGCATGGCGATACGGCTGGTCACCGCGGCCTGCGTGTACGGCGTGGACGTCAATCCCCTCGCTGTCGAGATCGCCAAGGTGTCGCTCTGGATGGAGTCCCTCGAACCGGGGAGCCCGCTGTCGTTCCTCGACGGGCACATCAAGCAGGGCAACGCGCTGCTCGGCGCCACCCCGAAACTCGTGCTGGACGGTGTGCCCGGCGACGCGTTCAAGCCGATGCCGGGTGACGACGCGGGCTACGCGGCGCGGCTGCGCTCCGACAACGCCTATGAGAGCGGCGGTCAGAAGATCTCCGGCGGCCAGGAGACCCTCGACTTCACCGACGACGACCGGTTGAGGATCGACAACGCCAGGATCGCCGCCCGCCTCCAGAAGATCACTCCTTCTCCGGACGCCCCCCTGTCCGTGATCCGGGCGAAGGCCCAGGAGTTGCGCGAGTTCGAGAGGCGGGACCCGGAAAGGGCCCGGCAGAAGGTGCTGGCCGACGCCTGGTGCGCCGCCTTCGTCTGGCCCAAGACGCCCGGCGCCCCCCGGCCGATCACCAACGCCACACTCTCGGCGCTCTACCGGGGCGCCCCCCTGCCCGAGGACACCTCGGAGCTTCTCAGGAGGCTCACCGACGGCTACGCGTTCTTCCACTGGTACCTGGAGTTCCCCGATGTCTTCACCACCGGCGGAGACTCGGAGACGGGATGGACCGGCGGGTTCTCCTGCGTGCTCGGCAACCCTCCGTGGGAGCGGGTGAAGCTCCAGGAGAAGGAGTACTTCGCCAACCGTGACCCGGCGATCGCCAAGGCGGGCAACGCGGCGATCCGCAAGAAGATGATCGACGATCTGGCGACGGGCGAGGACGACGCCGACCGGGAGCTCCACCGGAACTTCTCCGAGGCGCTGCGCCGCTCGGCCGACATCGCCCACCTGCTCCGTGACTCCGGGCGTTACCCGCTGACCGGACAGGGCGACATCAACACCTACTCGGTGTTCGCCGAGACGGCCCGCACCATCCTGGCGACGGACGGTGCCGCCGGTCTCGTGCTGCCCACCGGCATCGCCACCGACGCCACGACGGCCCCGTTCTTCGGCGACCTCGTACGGCGTGGCGCGCTCGCCTCGTTCCTGGAGTTCGAGAACGAGGCCTTCCTGCTCAGCAGGGATGTCGATCACCGTGTCCGGTTCTGCCTGCTGACGGTGGCCGGGGACCACGTCCCGGCGGCGACGGTGGCGTTCGGCGCGCGCCGGATGAGCGACCTGGCCGGCCGGTCGTTCAGGCTGCCGCCGCAGGAGATCCTGCTCGTCAACCCCAACACCGGCACTCTGCCGCTCTTCCGCTCCCGCCACGACGCGGAGATCACCTTCGACATCTACCGGCGCGTCCCAGTGCTCCTCCGCGAGACCGGCCCGGACCGGCCGGGCGACCCTCCCGCCAACCCGTGGAAGCTGTCATTCTTGGCCATGTTCCACATGGCCAGCGACTCAGGCCGCTTCAAGCCGGGCGCCGCTCTGGAACGGGGCGGCTGGAAACCGGAGGGGAACGTCTACGTCAAGGGCGAGGAGCGCATGCTGCCGCTGCACGAGGCGAAGATGATCCACCACTACGACCACCGGTACGGCACCTACGAGGGCCAGACGCAGGCACAGGCCAAGATGGGCACTCTCCCCCGCCCCGGTCTGACCGACAAGGACGACCCGGCCTATGCCGTCCAGCCCCGCTACTGGGTCTCGGAGGCCGAGGTCGACGAACGCCTCGGCGACCGCTGGGACAGGAAGTGGCTGCTCGGCTGGCGCGACATCTGCCGCAGCACCGACGAGCGCACGGTGATCGCCGGACTCCTCCCCCGCGCGGGAATGGGGCATACCTTCCCCCTCATACTCACCAGCCAGCCAATCGCCCCGCTCTACGCCAACCTCACATCGTTCGTGCTCGACTACGTGACCCGCCAGAAGATCGCGGGGACTCACCTCACCTACGGATACCTCTACCAGCTTCCCGTGCTGCCGCCCGAGGAGTACGCCAAGCCGTGCCCGTGGCTGCCCGCCGTACAGCTCGGCACGTGGGTGACGAGGCGGGTCCTGGAACTGTCGTACACGGCATGGGACATGGCGGGCCTGGCCACCGACCTCGGGGACGGCGGGGCGCCGTTCCACTGGGATGAGGAGCGCAGATTCGACATGCGCTGCGAGCTCGACGCCGCCTACTTCCACCTGTACGGCGTGACCCGCGACGACGTCACGTTCATCATGGACGGCTTCGGCGCGTTCCAGCGTAACGATCCCCATCGGTTCGCCACGACGGTCACCCGCATCCTGGAGATCTACGACGCGATGGCGGAGGCGACCGCCGGGCGGAAGCCGTACGAGGCGCGGCTGGCTCCTCCGCCGGGGCAGGGCCCCCGGCATCCGGACTTCGCCCGGCAGAACCCGTAGTCTCGCGGAACGTTGTATCCGAAGAACTGTCGGCGACATCTGACAAGATCGGAACCGTCTTTCCCTCGGCCCCCTCCCCCGATCGGAGTCCCGATGGCCGCGACCGAAGAGATCGCCTCCAGGGTCTCGTTCACACTGCTCCAGGTGCTGAACGCTGCCGTCTCACTGAGGCCGGCCGATGCCTGGGCCGGGGTCCTCAGGCGATATCCGGAGGCCGAGACCGAGTGGGAGCGGGCCGGAGGCCGCATGTCCGCCATGGACATGCTCAAGTTTCAGACCAACACCCTCGTCAAGTGCGGCTGGTTGCACCGCGCCACCGACACCTGGGAGATCACCTCCGGCGGCAGGGCCATCCTGCGGCGATATCCGGATCCCGGGGATTTCGGCGCGGCCATGGCCGCCACATACCGCTACTGGGAGCGGCATCAGGCGGATTTCTGGACGGCCGTGCGGCTGACGGGGGCGATTCCCGAGGGCAGATGGGCCTCCAGAGACGACGTCGCCGCCCTGACGAAGATCAACCCTGTGCCGCTGACGGAGCTGCTTGAGGCCGAACGGCCCGACGGCTGGCGCAGGGTCCTCACCTCGGAGGGGTACGTTCCCCATCACGAGAGCGGTTCGCATCGCGAGTGGCTGAGTGTCCTCTCGGGCGAGGGGCTGAGCAACGTCAACGGGCAGGTGGCGGCCGGGCAACGGCTCACGGCAGACGACCTCCGTCAGTTCGTCCAGCCCGCCCGGGTGGGCCGGCGGGCCTGGCTGGTCCGGGCCAACGTCGAGGGCAGGAACCTGGTCGGCGGCTGGCTCGCCGAGGGGTTCTGCTCCCTGCAGGCCGACCGGCTGCAGCCGCTGCCCCCCGGTGTCGGCCGTGACAGAGTGCACGCGGCGGTGGAGGACGGTTACGACTCCTTCACCTACAGTGAGCGCAATCAGCGGGTCACGGAGTTCTTCGCCTTCCTCTCCCAGATGAACGAGGGCGACCTCGTCATCACGAACGACGGCCCCGGCTACCGCATCGGAAAGATCACCGGTCCGCCGAGGTTCACCGCCTCAACGGGGTCACTGTCCAACCTCCGGCGCGCGGTGGAATGGGTCACCTCGGGAGAGCCGATCGATCTGCTGGACCTCCCCGACACGCTGACGGCGAAGATGGTCTCACCGTACGACGTGGTGGATCTGACCGAACGCCTCGCCGATCTGCTGGCCCTGATCGGCGAGGGGAGCACGCCCGGCTCCTTCACCCTGGCGGATGTTTCCGAGAACCTGGCCGACAAGCTGCTCCTCCCGCGCGACTGGCTACAGGAGTGCGTCGAGCTGCTCCGCGAGCGTCCCCAGTTGATCTTCGACGGGCCACCCGGAACCGGTAAGACCTACCTCGCCAAGAAGCTCGCCGCCCATATCACCGGCGGCCTCCGGGAGAACGTGTCACTCATCCAGTTCCATGCGAACTACGCGTACGAGGACTTCTTCGAGGGATACCGTCCCGGCGACGACGGGAACGGCGGGATGAGCCTCGTCAAACGGGACGGCCCTTTCCGGCTCCTGGTCACAGCGGCCAACCAGCGCCCCGAACAGGCCTTCGTGATGATCATCGACGAGATCAATCGCTGTAACCTCCCCCTGGTCTTCGGCGAGCTGTACTTCCTGCTCGACTACCGCAACGAACCGATCCATCCGCAGTACTCCCCCCACGAGTCCTTCACCCTCCCGGAGAACGTGCACATCATCGCCACGATGAACTCCTCCGACAGGTCGACGACCCACCTCGACTCGGCGATGCGCCGCCGGTTCTGGATCAAGGAGCTGCATCCCGACTCCCCGCCGGTGAACGACCTGTTGCGGAGGTGGCTGAAGAGCGAAGGCCTCCCAGAGGATGCCGCCGGCCTCCTCGACAGACTCAACTCGATCATTCCGGAACGCGACTTCAAGATCGGTCCGTCGCTCCTGATGCGCAGGAGCTTCCACGAGTCCGACACCGGACTACAGCGGGCCTGGGAGACACAGATCATCCCCACCCTCCGCGAGCTGCACATCGCCGACGGTACGGCCGTCGCCGAGCGGTACGGCCTGAGTGCCCTCCGCAGGAGGCGGCGCCCATGATTCCGGTCCCCCTGAAGGAGGGAAGCAGCGAGGGGGCCACGGCGGAGTTCTCCGCGGAGACCGCGAAGATCCTTAAAGACAGGAAGATCGCCTCCGTCACACCGCTGGGCGGTGGAAGATACGCGCTGCGGGCGCTGCTCAAGGTGGGCGCCGTGCGCTTCCCCGATCTGGAACTGCACATCCAGCCCAAGCTGACGATCAGCCGTCTGTGGTTCCTGCTCGGCTTCGCCTACAAGGGGGTCGAGTCCGGGTGGCAGGAGCCGGAGGTCTCCGCGAACGAGCACCCCGGCCTGCTCCCCGGGGTGGCTCACGCGTTCCTCCGCGCGACGGGTAAGGCCCTGCCGCACGGTCTGCCGCACGGCTACCGGCAGGAGTCACGTGCCCTGCCCGTCGTCCGCGGCCGAATCCGCGAAGCCGACCAGGTGCGCCGCCAGTACGGCCGGCTTCTCCCCGCCGAGGTGACCTATCACACGTTCAGCGTGGACACCCCCGAGACCCGGCTCCTCCGGGCCGCGACCGAGCGGCTTCTCCAATTGCCGGGAGTACATCCCACGGTCCAGGTCAGGCTGCGGGAACTGCTGCCCCCCCTGCGACGCGCCGCGTCCATCCCCGCCGGAACGATCCCCGCGTGGCGTCCGTCCCCGGCCAACGCCCACTACCGGACCGCCCTCGGGCTGGCGGATCTGGTGCTCCGAGGCGGTTCCTTCGAGTTTCACGACGACTCCGGCCGTGCCCCGCTCGCCGTCGACGGGCTGCTCGTGGGAATGGACAAGGTCTTTGAGGATTTCCTCGAACACGCCCTGGGCGGACTGCTCACCCGGCACGGCGGGGTCTGCGAAGCTCAGGAGAGGGAAATCCACCTGGACGTTGAGCGGAGCTGGGCGATGAAACCGGACATCCGCTGGCACGAGGCGGGCCGGACTCACGCGATCATCGACGCCAAGTACAGCGGTGCGAAAGGAGAGCCCGAGCACCGCTACCAGATGGTGACCTACTGCGCCAAGTTCCACAGCCCGCAAGGTCACATCGTCTACGCGGGCGGAGGCCGGAAACCGATGATCAGGCGTCGGATTCTCAGCCCCCGCATGGAGTTGTTCAACCACAGGCTGGACCTCGCCTCACCGATCGAGGAGATCCGCGTCCAGCTTGAGGACATAGCCCAGCAGATCATCACCGTCGCTCACGCGGCCCGCACGAGAAACCGGGCAAGGACCTTCAGGTTCGGGCCGCCATGACGGCGCGGGCTCCCGGGGAGGGACACGCCCGCGAAACCGTCTCCCCGGGCCGGCCGGTGCCGCTCGCGGCGATCACATCGGAGAAAGCTCCGCCCACACCGCGTGACCCGTCGCCCGCGTGCCCCGGCAGCCGACCCTGGAGGCCAGGGCCGCGACCAGGGCCAGGCCCCTGCCGTGCTCGGCGAACGGATCCGTGTCCCCCCGGCTGTCGAACCGGGGGGTCGCGCCTCCGCCTCGGTCATAGACGGTGATCCGGACGCCCCCGGCCCTGCGCGTCAGCTTGACGGTGAAGGTGCCGTTGAACCGCCCGCTGCCCGTGTGGGTGATGGCGTTGGCCGCGAGTTCGGCGACGACCTGCTCGGCGTCGTCCCGGCAGGGCGAATCCTCCAAGAGGAACCGGATGAAGCGACGAACCCGGGGGATCTGATCCGAACGTCCGGGAAAGGTCCGCCGGCAGATCACCCCACCTGGAAAAAGTCTTACCGTCACATCCGTCAACGCCGGAGGCATCTCACTCCAGACAACGGCCACATCGTCTCCTGCCGAGAGGTCGGAAAACACCTCCAGAACGATGACCCGGAGCCGCCCTTTCAGGTAACTCCCACTTGACGGATTCAGATCACCCCAGCACCTGGCCGCCTGACCTGCGCCGACACCTCCCCCACCCTCGGAGCATCCCCATTTCCCCTCAGTTCTGTTACTCTCAGTGATTAGATGTATACGATTTACCCATATCCCGGCCAAGGAGGGAACCATGTCAGGCGAGGGTTACCGGGCACTGCTCGACTGCCGACGGCGCGCCACCACACTCCGCGCCCGATCCTTCACCTACGACCAGATCGCCGACGTACTGGCCCTGGACCACCACGTCAGCCCACTGCGCCTGTACCGCTACGCCCACGGCCGCACCGCCTCCAACGTGGTGGCCGCCCACAACGACCTCGACCCGGCAGGCACCGCCGGCCTTCGCGAGGCCCGGCTGTACGACTACGAGGCCTGGCCCACGACCGGCCGCCGCGCCCCCGCCCGGACCGTCGCCATCCTGGCGTGCCTCTACCAGACCACCGCCCGCCGCCTGCTTCCCGACGAGGTCTACGCCTCCTACGGCCCGCGCGACCGCGACCTCCTCGACCGGACCGACCACCGCCACCTCGACCCCCACCAACGCCTCCGCGCCGCCGCGCCGGCCTCCCGTGACGAAGAACTCCCCGCGTGGAGTCTGGCGTCCACCCCGCCCACCCATGACAGCATGAAACCGCAGCCGGCTCCCGCCCGAGTCCCGCCCCCGGGACCCGCTCACTGCGCCGAGCTGCTCCGTGCGCTGAGCGCCGAGGAGGCCGACCTGAAACGACGCGAACTACTCTTCGAGCTCGCCCTGCTCCTCGGCGGCACCCCCGCCCTGGGCCTGCTCCGCCACCTCACCCCCTCCGAGCGGGAACGCCTGGCCGCCGCGGCCCACCGGCGAACCCCCCTCGACAGCGGCACCCTCGACCTGCTGGAACGACTGATGACCCGCCTGTGGGCGATGGACGAGAGACTCGGCCCAGAACACGTCCTACCGGTCGCCGAGGCCAAACGCGCTCTGGTCGGTGACCTGCTCCACCAGGGATCCCTCACCCCGGCCCCCCGCGAACGCCTGCTCCGCCTCTACTGGAGCCTGTCCCACCTGATGGGGTGGAGCCACTTCGACCTGAACGACTATACGAATGCCACCCATCGCTACGCCGAAGGACTTGCCGTAGCTCACGAATTGCGCGCTCCAGCTCTTCTGGCCCACATACACGGCCTAATGGCCAACATGTTCCTTCACCGGAACAAACCGACTGTCGCCATGGATCACATCTTCGCCGCCGAGGAGTGGGCCAAGAGGAGCGGTAACCGCCTGCAACAAGCGGCGACACTCACCGCGCTTGCCAGGGTGCTGTCCGGAGCGAGTCGCGACGATGCCGGCCTCCGGACTCTCGACCGTGCCATGACCCTGGCGGAAGCAAAACCCGATGACCCCCAGCTTCGGCATCTTTTCTGGTGCAATCCACGCCGCATCAATCGTCACCTGGTGTTCTGCCTGGTTGAGCTGAATCAGCCGGACAGGGCGATAGCCGAGGCAAAACGGATCATGAAAGATCTGCCCCCGGAGTGGAGCCGGGAACGAGGCCTCCTGCACCTCGAATACGCCACCGCGCTGATCCAGAAACGCGAGATCCCCACGGCCGCCGCCATGATCGGTGAGGCCGCCCGGGAGACCACGGGGCACAGCTCCGCCAGGCTCACCCAGGCCATCCGTCACACCCGGTCACGCCTCCAGCCCTGGCAGGACAACAAGCACATCCGAGACCTGGACGAACAGCTCCGAACCCTCTCCATCACCGGCTGAAAGCGCTCCCCCACACCCCACTCCCCCGCACCCTCCGGCCGACCGTGCCGGCCACCGTGCTCCACCACCCGTGCGAGAGCCACACCAAACACCTCCGAGCCGTCCTTCCTCCGACTGTTCTGACAATAACCGTCGGAGGAGGGACCGCCAGAAGCGATCTGTTCGACCGGGGCGGTCCGTTGATCGCCCGACGGCTGACGTGACCGCGGAAGAACGTGGGCATGGGTCCGGGTCCGAACCCGGGGAGTCATCGCAAGAGAATGGGGCGCTCGGGTACGCCTGCGGTCAGGATGTCGGTGATGAGGTCGCTGAGGCCGAGTGGGTAGACGGTCTCGCTTGTCGAGCGCAGGTCATCAAGGGTCCACCAGCGGTGAGCCTGGATGGTGTCGGGCTGGGTGGCGCGGTCGGGGTCGATGTCGTCGGCGGTGATCCGCGCGAGGTAGTACCGCTCGACCTGGAGAACCTCCTGGCCGCCGACCTGGTGCGCCTTGCTGCGCTCGGCGATCTGGGCATCGAGGTGGACGGCGCCTTCGGCGATGCCGAGTTCCTCGCGGAGTTCGCGGTGCAGGGCGGTGGTGTGGTCTTCGCCGCTGTCGAGGGAGCCGCCCGGGGTGGCCCAGAAGCCGCCGTTCTCCTCATAGCGCAGCAGCAGCACCCGCTTGTCCTCGTCCAGGGCGATGACGCGGGCGGCTGTTCGCAGTGGTGGGGTGCTCATGTCGCCCATTGTGGCAGTTCAGGGTGGTGGCTCAGTTCCGTTCGACGAGGTAGTCACCGATGCAGACGGCGTCCAGGTCGCAAGCCTGAAAGGTGGCCAGGGCGTGGGCGGGGGTCTCCACGATGGGTTCGCGGTCGTTGAAGCTGGTGTTGAGCACGAGGGGTATGCCGGTGATCTGGCCGAAGCGCTCGATCACCGCGGCGAAGGCCGGCGCGTGGCCGGGGTCGACGGTCTGGACGCGGGCGGTTCGGTCGACGTGCACGACACCCGCGATCTTGTCCGCCTTTTCCGGGTGGACCGGTGGGGCCAGAAGCATGAACGGGGAGGGCACGTCGAGGTCGAACCAGTCTGGTGCGTGGGCGGCCAGGACTGCGGGGGCGAAGGGCCGGAAAGGTTCGCGGTGCTTGATGCGGTCGTTGAGCGCCTGGGAGCCGGCGGTGGTGCGCGGGTCGGCGAGGATGCTGCGGTTGCCGAGGGCTCGGGGCCCGAGTTCGCTGCCCCCGGCGAACCAGCCGATGATCTTTCCTGCGGCGATCATCTGGGCGGCGGCTCGGGCGATGTCGCCCTCGCGGCGCCACCGGTAGGGGGTGCGGCGGCGCTCGACGAGCCCGGATCGCGGGTCGCGCAACAGGGCTTGTTCGATCTCGCTGTCGCTGTAGGGGCGTCCGAAGGAATCAACGGCCAAGGGACGGCGCGGCAGGTCCCCGGTCAGCCGGTGCCAGCCGTACAAGGCGCACCCCAGGGCTTGGCCGCGGTCGGAGGCGGCGGGCGGGGCGAAGTATCCGGTGACGGCGCTCAGGCGGCGGAGTTTGTCGGCGGCGACGCAGTTGAGGGCGACGCCGCCGGCCAGGCACAGGTTGCCCTGTCCAGTGGCGGCGATGGCCTGCTCGGCCAGCGCGCACAGGGCTTGTTCGGTCTGGGCTTGCAGGTAGGCTGCGGCGTTGACGCCGCGCGGGTCGTTGCCGAGGCTGTCTGGGGGGCCGAAGTCCCAGCCGGTGCGCGCGGCGAGCTCGGCCACGCCGGCGGCGTGGGTGCGGGTCAGGCGACCGTGCACGGTCACGTCGGTGACGTCGAACAGCGGGGCAAGGTAGGCGCCCGGATTACCGTAGGCGGCCAGTGCCATGACCTTGCCGGCTTCCTGCTCGTGCCAGCCCAGCCAGTTGGTGAAGGCCTCAAAGGTGGCGCCGATGCCGCCCGCGCGGGGGCGGCCGGGCAGGTTGGAACCGAGGCGGGTGATCCGGTCCGGAGTGGCCATGTAGAAGGTCTCGGTGTCGTGGTTGTTGCCGCCGCCATCGACGACCAGGACGGTGGCCTGCTCATGCGGGCTGAGACAGTAGGCAGTGTAGGCGTGGGCCAGGTGGTGGTCGACGGCGGTGATGCGTGCCGCCTGGACACCCAGACAGGCCAGCCCCGTCTCAGCCGGCGCAGGAGGGTGGTGGCCGATTCCGGAGACGACCACCAGGTCGACCTCGTCGAGGTGGCGTTCGGCGGCCCGCAGGCAGTACAGCAGGGCGGCCTGCCATCCGGGGCTGTAGCGGGTGCGGTTGAGCCGCTCCTCGCTGATCGCGATCATCGCGTGCTCGGTGATCAGAGCGACGCCGCCGTCATGGCCGAGGTTGATGCCGACGACACATGGAGTCCGGGTGCTCATCACGCCGCCCGCGTGGGGTCATCCGCCAGCAGGTCCCACAGTCTGGTTTGGCCGGATAGGTCGCGGTGCAGGGCGCCGAGCTGGCACAGCTGGACGGTTGTGCCGCGGTGGTCGAGCGGTTCGCTGAAGGGATGCCCGAGCGCCTCCAGCCCGCCGAGCGCTTCGTAGGCGTCGGCGAAGTGTGAGGCCAACCGTGGCCGGGTGGCGGGCGTGGTGCTGGTGAGCAGACACTCAGCGCTGTCGGACAGCCCGGCGCCGGACAGCAGTGCGGCGACCTGAGCCAGGACGGTGTCCGGTGATGCGCCATCGGTGTCGATGATCAACGGAGGGGAGGGGCACAGGGTGGGGGCGACGTCGGTGTAGAAGGTGCGCAGCCGTTCCAGGAGCCTTTCGTCGAACCACTGCTGCCAGCGGGGCCGCTCGGCGACGTTGCCGCGCCGGTTCAAGCTCTGCCCGGGGCTGACCAGCAAGATTACGGTCATGACCTGCGCGGGCAGGGCCGGGGCGATGCGCCGGGTGTAGAAGTCGACGGCGGTGTGGTAGGGCAGCGAGTCCTCAGCCCGGGTGGCCCAGCAGTAGGCCAGGGCGCCGAGGTGGTTGCGGTCGGAGATGAGCAACTCCGTGGCCGGGTCGGACGACAGAGCCGTCATCGCGCGGGCCTTGTCCAGCTCGTGCCGCAGGAACCACAACGAGTGCCCGGCGGGCGAGGGGTGCACGGGGGCCCGCAGTCCGGCCGCCAGGCGGGCGTTGGGTTCGGTGAACCACAGGCATCCATCCCCCAAGGCGGGCAGTATCCGCGCGAGCAGGGACGTCTTGCCCGCTCCGGGCGGCCCGTCCAGAACGAGTACGGGCGCGTCAGTTCCGGACATGATCGGTGTCCTTCGTGTGGGTGGGGCAGAATGTGGTCATGGTGGCCAGGCCGAGCGCGAGCTCTTCCACCCGCAGAGCGAGGTCCGCGCTGGTCGGTAGGTCGGCCGGGTGCTGCGCCGACAGCCGTTCGTCGATGGCCGCCCACATGGCGGCGAACGGGTCGCCGAAGCCGCTGCGTTCACCGTCGGCGCTGGTGGTGAGGCGGGTGGCGGCCGCAGTTTCATAAGGGCGGGCGAAGTCCACGGTGGCGGCCTCGACGGCGTCGGCCAGGTGGATCTGTTCGTGGAAGACCCCTGCGGGCGTGGCGCCGATGATCAGCGTGAACAGTTGTCCGGCCGGGCCGCGCAGGGTGGCGTGCAGCCACTGTCCGACGGGGTCCACGACGCAGGCGGCCGGCGCGGCGCCCGCGGCGGCCAGGACCAGGGCGGTAAGCAGATGGTAGCCCTGCCACAGCAGGATCTGCAGCGCCGCCACCTGGTGACCCTCCAGGCCCGGCGGAACGGGCTGGGGCGGGTCGTCGGCGAAGGTGTAGAGGGCGAACCCGTCCGGCAGCAGCCGCTGGCGAGCGGTCTCGTCGAGCCCGTCGGCCTTGACCAACCACCCCCCGGCCGGTTCGGGGACCGCGGCCAGCGCGGCGTGCAGGGCCGGGTCGTGGGCACGCATCCCCCCGACTTCGAGCAGTAGCCCGGCTGTGCGCGCCTGCTCGACCAGGGCCCGGCTGCGGGCGAGGTCCAAGCTCACCGGCTTCTCGGTGAAGACATGGGCCCCGGCCGACAGCGCCGCGTCGATGAGCTCCTCGTGCACGCCGGTGAGGACCACCAGCATGTCTGCCCCCTCCAGCACCTCGGGGGTGCTCGCGGCGATGTGGGGCACCGTGAAGCGCTGCGCGGCGGCGCGGGCGCGGGCCGGATCACGGTCGGTGAGGGCGACTACATCGAACGCCGGGTTGCTGGTCAGGTGCGGCAGGTGCAGGCCGAAGGCGGCGGCGCCGCAGCCAGCGACCGCCAGCCGCCACGGCCGATGCGTGCGGGTCATCGGGGCACCTCCGCGATGTGCCAGCAGCCGGTGGCCGCCTGGTGGGAGCGGCGGGCGATCTCCTGCTCGGGCAGGGCCCTCAGGTCGGGGTTGAACAGCTCCACCGAGACCGCTCCGATGTAGTCGACATCGGTCAGGGCCTGGGCCAAGACCGGCCACGGCAGGGCCCCGTCGCCGGGGAACCGCCGTGCGGCGTCGCTCCACGCGGGCCCGGCCGCCGGGGTGTCGGCGATCTGCACATGCCCGACGGTGCCCGCACCGAGCCCGGTGATGTGGCCAGGCTCAGCCCCGGCTACCGCCCAGTGGAAGGAGTCGACCAGCGCCACCACGTTGCCGCGCCCGGCCTGGGCCAAAAGATCGGTCAACTGCGGCAGCGTGCTGGCGACCGGGTAGGGGCCGTCCAAGTCGGGTGGCAGTCCGACCTGGACGCTGACCGCTTCGACGGCCAGCAGCACCCCGTGCTCGGCGGCCGCGTCGGCGAGCACGCCGATGCGATGCAGGGCGACCTCCAGCGCCTGCGCTTGAGGGAGGTCTGAGCGCGGGTTCAGCACGGTCGTGGCGACCGGGCAACCCAGCGCGGCGAACCCCGCCAACCGTTCCCCAAGCCCGGCCAGGCACGCCTGGTAGGCGTCGGGGCCGGTCAGGAGCGGGGCGGGCAGCACCGGCCCCGCAGGCAGGATGCCGCTCGCGGCCGCGACGCTCAACCGGTGTTCGGCCAGCAGGTCGCCTACCCGGTCCAGGCCATGGGCCAGCGCCTGCTGGATCGACAGCTCGACCGCGCTGAATCCAGCAGCCGCCGCCAGGGCGAGAAACTGCGGGAGGGCGACACCGGACAGCGTGGCCGGGTTGAGGCAGGGGGTGAACGGGGCGGCCCCGCTTGTGGCAGCTCCGTCGGGGGATGCGGGCGCGGTGCTCACGCGGTGGCCAACTTCCCGGCCAGCAGCTCCGAGCGCAGATCATCCAGCCCGGCCAGCACCTCGCTAATCACCCGACATGCCACCGATTCGGCGATCGGGTCCGGGCCGGAGGCCTGGACGACGGCCTGCCATGGGTCGTGCAGATCCCGCCCGGACTGCGACACCAGCGCGACCGCGCAGGCCAGCCCGCTCTCCTGGTGCAGTCGGCGGGCGGCCTCGGCGGCGGCCAGGTTGTAGAGCTTGCCGACGTGGTAGACCGGGTTCTTGCCCGACACGCCCTCGGCCGACCACGGCCGCAGCATGCTGATCAGCCCGTTGGCCCGGTTACCCCGGCCGACCACGCCCTCGTCGCCGGACTCCAGGGAGGAGCCGGTCGCCGTCAAGTACAGCTCGGGCCGATGGTCCTGGTCGCGGGTGTTGACCGTGACCTGCACCCGGTGGCCAGGGGCGAGCTGCGCGGCCAGATCGCCGATCAGCTCACGCATCTGCGCGCGCCGGCCGACATAGGTGTCCAGGTCCGGGGTGTGACGGGCGATCTGCGGCACGCAGGCGGTCACCCGAATCTGGCGGTCGTAGCGGACGACCATGAGCTTGATGTCGGTGCCGTAGTGCGGGTGCGCCGCCTTGAACGTCTCGCTGCTCAGATGCGACTCGACGGCCATGGTGAGCTGCTCGGCCATCCCGTACGGCGCGTAGCCGACCCCGGCGGAGGTGTCGTTGGCGAACAGCCGGTGCCGCTCGGCCAGGTCCTCCAGGCTGCGCGGGGCGAACCAGCGCTGCCGCGACGCCCCTTCTTCCTGACCACCGTGGACCGCACCGGGGCTGGAGGCCTGCGTCAGCCGGGTGCGGACCTCCACCCACTTGCTGGTGTCCAGCAGCGGCAACGCCTCACCGAGGTAGTCCTTGACCGCCGTGGTGACGATGTCCTCCACCGGGATGACCTGATCGCCGAGGGCGGCGGTGATCCGCCCGTTGACCAGGACCTGGATCGGTGCGGTCAGCTCCCCGTAGCCGAACCACACCTCGGCGCCGCCGCCCAGTAGCGCGGTCTTGTCGGTGTTGTGGTGCAAGATCGCCCCGAAGGCGTCCAGGCAGTAGCGGCTGTAGGCGCGGGAGATGGCCTCAGCCACCCCGTCGGCGAGCGTGTCGGGGTGGCCGGAGCCTTTGCGCTCGACCAGCTCGACGCCGGTCGTGGCAGAGACACCGGTCAGGCCACTGGTGGTGATGATGTCCATCAGATGCTCCCCTTGGTCGGCAGTTCGGCACAGAAGGCGGGGCGGCGGCCGAGCAGCCGCAGCCGCCACCGTTCGGCGTGGTAGGTGGTGATCCGGGCCAGGTCGCGGGCCGACTCCACCGCGCGCGAGCGGTCCAGGAACGCCCACCCCTGCACCAGCCCGGCGGCCACGTCGCCGACAGCGGCCCAGCCGGCTTGGATTGCGGCGGGCTCCACCCGCACGCTCAGGTGCATCCGGGCCACGCAGACCCCGTGTCCGGCGCCCTGGCGCAGGAAGTACCGCAGTGTGGTCTCGGGCCGGTAGATCGGATGGCAGACCACGGCCTTCGGCTCGATCAGCGTGAGGTGGCCGAGCTGGCGGGCCCGGTCGATGAACTCCAGATCTTCGCAGTCACCCATCCACCGCCCTCGGCGGCCCAGGTCGGTGCGGAACAAGCCGATCTCCAGCGCGGTCTGACGCTCGAACATCAGGTTGCAGCCGGTCACCCAGTATGGCCACACCGCCGGCTCGCGCCCCTGCGGCCAGTCCACCGCGCCGTGGCACTCGCGCAGCGCCTTGGTCAGCACCACCACTTCGCCCTGCGGGTACTCCACGATGGAGCGGCCCCCGACCGCGAAGACCCCTTCCTCCTGGGCCGCGGCGACCAGCGTCCGCAGCCACTCTGGTTGCGGGGTGATGTCCGGGTCGGTGATGGCGACGTACCGGCCCCGGGCCGCGCAGATTCCGCGGTTGCGGCCCGCGCTCAGCCCAGGCTTCGGCTCCTGCAGCACTCGCAGCTCAAATGGCCAGGTGCTCTGCCGCAACGCGTTGGCGATCGGGCGAATTCGTCCCGGAGGGTCGTTGTCCACCACCACCACCTCCATCAGCTGCGCCGGCAGGCTCTGCCGGGCGAGCGCGCCCAGCAGGTCCGTCACCGCCGCGGCGTTGCCTCGGGCACTGACCACTACCGACACCAGCGGCGCATCGGGTTCCGCCATCGGCGCCCGCCTCCTTCACCCCGTCGCGAACGGACACCGCCCATTAACCGCCGCCGACGCCGCGTCCGGAAGCCAAAACGTGTTGCGGAGGTGTTGCCGATCGCCTGCCTGCCCTCTGGTCTTTCGGGAGGAGCTGTCTACTGTGAAAATTCAGGAGGCCGCGCAGAGGAGAACCGATGCACGACCAGCCCTTCCGCCACCCGCTGACCGCGCTGCGCGCTGCACTGGGGGTGCCGGCCGACAAGTACCTGGACCACCTGGATGAGGCGCATCACGCCCTCGGATACGGGCGCATGGCCAAGCGACGAGAGAAGGTCTGCCGCTGGGAGACCGGCGTACACACCCCCGACGAACACGCCCAGCACGCCATGGCCCGACTGCACGGCATACCGCGCGAGGCCGTCGCCGAACTCGGCTGGCCGGACTTCCTACTGCGTGCCTTTCCCGATGACAGCCCGGTCCTCTACAGCCCCTGGACCACAGCGGGTACCGTGGCATCAATAGAGGCTGCCACGCGGGGAGGCTCCATGGACCGACGGGGATTCCTCATCTCCAGCGGCGCGGCGCTGGGCGCCATCGCCATCCGATGGAGCGACACCCTCACCGACCTGCCCCTGCATCCATCCCGGGGCCGACGGCTGACCGCCGCCATGGTCGCCCGCCTCGAACAGCGCCTGGATGACCTCCGCCACCTCGATGACGTGCTGGGCAGCACCGAGCTGCGCCCCTCGGCAGTGGCCGAGTACAACCTGCTCAGCAACCTCGCCCAGCAAGCCGTGTACGACGGCGCCGTGGGCAGGCGCCTGTTCTCCACTTTGGCCGAGGCATCGCGGATATGCGGCTGGCTGTACTTCGACTCCGGCCTACACGCCGCCGCCCAGCGCTTCTACATCACCTCGCTGCGCGCCTCAGCCACTGCGGGAGACCCCGAAGTCGGCGCCAACACGCTCAACTTCATGACGATCCAGACCTACTCCGTGGGCAACCCCCAAGACGCGGTCAACCTCATCCAGACAGCCCAAAGACAAGTCTCCGGACACACGACGGCCCGAGTCCGCGCCAGGCTGCACGCCCGAGCAGCCCGCGCCCTATCCAAGACCGGAGACCTTAAAGGCTGCGCACGCGAACTCGACGCAGCCCGCGACGCCTACACTGCGGGACCATACGACGGCGATCCGCCTTGGGCCTACTCACTCACCGCTGGGGAGATCGAAATGCTGGCGGGCTCGGCCGCCCTCGATCTCAAAGACCCCGGCCGCGCTCTGAAGCACTTCGCCGCCGCCCGAGCAGCCGAGTACGCCGCCGCCGGACACGTACGCGACAGCGTGCTCTACCTGGCCCGCTCGGCCCACGCCCATCTCGAACTCGGAGACCTGGACGCGACCTGCGCAACCGCCACGCAAGCACTCACCCAGAACAAGGGCATAGGCTCCTGTCGTCCCTCCGACGCGCTCAGCGACCTCCGTAACCGGCTGGCCTCCCATCGCGACGTCCCGGTCGTCCGCGAATTCCTCAGCCTGAGCGCGTAGCTGGCCGGGAGCGGGCACCGCTGACATCCGTATCGGTTACGCCCGCTGCTCCCCCTGCCCCAGGAACTGCAATCACAACTGGACGCGCTCATCGCACACGGCATCGGCCGAGGCAAGGTCTTCTCCAAGAAGATCAGCACCCGGGTCCGGGGCCGCTCGCAGTTCGATGCCGCGCTCACGCTGGCCCGCCAGATCAAGGCCCATGCCCCGCACTGCCGCGTCATCTTCACCGTCTATGAGATGAAGCATCTGGGCCGGGACGCCATCGAGCTCACCGCACCGGCCGATCATCTCACCGCCCATGGCCTGGTGCTGAAGATGCTCGCCAGGCCGCTGCCCGGCCTGCATGACCCATCAGGTCCGGGGCGGATGCTGTTCGGCTTCTTCGCCGCGATGGCGGAGACCTAACGCGAGAACGTCCACGAAGCCACCCTAAAAGGCCTGGACGCCGCAGCCCGCAAGGGCAAGCACGGCGGCCGCCCTCAGGTGATCACCGATGACATGCTGCATACTGTGCTCCGCCGCTGCGTCAGCGGCGAGTCCGTCGAAGACATCCGCGCCGATCTACCCTCACCGGCAAACGCAAGGGCCGCAACACCAGCCTGGCCGAGTACGACAAAGCCCAGGTCTACCCCGAGGCGATCGGGGCGGCCCACGCTGACTTCACCGGCCTCCACACCGCCGGGTGACCTCGCGGCCTCACGACGGCAGCCACACCTGCAGCGCCTGATCGTCACCGGGGTCAGGCTCGATCCGATACCCGGCCTTGATCAGCACCGCCTCGTACTGCACGAGCTCCTGCACAGAGATCTCAGCGTCATTGGCGCAGGCAAGCAGGAACGGCACCCCCTCGCCCCCGCCCTCAACGACGAACCCACCATGACCCTGGCCGAACTCCCGCCGCCCCGCCTTGCGCAGCGCCTTCCGGACGGCCTCGGCGTCGCGGTCACACGCCGTCCACAACGGCCGTCTGCCCTCGCCGTACCCGAACTCCGGCTTGCCCTGGCTCATCACCACATCGTAAGCGATCTCACACCTGAAGCGACAGACTGCTCGAATCGTTGCCGGTCAGGGCTATATCCGCTGGATTCTTCGACAGGACTACTGGGACCCTTGCCGGCCGGCGACCCGCGCAAGTCGGTGAGGCCGCCCGGGAGACCACGGGGCACAGCTCCGCCAGGCTCACCCAGGCCATCCGTCACACCCGGTCACGCCTCCAGCCCTGGCAGGACAACAAGCACATCCGAGACCTGGACGAACAGCTCCGAACCCTCTCCATCACCGGCTGAAAGCGCTCTTCCGCCCTCCCTGCTGTTCCTCACCTCACCGCACGCAACGGTGTCAGCGGACGGGGTGGCCCGCCTGGCGGAGGGTCTCCTTCACCTCACCGATCTTGAGCTGGCCGAAGTGGAACACCGACGCGGCCAGGACCGCGTCGGCTCCCGCCTCGACGGCCGGCGGGAAGTCCTCCAGGGCGCCGGCGCCGCCGCTGGCGATCACGGGGATCGACACGACCCGCCGTACCGCGCGGATCATCTCCAGGTCGTAGCCGTGGCGGGTGCCGTCGCCGTCCATGGAGTTGAGCAGGATCTCCCCGGCGCCGAGCTCCTCTCCGCGCCGGGCCCACTCGACCGCGTCGACGCCGGTTCCCCGCCGGCCGCCGTGTGTGGTCACCTCGAAGCCCGACGGGGTCGGCGGGCCGTCGACGACCCGGCGGGCGTCCACCGACAGCACGACGCACTGCGCGCCGTACCGCCGCGACACCTCGGTGAGCAGCTCGGGGCGGACGATCGCCGCGGTGTTCAGGCCGACCTTGTCCGCTCCCGCGCGCAGCAGCCTGTTCACGTCCTCGACCGAGCGCACCCCCCCGCCGACGGTGAGGGGGATGAAGACCTGCTCGGCCGTCCGGCGGACCATGTCGTACGTCGTGGACCGGTCGGAGCTGGAGGCCGTGATGTCGAGGAACGTCAGCTCGTCGGCCCCCTCGGCGTCATAGCGGCGGGCCAGCTCGACCGGGTCTCCGGCGTCGCGGAGGTTCTCGAAGTTGACGCCCTTGACCACCCGCCCGGCGTCCACGTCCAGGCAGGGGATCACTCGTACCGCGACAGTCATCTGCAACTCCTCGTTCCCGGCCGCGCACGCGGCCCCGCGTCCCGCCCCGTCCGCCGCCTCATCCGCGGTACGCCTCGACCTCGGCCTCGACCAGCATGCGCGGATCGATCAGACCCGCCACCCGGACTCCCGTGCAGGCGGGGCGGACCTCACCGAACAGCTCGGCGTGCGCGCGGCCGACCTCGTCGTAGTACCGGTCGTCGACCACGAAGTAACGGACCCGCACCACGTCACTGCGGGACAGGCCCGCCGTCTCGATGGCGTCCAGCGCGACGCCGAAGGCGGTCAGCGACTGCCGGTAGGCGTCGCCGACATACTGGACCTCGCCGTCGACGGTGGCGGTACAGCCCGAGACGATCACCCACGGGCCGGCCACCACCGCACGGGCATAACGGTACCGTTCCTCCCAGACGCCACCGCTGAACACCCGGGTGCCCGAGCGGTGAGGTGGCGCGTTCCCTCTCACGTGACGTATCCCTCCCGCGTCACGCGTCCTACGAGCTCACCGCGGCCAGGGCGTCCTCAAGGGTGAACGCCTGGGCGTAGAGGGCCTTCCCCACGATCGCCCCCTCGACACCGATCGGCACCAGCGACGCCAGGGCCCGCAGATCGTCCAGGGAGGAGACCCCTCCGCTGGCCACCACCGGCTTGGCCGTACGGGCGCAGACCTCGCGCAGCAGGTCGAGGTTGGGGCCGCGCAGGGTGCCGTCCTTGGTGACGTCGGTGACGACGTAGCGGGGGCAGCCGTCGGCCTCAAGACGCTCCAGAACCTCCCACAGGTCGCCCCCCTCCCGGGTCCAGCCCCGGGCGGCCAGGGTGGTGCCCCGGACGTCCAGGCCGATCGCGATCCTGTCGCCGTACTCGGCGATGATCTTGGAGCACCAGGCGGGGTTCTCCAGCGCCGCGGTGCCGATGTTGACCCGGCGGCAGCCGGTGGCCAGCGCCGTCTCCAGGGAGACGTCGTCGCGAATACCTCCGGACATCTCGACCTTGACGTCGAGCGCGTCCACCACGGAGGCGAGCAGCTCGCGGTTGGAGCCCCGGCCGAAGGCGGCGTCGAGGTCGACCAGGTGGATCCACTCGGCGCCGGCCTCCTGCCAGGCGAGCGCCGCGGAGAGGGGGTCGCCGTAGGAGGTCTCGGTGCCTGCCGCCCCCTGGACCAGGCGGACCGCCTGGCCGTCGGCGACGTCCACGGCGGGCAGCAACTCTAGCGACATCTGATCAAGACCTCCGGTCGAAGACAAGGGTGATAAAAAGCGGTACAAAAAGCACCGAAAGCACCAACAGACCGAACCGTGCGGTCCACGAGGACCACAGCAGCCAGCCGATCATCTGAACGATGAGAAACAGGACCGCCACCAGGCCGTTCTGCGCCCTGCGGCGGCGGGCCGCCACCCCGCCCTGG
Organism: Streptosporangium sp. NPDC006007; assembly: GCF_040614315.1. Lineage (NCBI taxonomy): Bacteria > Bacillati > Actinomycetota > Actinomycetes > Streptosporangiales > Streptosporangiaceae > Streptosporangium > Streptosporangium sp. NPDC006007. Next base: position 172,366 of record NZ_JBEXUG010000001.1, on the reverse strand, counting down.
ACGGCGATCCGGACCGGCCTGCCGGGCAGGAGCGCGACGACCCGGCCGACGCGCTCGCGCCGCCGGGCCAGCCTGGCCTCCCGCTCGGCGCGCAGGGCCGCCCGGCGGGCCTGCTCGGCCTCTCGCACCGCCCTGCGCCTGGCCCGCTCCCTGCTCACCGAGGGCTCACATGGGTGCGGCTCATTTGACGGTGGCGAGCCAGTTGGCGAGCAGCTGGGCCCCGGCGTCACCCGACTTCTCCGGGTGGAACTGGGTGGCCGTGAGCGGGCCGTTCTCCACCGCCGCGACGAACGGGACGCCGTGCTCGGACCAGGTGACCAGGGGGTCGGTGAACCCCGGGCCCGCCTGGAGCCGCCAGGTCCGCACGCCGTACGAGTGGACGAAGTAGAAACGTGTGTCAGGGTCGAACCCGGCGAACAGCACGCTGTCCCCGGGCGCCCTGACCGTGTTCCACCCCATGTGCGGCAGGACGGGCGCGTCGAGCCGCTCGACCGTGCCCGGCCACTCCCCGCACCCGGAGGTCGTGACGCCGTGCTCGACGCCCGTCTCGAAGAGGATCTGCATGCCGACGCAGATGCCGAGGACCGGCCTCCCCGCCGACAGCCGCCGGTCGATGATCCGGTCACCGCGTACGGCGCGCAGCCCCTCCATGCAGGCGGCGAACGCCCCGACCCCCGGCACGACGAGGCCGTCGGCCTCCATCGCCTCCGTGTAGTCGGAGGTCACCGTGACCTCGGCGCCGACCCTGGCCAGGGCCCGCTCCGCCGAGCGGAGGTTGCCCGACCCGTAGTCCAGAACCGTCACCCTCACCACCAGAGCACCGCCGCGGTAGTCGCCATGGCCGCGAGCACGCCGAGCAGCAGCGCCCCCGCCTTGAGCCCCTGCTTGAGAAAGGAGACGACCCCGCCGACGAGGAACATGGCCACGAAGGCCATCGCGACGGCCTGCCAGTTGTCGCTCACGCCTTCCCCGCCTCCGGCCGGCCGCTCACAGGACGCCCTTGGTGCTCGGCACCCCGGTGGCCCGGGGGTCGAGCTCCGACGCCTCGCGCAGCGCCCTGGCCAGGGCCTTGAACTGCGCCTCCACGATGTGGTGGGCGTTACGGCCGTAGGGCACGTGGACGTGCAGGCAGATCGCGGCCTGGGCGACGAACGACTCCAGGATGTGCCTGGTCATCGTGGTGTCGTACTCCGGGCCGATCATCGGGGCCATGCCCTCGGGCTCGGTGTGCACGAGGTACGGCCGGCCGGACAGATCGACCGTGACCTGGGCGAGGGACTCGTCCAGCGGGCAGGACGCGCTACCGAACCGCCGGATCCCCGACTTGTCGCCCAGAGCCTGCCGGAACGCGGCCCCCAGGGCGAGCGAGGTGTCCTCGATCGTGTGGTGCGAGTCGATGTGCAGGTCGCCCTCGGTCTTCACGGTCAGGTCGAACAGGCCGTGCTTGCCGAGCTGGTTCAGCATGTGGTCGAAGAACCCGACACCGGTCGACACGTCGACGTATCCGGTGCCGTCGAGGTTGACCTCGACCAGCACCGAGGTCTCCTTGGTAGCGCGCTCCACCCTGCCCAGGCGCTTCGCCGGCTCGGTTCCGGCAAGACTGCTCACAGCGTTCCCTCCAGGGCGGCGCGGAAGGCCGCCATCTCCTCCGTCGTTCCGACGGACACTCGCAGCCACCCGGGCGGGCCCACCTCGCGGATCAGCACCCCGCGGTCGAGCATGCCCTCCCAGATCGCGTGCCTGTCCGGAAAACGGCCGAACAACACGAAGTTGGCGTCCGAGTCCGCGACCTCCAGGCCCCTGCCCCGCAGCCACTCCACCGTGGCGTCCCGCTCGGCCCGCAGCGCCTCGACGGTGCCGAGCAGCTCGGCCCGGTGGGCGAGCGCCGTCCGCGCCGCCGTCTGGGTGAGCGTCGACAGGTGGTAGGGCAGGCGGACCAGGAGCAGGGCCTCGATCACCGCCGGGTGGGCGGCGAGGTAGCCGAGCCGGGTGCCCGCCATGGCGAACGCCTTGGACATGGTCCGCGTGACGATGAGCCGGGGACCGCCCGGCAGCAGGGTCAGCGCGGACGGCGTGCCGGTCCGGGCGAACTCGAAGTACGCCTCGTCCACCACGACCATGCCGGGCGCGGCCTCGACGATCCGGGCGATCACCTCCGGCGCGAGCGCGGTGCCGGTCGGGTTGTTGGGCGAGGTCAGGAAGACGACGTCGGGCCGGCGCTCCTCGATCAGGGCGACGGCCTTGCCCGGGTCGATCCCGAAGTCCTCCTCACGCGCCCCGGAGATCCACTCGGTCGAGGCGCCGGTGGTGATGATCGGGTGCATCGAGTAGGAGGGCTCGAAGCCGAGCGCGCTGCGGCCGGGGCCGCCGAACGCCTGCAGGATCTGCTGGATCACCTCGTTGGAGCCGTTGGCCGCCCAGACCTGTTCCGCCCCCAGGCCGTGGCCGAGGTAGGCGGCCAGATCCCGGCGCAGGGCGACGGCGTCGCGGTCGGGGTAGCGGTTGAGCTCGGCCGCGCCTCGCCGTACGGCCTCGGCCAGGTCGGCGACCAGGGCCGCGGAGGGCCCGTAGGGGTTCTCGTTGGTGTTGAGCCGCACCGGGACGTCGATCTGGGGGGCGCCGTAGGGCGACCGTCCCCGCAGGTCGTCCCGGATCGGCAGGTCCTCAAGCCTCATGAGGGGATCTCCCAGTCGAACCTGGCGCGGATCGCCGCGCCGTGCGCGGGCAGGTCCTCGGCGTCGGCGAGCACGCACACGTGCGCGGCGGCGCCGGCCAGGGCCTCCCGGCTGTAGTCGACGACGTGGATGCCCCGCAGGAAGGTCTGCACCGACAGGCCGGAGGAGTGGCAGGCGCAGCCTCCGGTGGGCAGCACGTGGTTGGATCCGGCCAGGTAGTCGCCGAGCGAGACCGGCGCGTAGGTGCCGACGAAGATCGCGCCGGCGTTGCGGACCCGGGCGGCGAGCGCGGGCGCGTCGGCGGTGTGGATCTCCAGGTGCTCGGCGGCGTAGGCGTCGACGACGCGCAGCCCGGCCTCCATGTCGTCGACCAGCAGGATGCCCGACTGGCGGCCGGCCAGAGCCTCGGTGACGCGCCCGGCGTGCTTGGTCGCGGCCACCTGCGCGGGCAGCTCACGCGCGACGGCGTCGGCCAGCTCGGCGGAGTCGGTGACGAGCACGGCGGCGGCGATCGTGTCGTGCTCGGCCTGGCTGATCAGGTCGGCGGCCACGTGCACGGGGTCGGCCGTCGCGTCGGCGAGGATGGCGATCTCGGTGGGCCCGGCCTCGGAGTCGATGCCGATCCGGCCCTTGAGCAGCCGTTTGGCGGCGGTGACCCAGATGTTGCCCGGACCGGTGACCATGGTGACCGGCGGGCACTCCTCGGTGCCGTAGGCGAACATCGCCACCGCCTGGGCGCCGCCGACGGCGTAGACCTCGTCCACGCCGAGCAGCGCGCACGCGGCCAGGATGGCCGGGTGCGGCAGCCCGCCGAACTCCTTCTGGGCCGGTGAGGTGACGGCGAGGGAGGGGACCCCCGCCTCCTGGGCGGGGACGACGTTCATGACCACGCTGGAGGGGTAGACCGCCCGGCCGCCGGGGACGTAGAGGCCCACGCGCTCGACGGCGACCCAGCGCTCGGTGACGGTGCCGCCGGGCACCACCCGGGTGGTGACGTCGGTGCGCCGCTGGTCGCGGTGGACGAGCCTGGCGCGGCGGATCGACTCCTCCAGGGCGGCGCGGACCCTCGGGTCCAGCTCCCGCAGCGCCCCGGTGATCGCCTCCACGGGCACCCGGGTGGACTCCAGTTCGACACCGTCGAACCTCGCGGTCAGCTCTCGCACGGCTCGGGCGCCACGATGCCGCACGTCCTCGCAGATCAGCCGCACCTTCTCCAGGGCGGCCTCAACGTCGAGCTCGGCACGGGGCAGCACGTCGCGCAGGTCCTTCGGCAGGACCCCGCGCAGGTCGGTACGGGAAATCACCTGTCCAGTCTACGGAGGCCCGGCAACCGCTATCGTTCCGTCCGCCATCCGGACACCATCTTTACATTGTAGATTTTGATTGGGCACTACACTTCCCCCGTGAGCAAGAGCAGGAACAGGGGAGACCGGAAAACCCCGGCGGCGGTGGCGTTGGCCCAGGCCGGAGCGGATTTCACCCTCCACCCCTACGAGCACGACGCGAACGCCCAGGCCTACGGCGAGGAGGCGGCCGACGCGCTCGGCGTGCCGTACGAGCGGATCTTCAAGACGCTGGTGGCCGAGGTGGACGGCGAGCTGGCCGTCGCGGTCGTACCGGTGGCCGGCAGGCTGGACCTCAAAGCCCTGGCCTCGGCGCTCGGGGGCAAGCGGGCCTCGATGGCCGACGCGGCCAAGGTGGAGCGGGTCACCGGCTACGTGGTGGGCGGGATCAGCCCGCTGGGGCAGCGCAGACGGCTGCCGACCGTCGTCGACGCCTCGGCTCTGGACTTCGAGACGGTCTACTTCTCCGCGGGACGCCGGGGACTGCAAGTCGAGACGGCCCCGGCGGAGCTGGTACGGCTGGCGGAGGCGGTCACCGCCCCCATCGGCAAGGCGGGTTAGCGGAAGCGGATGTTCTACCTGACAGCCACCGAGATGGTGGAACTGCTGCGCACCCGGCGGATCGGCGCGGTCGAGCTGCTCCGGGCGCACCTGGACCGGATCGAGGAGGTGAACCCGCGCGTCAACGCGATCGTCACCCTGGCGGCCGAACGCGCGCTCCTGGAGGCGGCGGAGGCCGACCGGGATCTGGCGAGGGGGCGCCCCCGCGGACCGCTCCACGGGCTGCCGGTCGCGCACAAGGACCTCACCGACACCGCGGGGATCCGCACCACCTACGGCTCGCCGCTCTTCGCCGGCCACGTCCCCGGCCGCGACTCCCCCATCGTGCGGCGGATGCGCGAGGCCGGGGCCATCACGATCGGCAAGACCAACACCCCGGAGTTCGGCACCGGCTCCCACACGGTGAACGAGCTTTTCGGCGCCACCCGCAACCCCTACGACCTGTCGAGGTCGGCGGGCGGCAGCAGCGGCGGGGCCGCCGCCGCGCTGGCGGCCGGGATGGTGCCCCTGGCCGACGGCTCCGACATGGGCGGCTCGCTGCGCAACCCGGCCTCCTTCTGCAACGTGGTCGGGCTGCGCCCGACGCCGGGACGGGTGCCCTCGCCCTCACCGGCGGCCGCGTGGTTCACCCTCGGCGTACCGGGACCGATGGCCCGCACCGTGGCGGACCTGGCGCTGCTGATGAGCGTGGTCTCCGGCTTCGACGCCGCCTCCCCCCTGTCGATCGCCGAGAGCGGCGCGGCCTTCGCCGAGCCGCTGGAGACGGACCTGACGGGGCTGCGCGTGGCGTGGAGCCCCGACCTGGGCGGGCTGCCGGTGGACGTCGAGACGGCGAAGGTCACCGCGGACGCCCCGGCGGTGCTGGCCCGGCTGGGCGCCCGGGTGGAGCGGGTGGAGGTGGACCTGTCGGACGCCGAGGACGCCTTCCGGATCTACCGGGCGTGGTACTACGCGCTGTCCTACGGCGACCTGCCCCGTGAACGGCTGGGCCCCAACGTGCGCTGGAACGTCGAACAGGGCCTCGGCTTGACGGGGGCGGACCTGGCCAGGGCCGAGCGGCTCCGCAGCGGCCTCTACCTGCGGATGCGCGACTTCTTCGCCGCCTACGACGTCCTGGTGGCGCCGGTCAGTCAGGTGCCGCCGTTCCCGGTGGAGGCGCCGTACGTCTCGGAGATCAACGGGGAGGCGCTGCCCGACTACCTGGCGTGGATGCGCTCCGCCTACTGGATCAGCGTGCTGCACGCCCCCGCGGCCTCGGTGCCGTGCGGGTTCACCCCCGGCGGGCTCCCGGTGGGCGTGCAGATCGTCGGACGCCCCTTCGCCGACCTGGAGGTGCTGCGGCTGGCCCACGCCTTCGAGCGGGCCACCGGCCACGGCACGCGCAGGCCGCCCTGCCGCTGACCCCTCCGCCGCTGACCCCTCCGCCGATGGCACCGGCGTCGTGAGGGGGCGGCGTCGCGAGGGGCGGGGACCCTACCGGCGGCTGATGTCGTAGCCGGACAGCGGCCCATAGGGGTCCTGCCCGCCGAACGGGCGGCGGAGCGGCGAGTCACGGTAGCCCGCGACGCCCTCCAGGACGAAGAACAGGCCGACGGCCAGCGTCGGCCAGGCGTACAGCACCCCGCGCGCGGTCAGGTCGAGCGGCCCCGGCACCACCGACACCACCGGCCCCGAGGCGGCGACGGTCGTCGCGCCGAGGTTGACGGCCCGGCCCACCAGCAGCGCGAGATATCCGCCGAGCAGGCCGCCCCCGGCCAGGCCGAGGACCGCGGCGAGCGGGCGCCCCCGGCGCGACAGGCTGTAGCCGACGGCGCCGCACGCCAGCCCGAGGACGCCGGTGACCACGGCGAACCAGCCGTCCGCCGCGATGAGCGCCTGGGTGGAGGGGTCGGCCAGAGTCGGCCCCTGACCGGTCACCACGTACGGCGGGCGCGGCGCGAGATACGACCACAGGACACCGGCGGCCACTCCGAGAAGGCCCAGCACCAGCACGGTGACTGTGAAATCGCGCACATGCCGCAATGTGTGCCCCCCTACCCGCTGTACTTATGTCTGTACTGATGTGCCCGATGTTACCGATCCCCCGGCCCGTGGTCCCCGGGGCGTGAGACGAATCCCGTTACGCTGTCGGAGTGAACGAAGAGGTATGGCTGATCGAGCCCTCCGGGCCGCTCCGCGGCGACGTCGAGGTCCGCGGGTCCAAGAACGGCGTCTCCAAGCATATGGTCGCCGCGATGCTGGGCATCGGGGAGAGCACGATCCACAACGCCCCCGACGTGGGTGAGGTCGAGATCACCGCGCAGATGCTGCGGGCGCTCGGCATCGACGTGGAGATCACCCCTCGCGAGATCAGGGTCGCCCAGGGGGCGCAGATCAACCCGCACGTACCCGCGGCGTTCACCGGCCTCAACCGGATCCCCATCCTGATGCTGGGCCCGCTGCTGCACCTGGCGGGCGAGGCGTTCGTCCCGCTGGTCGGCGGCGACCCGATCGGGCGCCGCCCCGTCGACTTCCACGTCGAGGCGCTGCGCGCGATGGGCGCGGAGGTCGAGGTGAGCGACACCGGCGTCTACGCCAGGGCCAAGCGACTGCGCGGCACCCGGATCGAGCTGCCCTATCCGAGCGTGGGCGCGACCGAGACGATCCTGATGTCGGCGGTGCTGGCCGAGGGCAAGACCGTGCTCAAGGGGGCGGCCATGGAGCCGGAGGTGGTGGAGCTCGCCCTTTTCCTGCAGCGGATGGGCGCGCGCATCGAGCTCAGCCCGGACCGGCGCATCGTGATCGAGGGGGTGGAGCGGCTGCGCGGCGCCTCCACCTGGCTCAACGGCGACCGGATCGAGGCGTTCTCCTACCTGGCGGCCGGCCTGATCACCGGCGGTGAGGTCCGCGTGCACGGGTGCCCGCAGGACCGCCTGGTCACCGCGATCACCACCCTGGCCCGGATGGGCGCCGAGATGGACATCACCGACGACTACGTGTCGGCGTCGGCGCCGGACGGCCTGCGGGCCGCGGCGGTGCAGACCGACACGCACCCGGGGTTCATGACCGACTGGCAGACGCCGCTGATGGTCCTGTTCACACAGGCCCAGGGCATGTCTGTGCTGCACGAGACGGTGTTCGAGAACCGGCTGGTCTACGTGCCCGCGCTGCAGAAGATGGGGTGCGAGATCGAGGTCTTCGACGTGTGCCTCGGCGGCCCGGCCTGCCGCTACCACGACACCAACGCCAAGCACTCGGCGGTCGTGCGGGGGGTGTCGAAGCTGCGCGGCGCCGACGTGACCCTGCCCGACATCCGGGCCGGATTCTCCGCGGTGCTCGCCGCCGCGGCCGCGGAGGGCACCTCCACGCTGCGCGGGGTGCACCACATCGAGCGGGGCTATCACCGCCCGTTCGAGCAGTTCGCCTCACTGGGCCTGCGGGTCAGCAGGGAAGTGGTCCAGGAAGGGTAAAGACTGACGGCCGGGTGTTTGTCCTTGGTCATCCGGCCGCACGTTACTATCCGTGACAGAGCGATCATCTGAGGTGAGGCGCGGGGCCGGTGCGTGCCTGCGAGGGCTGGCGTTCTGCGGGGTGCTCGGCGGGCTGCTGATGGGAGCCGTGGCCCTGCCGGTGGTCGGCGGGGCCGGGATCACCACCAACGGGGTCGCGCGCACCTTCATCGACCTGCCGCCCAGCCCGCGTGAGGACCCGCTCCCCGAGCGCACGGTGCTCCTGGACAAGAACGGCAGGCAGTTCGCCCAGTTCTACACGGAGAACCGGAAGATCGTGAAGCTCGACCGGATCGCCCCGGTCATGCGCCAGGCGATCGTGGCGATCGAGGACTCCCGGTTCTACGAGCACGCGGGCCTGGACATCAAGGGGACACTGCGGGCGCTGGTGACCAACACCCAGGCCGGTGGGGTACGGCAGGGCGGATCCTCGCTCACCCAGCAGCTCGTGAAGAACATCCTGATCGAGAACGCCGAGACCGACGCCGAGCGGGCCAGGGCCCGTGAACCGAGCATCAGGCGCAAGATCAACGAGCTGCGGTACGCGCTGGCGATGGAGAACAAGTACTCCAAGGCCGAGATCCTGGAACGCTACCTCAACATCGCCTACTTCGGCGCGGGGGCGTTCGGGGTCGAGGCCGCGGCCCAGCGGTTCTTCTCCGTCTCGGCGTCGAGGCTGTCGCTGCGGCAGGCCGCGACGCTGGCCGGCGCGGTGCGCACGCCGTACTCGACGGACCCCTCGCTGGGCCGGCAGCGCCGTCAGCGCCTGCGGGAGCGCCGGGACATCGTGCTGGACCGGATGGCCCAGGTGGGGAACATTCCCCAGGCCCAGGCCGAGGCCACCAAGCGCAAGCCGCTGGACATCCGCCTGAAGCCGGAACCCGGCGGCTGCGGCGGGAGCCCCTACTCCTACTTCTGCCTCTACGTCCACCGGGAACTGCTGAACAACCCGGTGTTCGGCCACAGCCGCGCCGAACGGGAGCGCCGCCTGGCCAGGGGCGGCATCGTGCTGCGGACCAGCCTGGCCCCGAACGCCCAGCGGGCCGCGCAGCGGGCCATCTCCTCCCGGGTTTCCCCGGAGGACACCGAGGTCGCGGCAGAGGCGATGGTCGAACCGGGAACCGGGCGGATCAGGGCGATGGCCGCGAGCAAGAGATACGGCCGTAACTCCGGCAACGTCAGGAACGGCCCCAGCACCACCTACAACCTGCCGGCCGACGTGGCCCACGGCGGCGGCATGGGCTTCCAGGCCGGGTCCACGTTCAAGGTGTTCACCCTGGCCACCGCGCTGGGCCAGGGCTGGCGGTTCGACGACGGCTTCATGACGCCGGGCCGGTTCGTGCCCGCCGGCGGCTACCGCGACTGCCGGGGACGCCGGGTGAACGACCCCAACGCGGAGATCTTCAACGCCAGCGGCGAGGGAAGCGGCGGCCCGCAGAGCATCTCCACCGGCACCTGGAAGTCGGTGAACATCTTCTACATGATGCTGGAGCGGCGGGTCGGCCTCTGCCAGGTGATCAAGACCGCCAAGGCGCTCGGTGTGGCCCGCGCGGACGGCACGCCGCTGCGCGAGGTCCCGACCTTCACCCTCGGGGTCAACGAGATGGACCCGGTGACGGTGGCGGCGGCGTTCGCCGCGTTCGGCGCACGCGGTCGCTACTGCCGCCCGATGGCCGTCCTCGACATGGTCGAGCGGGACGGCACCCGCACCACCGTGCCGCCGAGCTGCGGGCAGGCGATCGATCGTGGCGTGGCCGACGCGGTGAACCACATCCTGTCCGGGGTGTTCACCAAGGGCACCATGACGGGCCAGAGCATCGGCCGCGACGCCGGAGGTAAGACCGGCACCAACAACGGCTACACCTCGGCGTGGTTCGCCGGCTACACCCCCGACATGGCCGCCGCGGTCAGCCTGGGCGACATCCGGGGCTCCTACCGCCACCCGCTGCGCGACGTGACGATCGGCGGCGAGTACTACGGTCAGGTCCAGGGTGCCTCCCTGCCCGGCCCGATCTGGGTGTCGTCGATGTCCGCCGCGCTGCGGAACGTCGCCCCGTCCTCCTTCCGTCACCCGGACATGAGCCGATTCGGCGGCGGCTACACCCCGGGGCTGGACAAGCTCCTGGAGGCCGAGCGCCGCGCCGGTGAGCGGCGCGGCGACGAACCCCGGAGCGGCGCCCCTCGGGCGGATGAGCCCGGAGGGACGCACGCCCGCGGCGGGGGCCACGGCTACCGAGGATGGAAGGCGAAGTGGAGACGCTGGAAGGCGCACCACCGCCGGCGCTGAACCGGGGCCGCCTCCGGCCGCCCGGAGCCGGAGGCGGCCCCGGGCGGTTACCTCTTGACGAGGGTCTGCTGGGTCGGGAAGGGCCGGAAGGGGTGGCCGCCCTTCGAGAGCGTCGCGCCGGGCCCGCACAGGGCCTGGAATATGTGGGTTCCGAGCGCGTCGTCGATCGGGTGCGGCTGGAGCACGCCGTTCGCGTCGAACCGCTGGTACTTCATCAGGTTGATCCCGAGGGAGATCTGGCGGCGGCCGTCCGGGGCGGACAGCGAGATCGTGCCCGTGCCCCACACGGCTCCGTCGTGACCCCAGAATCGGCCGCAGGGCAGGTCCTCGGCGTAGATGCCGAGGCCGTAGTTCACCATCACGTTGCCCTGCCCGTCGGTGACCGGCACCGTGGTCTGCATCTGCGCGAGCTGCGCGGGCTTCAGGAGCCTGCCGCCCAGCAGCTCCCGGTAGAACCGGTCGAGGTCGCCGGTGGTCGAGACGATCGCGCCGGCCGTGCCCGCCCACGACATGTTGTAGACGCTGTAGTCGCGCGGCGGGTCGATGAGCCCGTAGAACGACTCGTAGGCCTTGGAGTGCGGTCCGGGGATGATCGGCGTGGCCGGGAAGGACGTGTCGCGCAGCCCGGCCCTGCGGATCACCTGCCGGGTGATGTACGACTCGGCCGGGGTGCCGGTCACCTTCTCCAGCAGCAGCCCGGCGATTATGTAGTTGGTGTTGGAGTAGGACCAGTGCTGTCCGGGCTCGCCCGTGGGCGGGGCCGCCAGGCCGAACCCCACCAGCTCCTCGGGGCGGAAGGCGCGGAAACGGTTGTCGTCCAGGCTCTCGGTGGTCCCGCGGAGCAGGGAGGGGAAGGCCCCGCCGATGTAGTCGGCGATGCCGCTGGTGTGGTTGAGCAGCATCCGCACCGTGATCTTCTGGCCGCGCTCGGCGGGGATCAGGTCCGGCAGGTAACGGGCGACGGGCGCGTCGAGCTCGATCAGCCCCCGCTCGACCTGCTGGAGGATGGCCACCGCGACGAAGGTCTTGGTGACGCTGCCGACCCGGTGGAGCATCCCGGAGTGGACCGGCCGGCCGGTGCGCACGTCGGCGACCCCGGCCGCCCCGTCCCAGGACGCGTCGCCGTCCCGCACGCTGGAGTAGACGCCGTACATGCCGGCCCGCCGGATCTCCGCGAGGGTGCGCCGGAGCGCCTGGCGGTCGATCCCGGCCGGCACCGCCTGCCCGGCCCCCGACGGCGCCGATCCGGCTCCGAGCTCCGCCGCCGGTCCGGGGCCGGTCACGGCGGCCGGTGCGGCCGGCGCGACGGCCCAGGTCATGAGCACCGCGCTCATGCCAAGTCCGACGATCGTGAGCCCACGGTTGGAACGTCGTACGAAGGTCATCGCCCACTATCTCCTCGCATCGGAAACACGACACCGCGATCATCGCAATTGGCCGGGGTGCCCGCCTCCCCTTCGGGGATGATCCGATGTTCCTTCACGAGAAGTACGACTAAGGGCTAAGGGACGACTACCGGGGACGCGGCTCCCCTCACCAGCGGGGCCGGGGTGCCGGAGCCGTCCGCGGGGACCGACCAGACATCCGAGCCTTTGGCGTACATCACGGTCCGCCCGTCGAGCCAGGCCGCCTGGTCGTCGACGCTCGCGGTCTCGGCCAGCGGCGTCTCCCGCATGGTGGACAGGTCCAGAAGGTGGAGCCGCCACATGCGGCGCGGGTCGGCGGAGACCCGTTTCTTGAACACCAGCCGGGTGCCGTCGGGCGAGAGCGACGGGCACTCGACGTTCTCCCTGAGCGTCCGCGCCCGCCACTCGCGGTAGTCGCCCTCGACGAGGTACGTGCCGCCGCGGGTGGCCACGGTCGCGTAGAACCTGTTGTCGTCGGCGGCGAAGGTGACGCCCCAGTAGTTCACGTCGGGCGCGTGGTGGCGGCGGCCGTTCAGGGTCAGCGGGATGTCCTCGATGTTGGTGACCGCGTAGCCGGTGCGGGTGTCGAGGATCCCGGTCCAGGTGGAGAAGCCCCCCTGGCTGTAGGAGTCGCCGGTGACGAAGACGGTCCACGAGACCATGCGGCCACTCGGCGACACCCTCGCCCGGTTCGGGATCCCGGCCAGCTTGATCCGGCGGGTCTCCCGCATGGAGCGGTCGAGGATCACCGCGTCCGTGGTGGCCGGTACGCCCGGGTTGGCGACCAGGCAGATCGAGGTGCCGCCCGCCGTGGAGAACCGGTCGCAGACCGGCCCTACGAGTGAGGGAAGAGCTGTGGAGACGGCCGGGGGAACGGCTGGAGAAGCCTCGGGGACGGCTGAGGAGGCGGACGGGAGAACCGGGGACGCGGTCACGGGGACGGCTGGGGAGGAGGACGGGGAGGAGTCCCTGGTCTCCCCCAGCGGCACCCCGGCGACCCGGCCGCCGGCCGTAAGGAACATCAGCTGCCCGGGACGGAGCGGCCCGGCCGCCGCCGAGGCCGGGCGGGCCTCACGGCGCGCGGCCCGGGAGGCGTAGCCGGCCGCCGCGCCGCCCAGCAGGACGAGGGCGGAGAGCAGCACCGCCAGACGCCGGGCCGGGGTCATGACGGCCTCCCGCCGACGGCCCGGACACCGGCCGCGGGGACCGCGGAGGGGGCGCGGGACATGGGACGCACGCGGAGTACGGGGTGCGCGGGAGGTACGGGAAACGGGACGGAGGTCACGCGTGTCTCCTCATCACGGACCGGGCGCCGAGCACGCAGACCGCGAGCCCGGCCGCCATGACGGCCAGCCCCTGGGTACTCCCCCACAGCGTCCAGACCGCGCCGAACAGGACGGAGGACAGCATCCGGGCCGACGCCTGGCCGGTCTGGAGCAGGGCCAGGCCACTGGTGCGCAGGTGGGCGGGGAGCATCGGCCCGGCCACGGCCATCAGCACGCCGTCGGTGGCGGCGTAGAAGACCCCGTGCAGGGCCAGCACGGCGACCGGCCACCCCGGCCCGAGCAGTACGAGGTAGGCGGCGATCAGGGCGACGTGCCCGGCGAGGAAGACCGGGAGCCGGCCCAGCCGGTCGGCGAGCCGTCCGGCGGGTACGGCGAGCAGCAGGTAGACGGCGGCCGTGCCGATCGGCAGCAGCGGAAAGTACGCGGCGTCGATCCCGCCGCGCCTCTGCAGCAGCAGGTAGACGAACGCGTCGCCGACGGTGACCAGGCCGAGGGCCACGGCCGCCGCGCACACCCTCCGGAAGGCGGCGTCGCGGAGCAGCCCGAGCGCGGCGCGCGGCGAGGTGGCCGAGCGCGGGCCGGGCAGCGGTGTGGACCGGTCGCGGACGTACATGACCAGCAGCAGCACGCCGAGCGCGGCCACGCAGAAGCCGGTCACGAACACCGCGTCGTACGCCCCGCCGGTGCCCGTCAGGATGGCGAACGCCGCCAGCGGGCCGAGCAGCGCGCCGACGGTGTCCATCGCGCGGTGCACGCCGAACGCCTGCCCGAGCCGGTCGGGCGGGACGCTCAGCGAGATCAGCGCGTCCCGAGGAGCCGTGCGCAGCCCCTTGCCGGCCCGGTCGGCGGCGATCACCGCGCCCAGCGCCGCGACGGAGCCGCCCGCCGCCAGCAGGGCCGGCTTGCAGAGCGCCGACAGCCCGTAGCCGATCCCCGCGACGAGTTTGCGCCGCTGCCACCGGTCGGCGAGGTTTCCCCCGGTGAGGCGGACCAGCGCGGTCACGCCGAAGGACAGGCCGTCGAGCAGGCCGAACTGCAGCGGGCTGAGCCCGAGGAAGAGCGTCAGATAGAGCGGGAGGACGGCCGTGACCATCTCCGAGGAGACGTCGGTGACCAGGCTGACCGCGCCGAGCGCGAGCACGTTCCGGGGAACCGCCCAGGAGAGCCGGGACCGCGGACGTGCTCCGTCCGCGGTCCGGCTTGCCGCGATGTACATCTAGTGGCAGGCGTAGGTGGGGCCGGTGTCCTTGACCGCGCCGTCGGTCCCGATCAGCTGCCAGGAGAAGGCGGCGGGGGCGAGGTTCAGCTTGAGCACGCCGTAGGTGTTCGCCAGCCGCTTCTGGCTGTTGGGCTGGACGTTCTGGATCCGGTACGGCGAGGCGCCGCCCATGCCGCCGAGGATCTCCACCATGCCGTTGGGGTCGGCCTGGGCGTCGGGGTTCTGCGGGGCGAACCGCTCGTAGTGGTGGTCGTGCCCGTTGAGCACCAGATCGGCCCGGGCGTCGTAGAGGATCTTCCAGACCGGCCTGCTCACCGGGGCGTTGCCGTGCTCACCCGAGCTGAACAGCGGGTGGTGCCAGTAGGCGGCGACGCACCCCCTGGTGTTGGCGGCCAGGTCGGCTTTGAGCCAGTTGATCTGGGCCGGCTGGTTGAAGTTGTTGGAGTCGAGGGCGATGAAGTGCCAGTTGCCCCGGTCGTAGCTGTAGTAGGTCTTGCCCTGCGGGGTGGCGAGGGAGCCGAAGTAGCCCTTGTATCCGGCGTAGGCGCCCGCGGGGTCGTAGGTCTCGTGGTTGCCGGGGACCGGGCGGGTCTTGCTCTTGAACGCGCCCCAGGTCTTGTCGTAGTACTTCTGGTAGTCCGACAGCCGGCCGTCGCTGTACTGGTTGTCGCCCATGGTGAGGACGTACTCGGGGTTCATCGCCCGAACCTGCGCGGCGGTCTTGGGATGGACGCACGAGCTGGAGCTCGCGGTGCACCGCTCGGCGATGTCGCCGGCCGCCGCGACCACGAAGGTGCCGCCGGGGGGCACGGTGGGGGTCGTCGTCGGCGTCGGGGCGGACGTGAAGGGGTAGGCCGGCCTGCCCTGCGACAGCGGGGTTTCGGCGGCTTCGGCGGGACCGGCGGTGACCAGGCCGCTCGCGAGGAGAGCGGTGATCGTCACGGCGGCGGGCAGGAGCCGGCGGGGAACGGAGTAAGGCTTCGTTGAGGTCACGAGCTTGTCTCCTGAAGGGGGGAAAGAGACGAGGGTCACGGCGTCGCCTGCGACGTCGTGCGAGCTACGGCCGGGGCGGCGCGTCTCTCACTGAGCACCTCACGTCTCGTCGTGGACGCCGCGCCGAACCGCACACGGCATAGTGGCAAGCGATTCCGCGGAATGTCAATGAAAGTTAGTAAAGTTTCCTAACTTGCATATTTTCGTAGCCGAAAAGTTCACCCGGCGGGCACAATATCCCATCGGAGACCCCCGCTTCCGGCCATCGGCCAGAGCCGCGGTCCGGCTCCGGCCCGACTCCGGTCCGGCGGCGGGGGCAGGGGCGGAGAGTTCGCGACCGCACCGGCGCGACGAGCCCGGCCGATGCGGGTGATGTCGGATTTCCGCTAGCCCAGCGGGGTGGCCACGGACGATGCTGGCGGTATGCATGAGGACGTGGAACGGTGTATGCGCGCTGTGCGGTCCAGGGACGCCCGGTTCGACGGGTGGTTCTTCGGCGCGGTGATCACCACCGGGATCTACTGCCGGCCGAGCTGCCCGGCGGTACCGCCCAAGATCGAGAACATGCGCTTCTACCCCAGCGCCGCCGCGGCGCAACTGGCCGGATTCCGGGCGTGCAAACGCTGCCGGCCCGACGCCAGCCCGGGCTCCCCGGAGTGGAACCACCGCGCCGACGTCGTGGCCCGGGCGATGCGCATGATCGCGGACGGCGTCGTGGACCGTGACGGAGTGCCCGGCCTGGCCGCGCAGCTCGGCTACAGCACGCGCCAGGTCGAACGGCAGCTGCGCGCCGAACTCGGGGCGGGCCCGCTCGCGCTGGCACGGGCGCAGCGGGCCCAGACCGCCCGGCTGCTGATCGAGACCAGCGCCCTGCCGATGGCCGACATCGCCTTCGCCGCCGGATTCACCAGCATCCGGGCGTTCAACGACACCGTGCGGGAGGTCTTCGCCCTGACCCCGACCCGGCTACGGGATCGCGTCGCCCGGGGCCGCCCGGCGACCACCCCCGGGGTGCTGTCGCTGCGGCTGCCGTTCCGGTCTCCGCTCTGCCCCGGCAACCTGTTCGGGCATCTCGCCGCGACCGCCGTCCCCGGGGTGGAGGAGTGGCGCGACGGCGCGTACCGTCGCACGCTGCGCCTGCCGCACGGCCACGGGGTCGTCGCCCTGCGTTCGCTGCCGGACCACGTCGGCTGCCGGCTGGCCCTCACCGACCTCCGCGACCTCTCCACCGCGATCAGCAGGTGCCGGCACCTGCTCGACCTCGACGCCGACCCCGTCGCCGTCGACGACCTGCTCCGCGGCGACCCGGCGCTCGCCCCCCTCGTGGAGAAGGACCCCGGCCGCCGGGTGCCCAGGACCGTCGACGCGTCCGAGTTCGCGGTGCGCGCGGTGCTCGGGCAGCAGGTGTCCACCTCCGCCGCCCGCACCCACGCCGCCCGGCTGGTCACCGCGTACGGCGAACCGATCACGGACCCCGAGGGGGGCCTCAGCCGTCTCTTCCCCGGCCCGGCGGCGCTGGCCCCGCTGGACCCGGCGGAGCTCGCCCTCCCCCGGGCACGCCGCGCCACGCTCACCGGGCTGGTCGCCGCCCTGGCCGCCGACGAGATCGACCTCAGCGCCGGAGGCGACTGGCACCGAGCCCGCGCGCAGCTGTCGGCGCTGCCGGGGCTCGGCCCCTGGACCGTCGAGACCATCGCCATGCGCGCCCTCGGCGATCCCGACGCGTTCGTCCCCACCGACCTGGGGATCCGCACCGCCGCCCGCCAGGCCGGCCTTCCCGCCACGCCCGCCGCGCTCACCCGCCGCGCCGCCGCCTGGCGGCCCTGGCGGGCGTACGCCGTTCAGCATCTCTGGGCCACCGGCGACCACCCCGTCAACCGGCTGCCCGCCGCCTGACCACCTTCCCGTTTCCCTCCCCGCCGGATTCCTCACCGCCGGATCCACCCAAAGGAGCCTCGTTGCCTCAGACGGAAGACAGAACGCACACCGTGGTGGAGAGCGCCGTCGGCCCGCTCACCCTGGTGGCGACCGGCGGAACCCTCACCGGGCTCTACATGCACCGGCAGCGGCACCGGCCGCCGGCGGAGACCTTCGGCGAACCCGACGCCGGGCCCTTCACCGAGGTCGCGAGCCAGCTGCGGGCCTATTTCGACGGACGGCTGACCGACTTCGACCTGCCCATGATCCTCGCCGGTACCCCGTTCCAGCGACGGGTCTGGGCCGCGCTGCGAGACATCCCCTACGGGGAGACCATCACCTACGGCCGGCTCGCCGACCGGATCGGGCAGCCCACCGCGGCCAGGGCCGTGGGCCTGGCCAACGGCAGGAACCCGATCGGCGTCATCGTTCCCTGCCACCGGGTGGTGGGCTCCACCGGCGACCTCACCGGCTACGGCGGCGGGCTGCCGACCAAGCGATATCTGCTCGCCTTCGAGCGAGGCGCCGGCGGGGCCGCCCTCTTCTGACGGCGAGGACGCCGGGCAGGTGTCCTTTGGCATCGACAGATCCGGCCCCCGAAGGCCGAGGCGGGCGAGACTGTCGGCGCCGCGCCCCACGTCGCGTTCAACGCGACTCCGCGCACTCTCACGCCCCCAGGCAGGCCGGACCGAGAAGCTGTTTCAAATCGCCCATCAGAGCCGGGGAGGGGGCCACGCGCAGGCGGTCGTCCAGGCGGACGACGACGGTCTTCGGGCCGTTGTGCACCTGGAGGTGGACCTCGGTGGTGCCGGGATGGGCGGTCAGCACCTCCTTG
Source organism: Streptosporangium sp. NPDC006007 (assembly GCF_040614315.1). Taxonomy (NCBI): domain Bacteria; kingdom Bacillati; phylum Actinomycetota; class Actinomycetes; order Streptosporangiales; family Streptosporangiaceae; genus Streptosporangium; species Streptosporangium sp. NPDC006007. The sequence goes on along the minus strand of NZ_JBEXUG010000001.1, from coordinate 154,356 downwards.
AGACGGCCGATCACCGGAGGGGTGCAGCGAGCCAGCGGGAGGCTGACGGGCAGCGGGCCGCCGCCCTCACGGGTCAGGTCGGGGGCGGTGACCTCCATCGCGATGATCTTGCCGACGTCCTCGCGCTTGTCCAGGCGGCCCTTGACGAAGACGATGGCGTCCTCGGCCAGGACGGTCGCGCAGAGCTGGTACGCCGAGGGGAAGATCATCACCTCGATGGCGCCCTCCAGGTCCTCCAGCATGGTCAGGACCCAGGTGTCGCCCTTCTTGGTGACCTTGCGCTGCACACCGGAGAGGATGCCGCCCACGGTGATGACCTGGCCGTCCGGGCGATGCTCGTCCTGGAGCGCGGCGACCGAGCAGTCGGCGCCGGAGGCCAGGATGTGCTCCACGCCGAAGAGCGGGTGGTCGGAGACGTACAGGCCCAGCATCTCCCGCTCGAACTGCAGCAGGGTGGTCTTGTCCCACTCCCCCGGCGGGATCTGCACGTCGAAGGTCTGGTCCTCGGCCCCCTCGACGGCGCCGAACAGGGAGTCCTGCCCCTGCGCCTCGTTCTTCTTGATCCCGATGATGCTGTCGACGGCCTGCTCGTGGACCAGCACCAGGCCCTTGCGCTCGTGGGCGTAGGAGTCGAAGGCCCCCGCCTTGATCAGCGACTCGATGACCCGCTTGTTGCAGACGACCATGGGGACCTTGCGCAGGAAGTCCTTGAAGTCGGCGAAGCGGCCCTTCTCCCGGCGCGCGGAGATGATCCCGTCGACCACGTTGCCGCCGACGTTGCGGATGGCCGACAGGCCGAACCGGACGTCGGTGCCGCGCGGGGTGAAGTCGAAGTCGGAGTCGTTGACGTCCGGCGGGAGAACCTTGATGCCCATCCGGCGGCACTCGTTGAGGTAGAGCGCCGACTTGTCCTTGTCGTCCTTGACCGAGGTCAGCAGACCGGCCATGTACTCGGCCGGGTAGTTGGCCTTGAGGTAGGCGGTCCAGTAGGAGACCAGCCCGTAGGCGGCGCTGTGCGCCTTGTTGAAGGCGTAGTCGGAGAAGGGGAGCAGGATGTCCCAGAGGGTCTTGACCGCGGCGGCCGAGTAGCCGTTGTCCTTCATACCCTGTTCGAAGGACTCGAACTGCTTGTCCAGCTCCGACTTCTTCTTCTTGCCCATCGCGCGGCGCAGCAGGTCGGCTTTGCCGAGGGAGAACCCGGCGACCTTCTGCGCGATGGCCATGACCTGCTCCTGATAGACGATCAGGCCGTAGGTGGTGCCGAGGATCTCGGCCAGCGACTCCCTGAACTCCTCGTGGATGGGGACGATCTCCTGCTGGCCGTTCTTGCGGAGCGCGTAGTTGGTGTGGGAGTTGGCGCCCATCGGTCCGGGCCGGTACAGCGCGCCGACGGCGGAGATGTCCTCGAAGTTGTCGGGCTTCATCAGCCGCAGCAGCGACCGCATGCCGCCGCCGTCCAGCTGGAACACGCCCAGGGTGTCGCCCCGGCCGAGCAGTTCGTAGGTCTTGCGGTCGTCCAGCGGGAGCTTGAGCAGGTCGATCGCGGTACCGGTGTTGGCCTCGATCATCTTCAGGCAGTCGTCGATGATCGTGAGGTTGCGCAGGCCCAGGAAGTCCATCTTCAGCAGGCCGAGCGTCTCGCAGGTCGGGTAGTCGAACTGCGTGATGATCACACCGTCGGAGTCACGGCGCATGATCGGGATGTAGTCGGTCAGCACCTCCGAGGACATGATGACGCCGGCGGCGTGCACGCCGGTCTGCCGGATCAGGCCCTCCAGGCCTTTGCCCAGATCCATCGCCGACTTGACGTCGACGTCCTCCTCGTACAGCTTGCGCAGCTCACCGGCCTCGTTGTAGCGAGGGTGCTCGGAGTCGAAGATGCCCGACAGCGGGATGTCCTTGCCCATCACCGCGGGCGGGAACGCCTTGGAGACCTTGTCGCCGAGGGCGTAGGGATGGCCGAGGACGCGGGCCGCGTCCTTGATGGCCGCCTTCGCCTTGATGGTGCCGAAGGTGGCGATCATGGCGACCTTGTCGGCGCCGTACTTCTCCGTCACGTAGCGGATCACGTCGCCGCGCCGGCGCTCGTCGAAGTCGATGTCGACGTCGGGCATGGAGACGCGGTCGGGGTTGAGGAACCGCTCGAAGATCAGGCCGTGCGGCAGCGGGTCCAGGTCGGTGATGCCCAGCGCGTACGCCGCCAGCGAGCCGGCCGCGGAACCTCGCCCCGGGCCGACCCGGATGCCGTTGTTCTTCGCCCACATGATGAAGTCGGCGACCACGAGGAAGTAGGAGGGGAACCCCATCTGCAGGATGACGTTCATCTCGAACTCGATCTGCCCGCGGTGCTCCTCGTCCACCCCCTCGGGGAAGCGGCGTTCCATCCCCCGCCGGATCTCCTCGCGGAACCAGCCCTCCTCGGTCTCCCCCTCGGGGATGGGGAAGGTCGGCATCAGGTTCTTGAAACCGAACATGCCGGACGGGTCGACCTTCTCGGCGACCAGCAACGTGTTGCGGCAGCCCTCGGCCCACAGGTCCGAGGAGTCGACCGCGCGCATCTCGTCGGCGGTCTTGATGTAGTAACCGCTGCCGTCGAAGCGGAACCGGTCGGGGTCCGACAGCTGCTTGCCGGTCTGGATGCAGAGCAGCGCGTCGTGCGAGGTCGCGTCGGACTCGTAGGTGTAGTGGGAGTCGTTGGTGACCAGCGGCGGGATGTTCAGCTCCGCGGAGATGCGGGTCAGCCCCTCGCGGACCCGGCGCTCGATGTCGAGCCCGTGGTCCATGACCTCCAGGTAGTAGTTGTCCTTGCCGAACAGCTCCTGGAACCTGGCCGCCGCGGCGAGCGCCTCGTCGTACTGGCCCAGGCGCAGGCGGGTCTGCACCTCCCCCGACGGGCAGCCGGTCGTGGCCATCAGCCCCTCGGCGTGCTCGGCGAGGATCTCGGCGTCCATCCGGGCCCACTTGCGGACGAAGCCCTCGGTGTAGGCGCGCGAGGAGAGCTTCATCAGGTTCGTCAGCCCGGTGGCGTTCTTCGCCCAGATCGTCATGTGGGTGTAGTAGCCACCCGCCGACACGTCGTCGCGCCTCTGGTGCGGCTCACCCCAGAGCACCGACTTCTTCTGGTGCCTGGAGGCCGGGGCGACGTAGGCCTCGATACCGATGATCGGCTTGATCCCGGCCCCGGTGGCCTGCCGGTAGAAGTCGTAGGCGCCGTGCATGTTGCCGTGATCGGTGATCGCGATGGCGGGCATGCCCAGATCGCCGACCTGCTTGAACATCTGCTTCAACCGGGCGGCTCCATCGAGCATGGAGTACTCCGTGTGAACGTGAAGATGCACAAACGAGTCGGACATGCGGCCTCGTTCCTCCCCTAGTCGCGTGTCGGCCTGGGAAGCCTACGCGCGTTTGCCGTCCCCCGGGGCACCCGCCTGCCGACACTCTGCGCAACGATTGGATACTTTCCGTAACGAAGCTTCTGAGCTGGGCACATGGGGGGAACCTGTGAAGATCGACGAGGGCTACAGCCACGCGCTCGGCAACCGTCAGGTGCAGATGATAGCGATCGGCGGCGCGATCGGGGTGGGCCTGTTCCTGGGCGCCGGCGGGCGGCTCCAGGCGGCCGGTCCCGCACTCGTGCTGTCGTACACGGCCGCCGGGCTCGCGGCGTTCTTCGTGATGCGCGCCCTCGGCGAGCTGGTGCTCTACCGGCCCACCTCGGGCTCCTTCGTAGACTACGCCGCCGACTTCGTCGGGCCGTGGGCCGCCTTCACCAGCGGCTGGATGTACTGGGTCAACTGGGCCTTCACCGGCATCGCCGAGCTGACCGCGATCTCCACCTATGTGGGCCTGTGGGCCCCGCAGTTCCCCCGGTGGATCACCGCCCTCGTCTCACTGGCGTTCGTGCTGGTCGTCAACCTGCTGTCGGTGCGGCTCTTCGGCGAGCTGGAGTTCTGGTTCGCGCTGCTCAAGGTGCTGGCCATCTGCACGTTCCTGGTGACCGGGCTGGTGCTGGTGCTCCTCGGCACCTCCCTGGGCGGAAGCACCGCGGGACTGGGGAACCTCGTCTCCCACGGCGGCTTTTCCCCCAACGGGTTCCCCGTGGTGCTGATGAGCCTGCAGTCCGTGATCTTCGCCTACGCCTCGATCGAGCTGGTCGGCATCGCCGCCGGGGAGACGCGGAACCCCGAGCGGGTCATGCCCAGGGCGATCAACGGCGTGATCTGGCGGATCGGGATCTTCTACATCGGTTCGATCCTGCTGCTCGCCATGGTGCTGCCCTGGACCGCGTACGGTCCCGAGCGGTCGCCGTTCGTGACGGTCTTCGCCGCGCTCGGCGTCCCCTGGGCGGCCGACGCGATGAACCTCATCGTGATCACGGCGGCCATGTCGTCGTGCAACTCCGGCCTCTACTCCACCGGCCGTATTCTGCGCGCCATGGCCGTCAAGGGCGAGGCGCCCGCGTTCGCCGGGCGGCTCGGCTCCCGGCACGTCCCCTACGGGGGCATCCTCCTCACCGCGAGCGTGTTCGCCGCCGGGGTCGCCCTCTACTACTTCGTGCCGGAACGGGCCTTCAACATCGCCACCGCCATCGCCTCCCTCGGCGTGATCACCACCTGGGGCACCCTGGTCCTCTGCCAGATCAGGCTGCGCGAGGCCGCCGAGCGGGGCCTGCTGGACCGTCCCGCCTTCCGGATGCCCGGCTCGCCGTACACCAACTGGCTCACCCTGGGCTTCCTGGGGCTGGTGGTGCTGCTCATGCCGTTCGCCGACGATGACCAGCGCATCGCCTTCTTCTGCATCCCGCTGCTGGCCGCCGCCCTCGTCGTCGGCTGGCGGGTGGTCGGCACCGGGAGAGCCCGGAGGATCGGGAACGCCGGGGGCGGCGGCCCCACCGGGGAGATCGGGAACGCCGGGGAGATCGGGTACGCGGGAGAGATCGGGGAGATGGGGTACGCGGGGGATGTGGAGGGCGCGGGGGGCGCGGAGGACGGGGTCAGGACTGACCCGCCGCCCGGCGTTCCTCCGCAAGGTGCAGGCCCGCCTCGATGACGGCGTTCATGATGGGCGCCAGCCGTGCCTCGCCGAGGGTGGGGGCGCGGCGGGCCATCTCGGCGACCAGGCGCCGCTCGCGCTCCAGGTCGCGGCCGGCGAACCCGCCGACGGGCTTGAGACGCTGGATGGCGCCGGCGAGCTCGGCGCGGCGCTCCAGGAGGACGGCGAGCGCCGCGTCGACACGGTCGACGGCGCCGCGGGCGGCGAGGACGGAGCCGGGCGCCTCCGGGCGGGTGAGCGCCCCGACGATCCGCACGGCCTCCACCGCCGTCAGCGCCGCCTGCTCGGAGGCGCCCGGGGTCAGCAGGACGCCGTCGGCTCCGGCGGCGACGACCGCGGCGGCCAGCGCGGGGTCCTCGCCGAGGTCGGCCAGGACCGGACGCCCCGCCCTCTGCCGGGCGGCGCGCATCAGAGCCAGGTCGAGGGGCGCCCCCGCCGGGGACGATCCGCGGGTACGGCTGCCGCTCTCGCAGAGCACGACCCTGTCGTTGCCCTCGGCCACGCAGTAGTCGGCGATGGCCAGCCACTCCTCCAGGGTCGCGGCCGGGCCGCGCTGAACGATCATCGGCAGGCCGAGCCTGGCCGCCGCGCGGACCAGCTGGAAGTCCTGCATCCAGGCCGCGCCCACCAGCACGCCGTCGGCCTCCGCGGCGATCTCCGGCAGGTCCGCCGCCGAGAACGGCTCCACCAGGATCGGCCCGGCCCACTCGGCGCGGACCGCGGCCACGGCCTCGGCCGCCGGCACCCGGCCGTGGTGGTCGCGCAGATCGACCCGGCGGGCGTCCGCCCCGGGACCGCCGATCACCACCGCCGGTCCGGCACCGACCGCGAGCGTCCCCAGCCGTACGGTTCCGCGCTCCAGACGTGCGGTCAACGACATCTCGGCTCCCATGCTCAGCCGGCGCACATCCCGTGGTCCGGCGAATCGTAAGAAACAAAAAAGGCAGAGACTGTGCGTCTCTGCCTCGTGCCGGCTCCGAACGGTCGCTACATCACGCTGTCACGACCGGCCCTCCGGAGCCGGCTCGGTAAACACGAAATAGCAAGCCATGAGGGTGACGATAGGCCATCCGCGCCCCGGGCGCCAATTACCGGACAGCCTGTCTCAGGGTACGGACATCCAGACCTCGGGAGAGTCGATCACGCCGCTCGGCCTATGAGAGTATGCGGAGGCTTAGAGGGGGGTCAGAAAGGGGTAGGTGCGGTTGATGGCCGAAGCACAGCGTGAGGGACGTCGCATCGCCTCCCGCTACCACCTGCTCGAACCCATCGGCCGGGGTGGCATGGGCATCGTGTGGCGGGCCCACGACGAGCTCCTCGATCGCGAGGTCGCGGTCAAGGAGGTCCGCTACGCCGACATGCTCGGCGAGGACAACCAGGAGGACTTCAACCGGCGCACCAAGCGCGAGGCGCGTGCCGCCGGGCGGCTGACCCATCCGAACGTGGTCGTCGTCCACGACGTGGTGGAGGAGGACGGGCGGCCCTGGATCGTCATGCAGCTGGTGGAGTCCCGGTCGCTGGGCAAGGTCCTGCGCCAGGACGGCCCGCTGCCTCCGGAGCGGGTGGCGGAGATCGGGCTGCAGGTGCTGGAGGCGCTGCGCGCCGCCCACGCCCAGGGGGTGCTGCACAGGGACGTCAAACCCGAGAACGTGCTGCTGGCCGACGACGGCCGGGTGGTGCTGACCGACTTCGGCATCGCGACGCTTGAGGCCGAGACCGCCCTGACCATGACCGGGATCGCCGGCACACCCGCGTTCATCCCACCGGAACGGATCAAGGGGGGCAGCGCGCAGCGCGAGTCGGACCTGTGGTCCCTCGGGGCGACGTTGTACGCGGCCGTGGAGGGCAGGCCGCCGCACGACCGGGGCGGGGCGCTGCCGACGATGCACGCCGTGCTGAACGACGAGCCGGAACCCCCGGTCCACGCCGGGCGGCTGGCCCCCGTCCTCGAAGGGCTGCTCCGCAAGGACCCGGATCTGCGGATGTCCTACGAGGAGGCCGCCCCGCTGCTGCGCGAGGTGGCCGAGGGAGGCAGACAGCGGCGGCCGCCCCCCAGGACGGCCGTCATGCCGACGGTCGCCGAGGCGGCGGCCGAGACCGATCCGGGGATCCGCCCTCCGGCGCGGGGCCTGCCGGCCACGGGGGTGAAGCTGGGCTCCGCCGTACCCGCTCCCCCGAAGGATCCGCCGCCGGCCGCCCCGCCCCCGCCCCCGCCGCAGCCGGCCGCGCGGCAGCGGCCCCGTGAACCCGTGGCCGAGGTACGGCGGACGCCTGCCGGTCCGCCTCCCGGCGCGGGGGGCGGACCGGCCCCCGGGCCCGTACCGGCCCCCGCCCCCCGGCCGGTTCAGCGGCCCATCCCCCCGGTGGGGCACGAGCCCGCCCCCGCCGTACGGCACGAGCCCGCCCCCGGCGCCGCTCCCCCTCGCCGCCCCGTGACGATGATGGAGCGCCTCTCCACCTCGCCGGCGCTCGCCTCGTGGCAGGCCCGGTCGTCGTTGAAGCGGGGGCTGCTGATGATCGTGCCCGCGCTGGTGGTGGTCGGGGTGGTCGCGGGGTGGCTCGGGATACGCGACGGCGAGGCGACCGGCACCCTGGCGTCCCAGGACAGGCCGAGCAGGACGGCACAGCCCGCCGAGACGTCCGCGGAGCCCAGCGGGGATCCGTCCCCGTCCGCCAGCCCCGAACCCGAGCCCGAACCCACCAAGAGCGACAAGGCCCCCGGGCTGCCCGACGACTGGCGCACGCACAAGGACGCCAACGGCTTCTCGGTCGGCCTGCCCAAGGGCTGGGACGTGGACCGGCGATCCGGGCAGTCGGTGTGGTTCCGCGGGCCCGACCGGGTGAGCTATCTGCTGATCGAGTACACCGAGCACCCGGGCTCCGACCCGAAGAAGGACTGGCAGGAGCAGGAGCGGTTCAGCCGGGGAAACTTCAGCGGTTACGAGCGCATCCGCATCGCGCGGGTCGACTACATGAAGAAGGCCGCCGATTGGGAGTTCACCTGGAACATGAGCTCGGGCAAGGCCCGGGTGATCAACCGGGGGTTCGTGACCGAGGGCGGCCGGGGATACGCGATCTACTGGCACACCAGGGCCGAGGAGTGGGACAGGAACCTGGGCCTCTTCAAGGGATTCACCGAGAGCTTCTCCTCGAAAAAGTGAGCACCGTCCCAACCGGCTACGATGCGTGGGTTTGGGAGGGGCGAGGAGAATGACCGAACGGAAGGTGGCGGGCCGGTATCGCCTGCTCGAACCCATCGGCGAGGGCGGGATGGGCGTCGTCTGGCGCTCTCACGACGAGCTTCTCGACCGGGTCGTGGCGATCAAGGAGGTCCGCTACCGCGGCGTCGACGAGGCCGCGCGCGCCGACCTGAACCGGCGGACGATCCGGGAGGCCAAGTCCGCGGGGCGGCTCGACCACCCCTCAGTGATCATCGTGCACGACGTGGTCGAGGAGGAGGGGCGGCCCTGGGTCGTCATGCAGCTGGTCCGCTCCCGCTCGCTGGGGGAGATCATCCGCACCGAGGGGCCGCTCTCCCCCGAACGGGTGGCCTCGGTCGGGCTGCACGTGCTGGGCGCGCTGCGGGCCGCGCACGCCGCCGGGGTGCTGCACCGGGACGTCAAGCCGGAGAACGTGCTGCTGGCCGACGACGGCCGGGTGGTGCTGACCGACTTCGGCATCGCCTCCATGGCGCACGAGACCGGCATCACCCGGACAGGCGGGATGATCGGCACCCCGGCGTTCCTTCCACCGGAACGGCTGCACGGCCTGCCCGCCACCCCGGAATCGGATCTGTGGTCCCTGGGGGCGACGCTGTACGCCGCCCTGGAGGGCCGCCCGCCGTTCGAGCGCGACACGGCCGCGGCGACCATGATGGCCGTCCTGCACGGCGAACCCCGCCCGATGACCCACACCGGTCCCCTCACCTCCGCGATCCTCGGCCTGCTCGCCCGGGACCCCGCCGCCAGGACGGCCGCCGACGAGGCCGCCGCCCTGCTCACCCTCGCCTCCTCGGGGAGGGGCGCCGGGCGCCCGGCCTCCCCGGGTGAGGCCGGAGTCGGCACGCACCCCCCGCGGACCGGTGCGGCGCCCCACCATCCCCTGTCGCCCCATCCGGGTCACCCGGGCTCTCCCTCCAGGCCCGGCGGCCCGCCGTATCCGGAAGACCTCACACACCGCGGTGGACCGGCCTACCCCGGCGAGCCCGCCGGACCCGGTGCCCCCGGCCATCAGAGCGGTCCGGTACGGCACGGCGAGCCGCGCTACCCGAACGATCCGGCCCGGCCCGGCGCCCCCCTACAGGACAGCCGGCCCGCCCACCCCGGGGAGACGGCGCCTCCCGACGTGGCCGTGCCGCCCGGCCGGCATCCGCAGCACGCCTCCCCCCGGCACAGCGGGCCCCCGTCCCACCCGGGCGGCCTGGCACGGTCCCACCACCGCGACGGGTCCGCCCCCACCGGGCACCCGTCCCATCCGGGGGACCCGACGTGGCCTCCGTACCGCGACGGTCCCACCGCCGCCGGATACCCCGCCCATCCGGGTCCCCCGCCACAGCCCGGCCGTCAAAACGATCCCCACCACCCTGGACGGCCCCCCTACGGCACCGGGCCGCCGCCCACCGGCCCCCGGTCGCACCGGGGACGGCCCGGCCGCGGGTCCGCCCTGGCCGGGCGGCTGGCGCTCGCGGTGGGGGTGCCGGCGCTCGCGCTGACGGTCGGGATCGGCGGATGGCTGCTGCTCCGGGGGCCGGACGACGCGACACCGAACCCGCCGACGTCCGCCGCCGGGTCCTCGGGCGGGACGACCGGGCCGGACACGCCCTCGGGAGGTCCCCGTCCCACCGCGTCCTCGTCGCCCTCGTCGTCCTCGTCGTCCTCGTCCTCGTCGCCGCCGGCCGTCCCGGACCGTCCCGCCCGGCTCCCGGCGGGCTGGCGGCTGTACCGGGACCCCAAGATGGGCTTCAGCGTGGCGATGCCGCGCGGCTGGACCGGTAAGCGCTTTCCCGACCGGAACAGGATGGAGTTCCGGGAGCCGGGATCGGAGGCCTTTCTGTGGATCGAGTCGACCGAGGACCCGGAGAGGGATCCGGTCAGGCACTGGGAGAAGGTGGAGCGGGGCGGGCTGGCCAAGAAGGCCTGGCCGGGTTACAGACGCCTGGGCGTCACCCCGCTGCGGTATCGCGGCGCCCCCGCCGCCGACTGGGAGTTCACCTACCTGAGGAACGACGTTCCGACGCACGTTCTGGACCGGGGCTTCCGCACCGCCTCCGGCCGCCCCTACGCGATCTACTGGGAGAGCCCGGAGGCCGAGTGGGACCGGACGTTCTTCGACAGGTTCACGAAGACCTTCCAGCCGTGACCACCACGACGGATGTGTCAGGCACGGCGGGCGGGCCGCCGGTGACGGACGGGCCGGTCGCGACCGGGCGGACAGCGGCGCCCCGGCGGGAACGTACCAACTCAGTACAGAAAAGCAGACATAACCTCATTCATATGGAAACAACCACTCGCTCCTCGGCGATCCGGGATGGACTGGGGGTGGGGATCGCCGTGGGACTGGCCGGGCTGGCGTTCGGCGCCACCGCGGTCACCGCGGGGCTGAGCGTCGCGCAGGCGTGCGTGCTGAGCCTGTTCGCCTTCACCGGCGCCTCGCAGTTCGCCATGGTCGGGGTCGTCGCGGGCGGCGGCAACCTGGTCGCCGGCACGGCGGGCGCGTTGCTCCTGGGGATCCGCAACGGCCTGTACGGCCTGCGGATGGCCGACCTGCTGGGAGCGCGAGGCCGGCGCAGGTTCCCGATGGCCCACGGCGTGATCGACGAGACGACCGCGGTGGCCCTGGCCCAGCCCGACCGGGAGTCGGCCAGGACCGGGTTCCTCGTCACGTTCGCCAGCCTCTACCTGACCTGGAACGCGACCACGCTGGCCGGCGCGGCGGGCACCTCCTGGGTGGCCGACCCGGCCCTGCTCGGCCTGGACGTGGTGGGCCCGGCGACGTTCCTGGCCATTCTGTGGCCCCGGCTCACCGGTGGCGGCGCGGAGACCCGTACGCCGCGGTTGATCGCGGCGTGCGGCGCGGCGGTCGCGCTGGCCGCGACCCCGTTCACCCCGCCCGGCGTGCCGGTGCTCATCGCGGCGGTGGCCGTGCTCGCCGTGATCCTGAGGAGGCCGCGATGAGCGGTGTGTGGTGGGCCGTGCTGGCCACCTGCGTGGGGTGCTACGCGCTGAAGCTCGCCGGCCTGTCGGCGCCGCGCCGGATGCTCGACCACCCCGGGGTGCAGCGTTTCGCGGCGCTGGTCCCGGTGGCGCTGCTAGCCGCGCTGATCGCGGTGCAGACCTTCGCACACGGCCAGTCGCTGCACGTCGACTGGCCCCGCACGGCAGGGCTGGGCGCGGCCGTGGTGGCGCTGCTGCTGCGCGCGCCCTTCCTGGTCGTGCTGGCCGCGGCGGCCGTGGTCACCGCCGCGCTGCGCTGGCTGACGGCCTGACCGGAGGGGAGGGAACGCGCGCCCGGCGCGCTGCCCGCGCCGGTGACGATCTGACAACTTGACGGCATATGTGACATATGCCGATTGTCTGCCGTAATCAGGGGTAGGCGAGGCCCATGTCCGACTCTCAAGAGATCATCGGCGCCCGGTACCGGCTGCTGGAGCGCATCGGCCGCGGGGGCATGGGCACCGTCTGGCGGGCACAGGACGAGGTGCTCGGCCGGGACGTGGCGGTCAAGGAGGTCATCCCCTCCCCGGACCTGACCGGCCCGGAGCGCGAGGTGTTCACCGTGCGGACGCTCAGGGAGGCGCGCGCCGCCGGCCGGGTCGGCCACCCCGGCGTCGCGACGGTCTACGACGTGATCGAGGAGGACGGGCGTCCGTGGATCGTCATGCAGCTGGTGGAGTCCCGGACGCTCGGCGCGGTGGTCAGGGAGGACGGGCCGCTGCCACCGGCGCGGGTGGCGCGGATCGGGCTGGAGGTGCTCGGGGCGCTGGTCGCCGCACACCACGCGGGTGTGCTGCACCGCGACGTCAAACCGGACAACGTGCTGCTCGCCAGGGACGGCCGCGCCGTGCTGACCGACTTCGGCATCGCGGTACTGGAGGGCGACTCGTCGGTGACCAGGACCGGAGCCCTCATCGGCACACCCGCGTTCATCGCGCCGGAACGGGCGGGCGGCGGAACGGCGGAGTTCGCCTCCGACCTTTGGTCACTCGGCGTGACGCTCTACGTGGCGGTCGAGGGGCGCTCCCCCTTCGAACGCGCCCACCCCCTGGCGACGCTCAGCGCGGTCATGCACGAGGAACCGGCCCCGCTGAGGTTGGCCGGCCCGCTGGGACCGGTGATCTACGGCCTGCTCCGCAGGCATCCCAGGCAGCGCATGTCCGCCCAGGAGGTGCAGACCCACCTGCGCTCGATCGTGAACGGGACCGCGCCGCAGGCCACCATGCCGATCGACCTGCCCTCCCCCGCTCCCACCCGCGCGCCGGCGACCGGGGAGATCGCCGGGCCCGTGACCCCCGGACCCATACCCCACGGCTCGGCGGTCCCGGAGGCGGCGGAGCCCGGCGCGGCGGCCCCCGTGCCCGCCCCGGCCGCCCCGGGGGGACGGCGGCGGCGTTCCGCGGCCGCGGCCCTGGTGGCCGCGGTGCTCGCGATCGTCACGACCGCGGGCGGAGCCGCCTGGGTCGCCATGAGCTCCGTTCCTCCGGCCTCACAGGAGCCGACGCCCCCGAGGGACGTTCCCACCGGGGACGACGCCCGCGGGACCAGCACCAAACAGGCCAGGCTGCCCACCGGAAGGGATTCCTCACCTCCCGGAACGGGGCGGGACACCCGGCGGGCCCCCGCCCGCCCGGCACCCGCCGACAAGTCCAACAAGTCCGGCAAGCCCGAGGAGAACGGTCCGTCCCCGTCGCCCAAACCCTCGGACACCCCCTCGGAACAAGGCCCGGAGAACGACACCGGCACGGGCGGCGGAGAGTCCGAGAGCGCCCCCGAGGACGGCCAGAGCCCCGGTCAGGGGCCGGGGAAGAACCCCGGCGACGGGGGTGACCAGAGCCAGGACGGCAACCAGGACCCCCAGAGCGGCCAGGACGGTCTCGGTGGCGAGGCGAACGCCGTGGCGGGCAGCGCCCCCGGCATGTCCGCGTACGGCAAGGCGGGCGGTCCCCACCGGGGCGAGACCGTCGAGGAGTAAGCGGATGAGGCGGACTCGCCGGGCCGGAAAGGGCCGGTCAACCGGCGGCGGACGCCGGCCCCGGCTCCATGGGCCGTCGCGCGTACACCTCGATCTCCAACCTCATCCGGGGATCGGCCAGACCGCACACGAGCATGGTCGCCGCCGGGCGGACATCGCCGAAACAGCGGCGCAGCGTGGGCCAGCACGGCTGGAAGTCCTCACGGTCGGGCAGCAGGTATCTGACCCGTACGACGTCGGCGAACGAGCAGCCCGCCTCGGCCAGCGCCGACTCGACGTTGCGCAGGCACTGCTCGGCCTGTTCGACGACGTCGTCGGAGATGGTCATGGTCGCGTAGTCGAACCCCGTCGTCCCGGACACGTGCACCCGGTCGCCGTCGACCACCGCCCGCGCGTAGCCGATCTCCTCTTCGAAGGTGGAACCGCTCAAGATCACACGCCGCTCTGTCATGCGGCGAAAGGTAGACAACCGGCGCCGGTATGTCCAACGCCCCGTCGTGACCCGCCATCCGTCACCCGCCACCAGGCCGTGACGGGCCCGGCGCGCGGGCCGGCCGCGCCGCGACCGGCGGGGAACACCGCACGAGCGGGCCGGGGAGTCTCCGGCGTCCGCGCCGGGCAGGACCGTCAGGACTCGCTGCCGACGATCTTCAAGGCGCGGGCCAGGTCGTCCGGGTAGCCGGCGTCGAAGCCGACCCACTCACCCGTCACCGGGTGCTCGAAGGCCAGCGAGACGGCGTGCAGCCACTGCCGGGTGACGCCCAGCCGCGCGGCCAGCGTGGGATCCGCGCCGTACATCAGGTCACCGACGCACGGGTGGCGCAGTGCCGCCATGTGGACCCGGATCTGGTGGGTCCGCCCGGTCTCCAGCTTGATGTCCAGCAGCGACGCGGCGCGGAACGCCTCGACCGTGTCGTAGTGGGTGACCGACTCCTTGCCTCCGGCCACCACCGCGAACCGGCCGTCCCCCGAGGGGTGGCGGTCGATGGGCGCGTCGACCGTGCCGCGCAGCGGATCGGGGTGGCCCTGGACCAGGGCGTGGTAGCGCTTGTCGACCGTGCGCTCCTTGAAGGCGCGCTTCAGCCGCGAGTAGGCGTGCTCGCTCTTGGCGACGACCATGGCCCCGGTGGTGTTGGCGTCCAGGCGGTGCACGATGCCCTGCCGCTCGGCGGCACCGCTGGTCGCCACCCGGTGCCCGGCGCCCAGCAGGCCACCGATCACGGTCGGCCCGGTCCAGCCGGTGGTGGGGTGGGCGGCCACGCCGATGGGCTTGTTGACGACGACGATGTCGTCGTCCTCGTAGAGGATCCGCATGCCGGGGATCGGTTCGGCGACCGGCATCGGCACTGCGGGCGGCGCCGGCAGGGTGATGTCCAGCCAGGCGCCCGCGTGGACCCGGTCGGACTTGGCGGCGGGCGAGCCGTTCACCAGCACGTCGCCGTCGACGATCAACTCGGCCGCGCGGGTGCGGGAGAAACCGAACAGCCGGGACAGGGCCGCGTCGAGACGCTCGCCCTCCAGCCCGTCGGGGACGGGAAGACTCCGCTGTTCAGCCATCGTTTCTTCTCTCTCCGGTGTCTCGTGTGCCGTCGATCTGATAGCCCCGCCAGGCGAGGAGGACGGCCAGGATCCCGCCGCAGACGATCGCCGAGTCCGCGACGTTGAAGACCGGGAAGCGGCCGGGGAAGACCTCGACGAAGTCGACCACGTGCCCCTGGAGCCCTCCGGGGGCACGGAAGAGCCGGTCGGTGAGGTTCCCCAGGGCCCCGCCGAGCATCAGGCCGAGCGTGATCGCCCACGGCACGCTGCGCAGGTTCCGCGCGGTGCGCAGGATGGCGATCACGACTCCGGCCGCGATGATCGTGAAGACGATGGTCATGCCGGTGCCGATGCTGAACGCGGCCCCCGGGTTGAAGATGACCCGGAACTGGAGCAGGTCGGGGATGAGCACGACCGGCTCCCTGCCTTCGAGCGTCTTCAGCACGATGGTCTTGGTCAGCAGGTCGAGACCGTAGACGACCACCGCGAGAGCCGCCAGCACGGCCACCCGCCGCGCCGCCCGCGGGGCGGGTGGGGCGGCCCCTCCGGCGGGGCCGCCGGCGTCACCGGTCAGCGGCGCTCCTCCCGCTGCTTGCAGGCCACGCAGAGCGTCGCCCTCGGGAACGCCTGAAGGCGCTCCTTGCCGATCGGCTTGTGGCACGATTCGCACACTCCGTAAGTCCCCGCGTCGATCCGGGCGATCGCTCGCTCGTTCTGCGCGACCAGATCGCGCGAGTTCAGGGTAAGGGCGATCTCACGTTCCCGTTCATACGTCCGGGCACCGGCGTCGGCCTGGTCGTCTCCGGCGCCGTCGGTGACATCGCTCGACGCGATCTCGCTCTCCGCCTTGGCGATCTCCTGGTTGAGCTCGTCGATCTCCTCGGCCAGCCTCTCGCGGACGTCCGCGAGCTCCGTGGCCGACCAGGTGACGGCGCTCCCGTCCTCCAACGGCGCTACCGCGCTCTCGTCCGCGCGTACAGTCGCGGCCATGGCGGCCTCCTTGCTCGATCGGACCGTATTCCAGTGTGGTAAACGGTGCGGGCAGCTTAGGTCTCCCATAACAGAACGGCAAACGACCCGCCGTGATGTTTACCACTCCCGTAACATACGGCCCCCTCTCTCGGATTCCCTCTCCGACCTCGGTATTCGGGAAGCTTCTCGCGGATCGGTGCGTTATGGTGTGAGCCTGCAAGGCGTTGATGGGGACAACTACCTCCGAGCCCCTCGCACGAGCGACCCGGGGAGGGTGTGAGCCCGGGGCGATGCCCGGAGGGAAAATCACCCCTGAGCCGCCGGAGGAACGGTCACCCCGACCCAGTAGAACCGGCAGCAGAGCCCAAGGAAGAGGACCTTCGCTCCGAAGGTCAAGGAGGGTGGTACCGCGGGGCCCATCGGGTCTCGTCCCTCCACGCCACTGCCGATGCCAGCGTGGAGGTCCCGCCTTTTATGTCCGCCTATTTCCGCTCTCTTCCCGCGCAGGTCGATCTGCCCGCGCTTGAACACGAGGTGCTCGACCGCTGGCGGGACGGCAAGATCTTCGAGCGCTCGGTCGAGCAGAACGCCGGCGGCCCCAACTGGGTCTTCTACGAGGGCCCTCCCACCGCCAACGGCATGCCCGGCGTGCACCACGTCGAGGCCCGTGTCTTCAAGGACATCTTCCCCCGCTACCGGTCCATGCGGGGCTACAACGTGCCCCGCAGGGCCGGCTGGGACTGCCACGGCCTGCCGGTCGAGGTCAGCGTCGAAAAGGAGCTCGGCCTCTCCGGCAGGAAGGACATCGAGGCGTACGGCATCGCCGAGTTCAACGCCAGGTGCCGCGAGTCCGTGGTGCGGCACGTGGACGCCTTCGAGGAGATGACCGAGCGGATGGGGTACTGGATCGACCTGTCCCAGGCCTACCGCACGATGGACCCGTCCTACGTGGAGTCCGTCTGGTGGTCGCTCAAGGTCATCTTCGACAAGGACCTGCTCACCCGCGACTTCCGGATCACGCCCTACTGCCCCCGCTGCGGCACCGGCCTGTCCGACCACGAGCTGGGCCAGCCCGGCGGCTACGAGACCGTCACCAGCCCCTCGGTCCACGTCCGGATGCCCGCCACCTCCGGCCCGCTGGCCGACCTCGGCGCCTCGCTGCTGATCTGGACCACCACGCCCTGGACGCTGGTCTCCAACACGGCGGTGGCCGTGCATCCGGAGGTGACCTACGTCGCGGCGCGCCCGGCCGGGTCCGACGAGGTGCTGGTGGTGGCCGAGCCGCTGCTGGTCGCCGCGCTGGGCGAGGGCGCCGAGGTGCTGGCCTCCTTCCAGGGCGCCGAGCTGGAGCACACCACCTACTCCCGCCCCTTCGACCTGGTCGACATCCCGGGCGCGCACTACGTGGTGCTCGGCTACTACGTCACCACCGAGGACGGCACCGGCCTGGTCCACCAGGCACCCGCCTTCGGCGCCGACGACCTGACCACCTGCAAGCGGTACGGCCTGCCGGTGGTCAACCCGATCGGCCCCGACGGGCGCTTCCTCGACGACGTCCCCCAGGTCGGCGGCCGGTTCTTCAAGGAGGCCGACGAGGACCTGACCGCGGACCTCCTCCGCCGTGGCCTGCTCTACCGGGGCGGCCACTTCGAGCACAGCTACCCGCACTGCTGGCGCTGTCACACCGCGCTGCTGTACTACGCGCTCCCGGCGTGGTACATCCGCACCACCGCGATCAAGGACCAGCTCCTCGCCGAGAACGAGAAGACCAACTGGTATCCCGGGACGATCAAGTGGGGCCGCTTCGGCGAGTGGCTGCGCAACAACGTCGACTGGTCGCTGTCGCGGTCGCGCTACTGGGGCACGCCGCTGCCGCTCTGGGTCTGCTCCGCGGACGACTCGCACGTCACCTGCGTCGGCTCGCTGGAGGAGCTGGGCCGGCTGTCGGGCCAGGACGTCTCCGCGCTCGACCCGCACCGCCCCTACGTGGACGACGTCACGCTCCCCTGTCCCACCTGCGGCGCCGAGGCGCGCCGGGTGCCGGACGTGATCGACGCCTGGTACGACTCGGGTTCGATGCCGTTCGCCCAGTGGGGCGCGCCGTACCGCGACGCCGACATGCTCGACAAGGCCTACCCCGCGCAGTTCATCTGCGAGGCCACCGACCAGACGCGCGGCTGGTTCTACTCGCTGATGGCCGTCGGCACGCTGGTCTTCGGCAGGTCGTCGTACGAGAACGTGCTCTGCCTCGGCCTGATCCTCGCCGAGGACGGCCGCAAGATGAGCAAGCACCTGGGAAACGTGCTGCAGCCGATCCCGCTGATGGACCAGCACGGCGCCGACGCGCTGCGCTGGTACATGGCCTGCGCCGGCTCGCCGTGGGCCGCCCGCCGGGTCGGGCACGCCGCCCTGGAGGAGATCGTCCGCAAGGTCCTGCTGACCTACTGGAACACCGCGTCGTTCTTCACCCTGTACGCCAACGCCGAGTCCTGGTCACCGGCCGACCTCTCCGAGGCCCCCGGGTACGGCGAGCGCCCGCTGATCGACCGCTGGGCGCTGGCCGAGCTGCACCGGACGACGGCCGACGTCACCGCGTCACTGGACGACTACGACACCGCCCGCGCCGGGCGGCGGCTGGCGGAGTTCCTCGACGACCTGTCCAACTGGTACGTACGGCGCTCCCGCCGCCGGTTCTGGTCCGGTGACGTCTCGGCGTTCGCCACGCTGTACGAGTGCCTGGAGACCGTCACCCGGCTGATGGCGCCGGTGACGCCGTTCGTCACCGACCACGTCTGGGGCGTGCTCCGCGACGCCGACGCCCCCTCCTCGGTCCACCTGGCCGGCTGGCCCTCCGTGACCGAGGAGCTGCTGGACGAGGCGCTGTCGGAGCAGATGGCGCTGGTCCGGCGCCTGGTGGAGCTGGGCCGCTCGGCCCGCGCCTCCAGCGGGGTGAAGACTCGCCAGCCGCTGGGCCGCGCCCTCGTCGGCGCCCGGGGCTGGGGGACGCTCTCCCCCGAGCTGCGCGAGCTGATCACCGACGAGCTCAACGTGCAGAGCCTGGAGGATCTGGGCGGCATCGAGGCCGACCTGGTCTCCTTCACGGTCAAGCCCAACTTCCGGGCGCTGGGCAGGAGGTTCGGCTCGCGGACCAAGCTGGTCGCCGCGGCCGTCTCCGCCGCCGACGCCGCGGAGCTCGCCCGCGCGCTCCGCTCGGGGTCGGCGGTGTCGGTGGACGCCGGTGAGCTGGGGCCGGTGGAGCTGACCGCCGAGGAGGTGATCGTCACCGAGCAGCCGAAGTCCGGCTGGGCTGTGGAGACCGGGGCCGTGGACACCGGGACCGGCGAGACGGTCGCCCTCGACCTGACCATCACCGACGAGCTGCGCCGCTCCGGGCTGGTCCGCGACGTCGTCCGCCTGCTCCAGGACACCCGCAAGTCCACCGGGCTGTCGATCTCCGACCGGATCGACGTGTGGTGGTCCACCACCGACGCGGATCTGGCGGAGGCGCTGCGTACCCAGGGTGGCACGGTGGCCGGCGAGGTCCTCGCGGTCTCCCTCACCGAGGGCGCCGCCGACGATCTTCCCATCCGCCACGACGCCGACCTCGGCCTGACCTTCCAGCTCCGCCGTATCAGCTGAGAACCGCCACATCAGCTGAAAAGCGAAAATCATGGAGAGGGGCCCGGGGATTCTCCCCGGGCCCCTCTCTCGGCTCTCTCACCACACCGCTCCGGATCCCGGCGCCACCGGCACGGCCCGGCTCGATCTACGTGGTGGTCCGGCAGACCGAGCAGCTGCTCATCCCGGCCTTCTCCGCCTTGGCCAGGGTCATGCTCTCCAGACCGGCGGCGTCCACGCCCTTGATCAGAGGGCAGGTCGAGCCGTGAAAGCGGCGGGTGCCAACGATGATCTTGACGGTCTCCGGCGCGGGGGCGTCCGCCCGGACGACCGGAATCCCGCGCGGGGCGGTGTCGGCATCTTCACGATCTTCGTCCGGGACCACCGGGGAGGTGCCCTCCGGCGCCTTCCCACCGGCCGCCGGGGCCTTGGGGACGGAGGCCGCCGAGGCGGGGCCGGCCGGCGCCGGTCGCCCGGCGCGCCCGGACCCGGCGCCGGTCGGCCCCACCGGCTCGGCGGTCTTGGCCGGCTTCGCGGGGGCGGCGCCGGAGGTCGTCCGCGCCGGCGCTGACGCCGTGGCCTTCTCGGTCCCGGCGGAGGAGGCGCTCGCGGCCTCCGGCCCGGCGGCCGGACTCCGGGACCCGGTCGTGGACTCCGGCTCGGGCCCGCTCCCGATGGGGCCGGGCTCGGCCGGGCCACCGGTCCGGGCGGAGGGCTTGGCCTCCTGGCCGGCCTTGGACTCCGGGGACTTGGCCGCCTCACGACTGAACCAACTGGTGGCGTTGGGCTCGGAGGATGCCTCCGGTATGGAGATCGGGGGCCGGATCGGGAAGGAGGGGATCACCGGTTCCGCGGCGCGCAGGGGCGGGACCGCCGCTTTCCGGGGCGGCGCCTGCTCCCTCTCCGGCTCGGGCCGTTCACGCTCCTGCCGCGGCCGGTCACTGTCCTGCCGGGGCTGCTCGCGGTGTCCGGACCGTGCCTGCTCACCGGAGGCGGTGGCGGGCCTGTGGGCGTCGGGCCGGGCCGCCGGGGCCTCCTGAGCGCCGGGCGAGGCCGCGGGCGGCACCGTGGGGGAGGCGAACCGGGCGGTGGTCTGGTGTACGCCGGATTCGCCGGTGTCGCCGGGGCCGGAGAGACCGGACCCCTGACCGGCCCCCTGGGAGGGCGCGGGCCTGGCGGCCTTGGCGGGCTGCTGAGCCGATACGGAGACACCCTGCGGGATCCCCGCGGTGAACTCCGGCAGGCACGTGGTACAGGCCGTGAAGCCCTCCTCACGCGCCTCTGCGCGCGTGAGCTCCTCATGCTCCCTGTCGGCCAGCTGACGGCACCCGGTGACGTGGAAGCGCTTACGGCCGGGGATCACCAGGACGATCGCCTCGTCGTCCAGGACGCCCCGCCCCGCGGCGGGAACCGGCCCGGCCACCGGACGGCTCAGCCGGGGCTGGGTCGCGGCGGCTCGCTGCGCGCCGTGCGGCACCGTGGTGTGCGGCACGGGAGAGGCGAGCTGGGACGACATCGCGGGCAGCCCTGACAGCGGGCCCGGGGGAACCGGTGCCGTGGGCGGGGGTGGCGGAACCACCCCGGCGCGCCCGCCACCGGGAAACAGCTCGTGGCGGCGTAACAACGCCCCGATCACCAGGAAGACCGCGGACAGAACGCTGACCGCGATCGACCACATGACCAGAAACGGTTTGGCCATCACGAACCCCGCGATGAGCAGGGCGATGGCGGTGAGCACCAAACCAGCGCTGATGAGGATCACAGAGGAACTCCCAGATCGGGTCAGAGGTAATGACCCGACAACCTATCGGCGGTCGTTGTGCGGACCGTCAACACCTTGGAAGGCACTGGAGTGCTGCACCGGCTCGCCACCGAACGGACCCGGGGCACCCTGGATGGACGGCTGTCCTCCCTGGGCCACGGCGTGGGACATCGCCGGAGGGCCGCCCACGATCGGGAAGGCGCCGGTGCCCTCGGCCGCCACGTTCAGGTCGGCGAGCTGGTTCTCCAGATACAGCTTCAGCCTGCTGCGGTACTCGCGCTCGAAGCTGCGGAGCTCCTCGACCTTGCGCTCCAGCTCGTCACGGGTCTGCACCAGGGAGCCCATGGCCTGCCTGTGGCGCTCCTGGGCGTCGCGCTCCAGCGTCTCGGCGCGGGCACGGGCGTCGCCGATCACCTGCTCGGCCTGGCGGCGGGCCTTGCCGAGGATGTCGTCGGCCTCACGGCGCGCCCGGGTCACCGTCTCGTCCGCCTCCCGGCGGGCGTCGGCGATCGCCTGGTCGGCCGTCTGCTGGGCGAGGGCGAGGACACGGGCGGCGGTGTCCATGTTGTCCTCGGCCGGGGGCATCCCCATGGCGACCGGGACGGGCTGCTGGTGGTGCACGGGCTCCGGAGGCCGGATCTGCTCCGGCTGCTGCATCATCATCTCCGGCTTGGACTCGGCGATGGGAGCGGGCGCCATGGCCATGCCCATTCCGCCGGGCACCTTGCCCCGCAGACACTCGGTCAGTTTGGCACGGAGCTCCTCGTTCTCCTGGATGAGGCGGTCCAGCTCGGACTCCACCTCATCGAGGAAGGCGTCTACCTCTTCCTCGTCGTAGCCCGGCCTGAGCCGGGTCGTACTGAATTGCTTGTTCCGCACATCGGCGGGCGTCAGCGGCATTTCGGTCTCCTTGGCGCGCTTGGAGTCTGTCCGGAGGACGGTACCCGATCAACGAAGCGCGGACACGAGTTGGATCAAGACCAAGACCCCAATGAACAGCATTGCGAAGCTTAGGTCAAAGGCCACCGTACCCAACCGGAGTGGTGGAATGAAACGGCGGAGGAACTTGAGAGGTGGATCGGTCAGTGTGTACACGACTTCCGCTAGGACCAGGATGGGCCCCGTGGGACGCCACTGACGTGCGAACGACTGCACCGTCTCAAAGATCATTCTGCCGATCAGCAGAACCAGGTAGAGGGACAGGACTGCGACCAAGATCTCGCTAACGATCCCCATGATCCGTCCCCACCTCCACTCCGTTCCGCCGTCCCCGGTCTCGTCGGGACCTGTCCGGCCGGTCACTGTTCATGGTGGAACTCTAGCTCTGGTTGAAGAACCCGCGTTCCGCGATTCGAGCCTTGTCCTCGGCGGTCACCTCGACATTGGCAGGGGACAACAGGAACACCTTGTTGGTAACACGTTCAATGCTGCCATGTAGGCCAAAGACAAGACCTGCCGCGAAATCAACAAGACGTTTCGCGTCGCTGTCAACCATCTCGGTCAGGTTCATGATGACCGGGGTGCCGTCCCGGAAGTGCTCGCCAATGGTCCGCGCCTCGTTGTAGGTGCGGGGGTGAAGCGTCGTTATGCGCGCCAGGTCGGTGGTGCGACGTTCCATGACGGCGGTGGCGGGCCTGGGGGCCGGAACACCCGGATCGGTGTCCTCCTCGCGGTCGTGGACCGCGCCAGGACGTTCGTCGGCGACCCGCCGCGAGTCGTCGAACTCCTCGTAGTCGTCGTCGGAATAGCTGTCGTATCTCTCGTAGCGGTCGTCCTCCACAAGACCGAGGTAGACCGCCATCTTGCGCATCGCGCCGGCCATCGCTACTTCTTCCTCCGCCTTACTTCGATCTGCCCGGGGCGGTAGCCGCACCCCCTTGGAGCTCACCACCGATCGACCTCTATCTGGATACGTGGCCGTCAAGGTCCACGTGAAGGGACATTACCTGACGAAGGGCTTCCTACGACCGAGCAACGCCGTACCGACACGCAGGTGTGTCGCGCCATTCGCAATGGCCTCGGCCATATCACCGCTCATCCCCGCGGAGATGACGTCGGCCCCCGGATGGTTCTCCCGTACGGCCTGCGCCATCTCCCGCAACCTCGCGAACGCCCCGCCCGGCTCCTCCCCCGGCGGCGCCACGGCCATCACCCCGCCCAGCCGCAGGCCACGGGCCTCGGCCACGGCGTCGGCCAGGGCCGCCACCTCCGCCGGCCGGGCACCGCCCCGCCCCGGGTCGTCGCCCAGGGCCACCTGCACCAGGCAGGTGATCTCCCTGCCTGCCCTGACCGCCTCACGACCGAGCGCGGTCACCAGACGTGAACGGTCCACCGAGTGCACGACATCGGCGTAGCCGGCCACCGAGCGGGCCTTGTTGGTCTGCAACTGACCGACGAAGTGCCAGGTGAGGCCGAGATCCGCGCATTCGGCCGCCTTGGCCGCGGCCTCCTGGTCACGGTTCTCCCCCACGTCCGTCACCCCCAGCGCGGCCAGTAGCCGCACGTCGGAGGCGGGGTAGGTCTTGCTCACCGCGACGAGTGTCAGCTCCTCGCGGGTACGGCCGGCGGCCCGGCAGGCCGCGGCGATGTTCGCCTCGACCTCGGCCAGCCCGGCCGCGATCTCATCACGTCGTGTTGTTTTCGTCACATCTCCGCCGCTCAAACAGCAACAAACCGGCGGAGTCCATTCTCCCTGTCACGGCTGGGTGATCGGTCGCCCACCCAGCCGTGAGCAATGTCACTTCAGGAAGTCCGGGACGTCGAGCTCCTCCTCCTGCTCCTCGAAGATCACCTGACGCCGCCGGGCGGGGTCGGGAACCCGGGCGGAGATGGAGGTGGGCTGCGAGGGCTCGGGGGCGGGACGCGGGATCGACACCGGCGGCGCCGGCGGCTCCTCCGGCCGGTGCGACTCGGCGTGCTCCATCGGCTGGTGCGACGGCGGGACGTGCTGCTGCATCGGATGGGCGTGCTGGACCGGCTGGGAGACGGGCGCGGGCGGCATCTCGGCCGCGGAGGCGGGCGCCGGCTGGGTGCCGAGGACGGGCCGGACCGGCGGAGGGAGGTGCTCGGCCCTCGGCTCGGGGCGCGGCTCGGCCTTCACCGTGGGCGCCGGGGTGCGGATCGAGGCGGTGACCGAGGAGGTCGCGGCCGGGCGCGCCGCGGGCTGCTGGCGCGGCGCCGGCTGCGCCGCCGCCACCTTGACCTCGGCGGCGGGCTCGTCGAACCCCGCCGCGATCACGGTGACCCGCACCTCGTCGCCGAGCGCGTCGTCGATGACCGTACCGAAGATGATGTTGGCGTCCGGCGCGGCGGCGTTGGAGACGAGCTGGGCCGCCTCGTTGATCTCGAACAGGCCGAGGTCGGACCCGCCGGCGATCGACAGCAGCACGCCGTGCGCGCCGTCGATGCTGGCCTCCAGCAGCGGGCTGGACACGGCCATCTCGGCGGCGGCGACCGACCGGTCGTCGCCACGCGCGTGACCGATGCCCATGAGCGCCGAACCGGCGCCCGACATCACCGACTTGACGTCGGCGAAGTCCAGGTTGATCAGACCGGGCGTGGTGATGAGGTCGGTGATGCCCTGGACACCGGAGAGCAGCACCTGGTCGGCCGCCTTGAAGGCGTCCAGCACGCTCACCTGCCGGTCGGAGATCGACAGCAGCCGGTCGTTGGGGATCACGATGAGGGTGTCGACCTCCTCGCGCAGAGTCTCTATTCCGGCCTCCGCCTGCATCGCCCGGCGCCGGCCCTCGAAGCTGAAGGGCCGGGTCACCACGCCGATGGTCAGCGCGCCCAGGGACCGTGCGATGTTGGCCACCACGGGGGCGCCACCGGTGCCCGTGCCACCACCCTCCCCGGCGGTGACGAACACCATGTCGGCGCCCTTGATGACCTCTTCGATCTCCTCGCGGTGGTCCTCTGCGGCCTTGCGCCCGACTTCGGGGTTGGCCCCCGCGCCGAGGCCACGGGTGAGTTCACGCCCAACATCGAGTTTGACGTCGGCGTCACTCATCAGCAGCGCCTGGGCGTCGGTATTGATGGCGATGAACTCGACGCCCTTGAGTCCCTCCTCGATCATCCGGTTGACGGCGTTGACTCCGCCTCCGCCGATTCCTACAACCTTGATGACCGCGAGGTAGTTCTGCGGTGCTGCCACGACGAGGGGCCTTTCCGCTCGTTGACTTGCAATCTCATGCGACACGGGGCCCGTGCCGTCGTTTCCAAAACCCTCACCCTCAAGTTGAGATTTAGATTTATGTCAACCTGAGGAGTGATACGGACAGTAGGAGTTGCGCTCCAGGTGGGTCAACTAACCGCGCCGCAAGCGTGCCCGGCGTGTCGCGGGCCGTCCTTTTCGGAGAACGCGCCCGGCCCGGTGGGATCACTTCACCGTCACAACGTCGGGAGAACTCACATCGTAGGTGTCGGCCGGCCGTTTCAGCAGCGTAACGAGGATCCGGACCTTGTCCGCCGGTCGGTCCCCGCCACCCCACACGACCTCGCGGCCGTCCTTGAGACGGAGCGAAACGGTTTCCGGCGAGGGCGCGAGCACCTCGGCGACCCTCGGGGCCAGATCGTCCGGCAGCGCGCCTATGACGGTCAGCGCGATGTCGGTCGCCGGATCGCCCGCCTGAGGGCGGGCCACCCGCAGCACCGGGAGCGCCGGAGGCGCGACGTCCCTGATCTCGGTCACCACCCCGTGCCGGTCCACCAGCGCGAACCTCCCTCCGGCCGGCACCACGGCCACCGGCTCGCGTTCCACTATCCTCACCACCAGCGTCCCCGGCCAGCCGCGGCTGACCACGACCGACTCGACCTGCCGGATCCCTCTGATCCGGTTCTCCACCTCGGCCACGTCCACACCCGCCAGAGGTCTCCCCTCGGCGACCCCGGCCACCTGCCGGATCTGCTGGGCCGGGACGGCGAGGTTGCCGACCACCTGGACCTCCCGCACCCCGAGCACCGAGGAGAAGAACACCAGCCAGGCGGTGACACCCACCACCCCCACCGCGAGCAGGGCCAGGAAGGCCGATCTCCACATCCCGTTCATCGCCCCGCCCCGTCCCGGGACGGGAGCCCGGGCGCCGGCGGCCGGCGTCTCCTCGCGCGGGTCACCTGGCGGCCAGCTCCGCCACGATCCAGGGTCCCAGCTCGGTGACATCACCGGCACCCATGGTGAGCACGATGTCACCTGGGCGGGCACGCCTGGCCACCAGGGCCGGTACGGCGTCGCGCTGCGGCGCGTAGGCCACCTGGGCGGGCGGCAGCGGCACCTTGCCCGCCACCAGGGCCCCGGAGATCCCCGGTTCGGGGTCCTCACGGGCCCCGTAGACGTCCAGGACGATGACCTCGTCGGCCAGGCCCAGGGCGGCGCCGAACTCGTCGGCGAAGAACCTGGTGCGCGAGTAGAGGTGCGGCTGGAAGACCGCGACGACCCGGCCGGAGCCCGAGAAGGAGGCCACCACGTCCCGCGCCGCGCGCAGGTCGGCGGCGAGTTCGGTGGGATGGTGGGCGTAGCTGTCGAAGACGGCCACCCCCCCGGCCTCGCCCTTGGCCTCGAAGCGGCGCTTGGCACCGGTGAAGGCGGCCAGGCCGTCGCGTATCTCGCCGAAGGACACGCCCAGCTCCGCCGCCACGGCGATGGCCGCGGTGGCGTTGAGCGCGTTGTGACGGCCCGGGACCGAGAGCCTCACCTCCCCGTGACCCGCGACCGTGAAGGAGATGCCCAGGCCGTCTGGAACGATCCCGTCCACCCTGAGGTCGGCGTCCCCTGCCTCTCCGTACGTGACCACCTTCAGCCCGCGCGCGCGGGCGATCGGGATCAGGGCCGCGGAGCCGGGGTCGTCGGCGCAGATCACCATGGACCTCCCGACCCGCTCGGCGAAACGGGCGAAGCTGTCGTAGACCGCCCGCGGGTCGCCGTAGTTGTCCAGGTGGTCCGGCTCCACATTGGTCACCACGGCGATGTCCGGGGCCAGCATGAGGAAGGAGCCGTCGCTCTCGTCGGCTTCGGCGACGAACACCCCGCCCGCGCCCTCGTCGGCCCCCAGGCCGGTGGTCACCAGCTGGCCGCCGACGCAGTAGGACGGGTCGGCGCCGCACTTCTGCAGCGCCACGGTGAGCATCGAGGTGGTGGTGGTCTTGCCGTGCGTCCCGGCCAGGGCGATCCCGGTCCGGCCCGCCATGACCGAGGCCAGCGCGGCGGCCCGGGGGATCACCCGCAGGCCCTGGCGGAGCGCCTCGCCGAGCTCCGGGTTGGAGTCACGGATCGCGGTGGAGACCACCACGGTGTCGACGTTGACGACGTGCGAGGCGGCGTGGCCGACGTGGATCCTGGCACCCAGCTCGCGCAGCTCGTCGACCATCTCCGAGCCGCGCGAGTCGCTGCCGGAGACGGACACGCCGCGCTTGAGCAGAATGCGCGCGATGCCCGACATCCCGGAACCGCCGATCCCGATGAAGTGCACCCGCCCGAGTTCCTCGGCCGCGACCGGATCCACCAGTTTGACCAGGCTCATCGGCCGCTCACCACTCCTCGTTCACTACGCTCGCCACCTGGGCCGTCTCGCCCCTCGACGGCCCGCCACACTCGCCGCGCCGGATCCGCGGCCCGCCAGAGGGCCCGCTCATCGGCTCTTCCCCTCCGCCGCGATCTGCAGCACCCGGCGGGCGAGCGTCACGTCGGCGTCCTTGCTGCCCATCTTGGCCGCGGCCTCCGACATGGTGACCACCCGTTCGGGGTCGGACAGGATGGGCAGCACGTTCTGGATGATCCACTCCGGTGTCAGGTCGACGTCGTCGACCATGAGACCGCCCCCGGCCTCCACGATCGGCTCGGCGTTGAGCCGCTGCTCGCCGTTGCCGTGCGGGAGGGGGACGTAGGCGGCCGGAAGGCCCACGGCGGTCAGCTCGGCGCAGGTCATGGCGCCGCTGCGGCACAGGGCGAAGTCGGCGGCGGCGTAGGCCAGGTCCATCCGGTCGACGTACTGCAGGGCGACGTACTGCGGGTCGCCCGGCGGAGGCTCCTCCTCCAGGGTGTTCTTCGGGCCGATGACGTGCAGCACCTGCACCCCGGCCCGGCGCAGCGCGGGGGCCGCGGCCAGGGCCGCCCGGTTGAGCGACCGTGCCCCCTGGGAGCCCCCGGTGACCAGCAGCGTGGGCAGGTCGGCCTCCAGGCCGAACCAGGAGCGCGCCTTGTCCCCCATGGAGAGCCGGTCCAGGGCCACGATCTCGCGGCGGAGCGGGATCCCCACGTACTGGGCGCGGGCCAGCGGTGTGTTCCGGTGTCCG
Organism: Streptosporangium sp. NPDC006007; assembly: GCF_040614315.1. Lineage (NCBI taxonomy): Bacteria > Bacillati > Actinomycetota > Actinomycetes > Streptosporangiales > Streptosporangiaceae > Streptosporangium > Streptosporangium sp. NPDC006007. The sequence continues at coordinate 125,936 of NZ_JBEXUG010000001.1, read as the reverse complement.
GTGAACACGTGCTCGGTGAGCCGCGCGCCCAGCCGGTTGGCCAGGCCGGGCCGCGGGTTGGCCTCGTGCACCACGATCGGCACACCCCGCCGCCGCGCCCCCAGGTAGGCGGGGGTCGCCACGTAGCCGCCGAAGCCGACCAGGACGTCGGCCCGGACACGGTCCATGACGGCCGAGGCCGCGTTGATGGCCCCGGCCAGGCGTCCGGGCACGGTCAGCAGCTGAGGCGTGATGGACCGGGGCAGCGGCACCGCGGGCACGAGCTGAAGCTCGTAGCCCCGGTCGGGCACCAGCCGGGTCTCCAGACCGCGCTCGGTGCCGAGACAGGTGATCCCGATGTTCGGGTCGAGTTGGCGCAGCGCGTCGGCCAGAGCCAGCGCCGGTTCGATGTGACCGGCTGTCCCGCCGCCGGCGAGGACCACCCTCATGTCGGTCCTTTCACTTATCGTCTTCCGCGGACCGGCCGTCGTTTCCGTGCCGGCCCACCCAGGCCAAGCCAGCTTAGGCCCCGCGCCACCGGTCCGGGGCCACGAGCCGCGAGAGCCTGTCGCGCTCCAGGCTCGTGCCTGGCGAAGGAGAGCAGCATGCCGAGCGCCGCCAGGGTGGGCAGCAGCGCCGATCCACCGTAGGAGACCAGTGGCAGCGGAATGCCGGTGATGGGCAGCACGCCGATGACCGCGCCGATGTTCACGATCGCCTGACCGGCGATCCAGGCGACCGTCGACGCCGAGGCCAGCCGGACGAACGGGTCCTTGACCCGGGTGGCGACCCGCAGCCCGGCGTAGCCGAGCAGGCCGAACAGGGCCACCACGACGAGAGTGCCCATCAGGCCGAGCTCCTCGCCGAGAATGGAGAAGATGAAGTCGCTCTCGGCGTGCGGAAGCCAGCTCCACTTCTGCCTGCTGGACCCCAGGCCGAGCCCGAACCAGCCGCCGCTGCCCATGGCGATCTGCCCCTGCACCGCCTGGTAACCCGTGGTCTGGGCGTTGCCCCACGGATCCAGCCAGCCCGCGATGCGGTCCGAGCGGTACCCCTCGGTACTGATCATGACAACGGTCGCGAGCACCGCCACAGCGAGGATCCCGCCGAACAGCCGGAGCGGCGCGCCCACCACCCAGAGCAGCGACAGGAAGATCATCATAAGCACCAGCGTGGTGCCGAGGTCGCGCCCCAGCATGACCATGACGGCCAGGATCACGGTACCCGGCATCAGCGGGATGAACAGATTACGCCATTCGATCATCCCGCCGCGCGCCTTACGGGCCAGCAGGTCCGCGCCCCAGAGCATCAGGCCCAGTTTGGCGGGCTCGGAGGGCTGAAGGTAGATGGGGCCCAGGTCGATCCAGCGCTGGGCGCCGAGCTGGGAGGTGCCGATGAACAGCACCATGACCAGACCGATGATCGACACCACCAGCAGCGGATATCCGGCGAGCTGGAAGAAGCGCTGGGGCAGCAGCGAGCAGATCCACATGACCGGGATGCCGAGCGCGACCGAGACCGACTGCTTGAAGAACCAGTAGAACGGGTTCCCCTTCTCCTGCAGCGCCTCGATGCTGGAGGCGGAGAGCACCATCATCAGGCCGAGGGCGAGCAGCAGCGCACTACAGCCGAGAATCAGATAATAGGAGGTCAGCGGCCGGTTGAGTAGCTCACGGAAGGCGGCGAGCTGCTCGCGCGCCCCCGCGGGAGCGCGCTTGGCGTCCCCGGGTGACCCGCTCCCGCCGCGTTCGGCCTCCCCACGCCCCCCGCCTCGCCCGCGCCGGGTCCCGGCGTGCCCGCGCCTGGTGCCCTCGGGCACCGTGGCGCTCACTCCGTCCCGCCGTCGTGCCGGGCCGCGAGATCGTGTACGGCCCGCGTGAACGCCTCCCCCCGCGCCGGGTAGCCGGTGAACATGTCCAGGGAGGCTCCGGCCGGAGCCAGCAGCACGGTGTCCCCGGGGGCTGCGAGCCTCGCGGCTTCGGTGACGACACGGTCCATGACCCCAGTGTCTTGCCCCGGCACCTCAACCACCGGAACATTCTCGGCGTGTCGCGCCAGAGCCCGGTGAATTCGCTCGCGGTCGGCGCCCAGGAGCACCGCGCCGCGCAGCCTCGGGGCCGCCTGCCGTACCAGGTCGTCCACGTCGGCGCCCTTGAGCTGGCCTCCGGCGACCCAGACGATCGACGGGTAGGCGGCGAGCGACGCGGCGGCGGCGTGCGGGTTGGTGGCCTTGGAGTCGTCCACGTAGTCGACCTCGCCGACCCGGGCGACGTGCGCGATCCTGTGGGGGTCGGGGACGAAGTCCAGCAGGCCCCGCCGTACGGACGCCGCGGACACCCCGTACGATCTCGCCAGGGCCGCGGCGGCGAGCGCGTTGGCCACGTTGTGCGGCGCGAACGGCCGGATGTCGGCGAACGAGGCGAGCTCCTCGGCGCCTCCCACCGGGTCGGCCACGAAGGCACGGTCCACCAGAAGGTCCTCGACGACGCCGATCTGCCCTAGGCCGGGCACCCCGAGGGTGAAGCCGACCCCGCGCCCGGCCTCGCCGTACGGCCCGGCCAGCCGGGTGGACCACTCGTCGTCGGCGTTGTGGACGACCGTCCCGGCGCGGGAGAAGACCTCTCCCTTGGCCCGGGCGTACTCCTCCATGGAGCCGTGCCAGTCGAGGTGGTCGGGGGCGACGTTGAGCACGGCCGCCGCGAGCGGGGCCAGGCTGGGCGAGCGGTGCAGCTGGAAACTGGACAGTTCCACGGCCAGCACGTCCCAGGGACCGGTGACGGCCTCCACGACGGGCGTGCCGACGTTGCCGACCGCGAGCGCCCGATGCCCCGCGGCCTTCAGCATCGAGGTGAGCATCCGCACGGCGGTGGTCTTGCCGTTGGTGCCGGTCAGCGCCAGCCACGGTGCCGCGCCCGCCGGGCGGAGCCGCCAGGCCAGCTCGACCTCGCTGATGACCTCCAGCCCGGAGGTGGCCGCGGCGGCGAGCAGCGGGTGGTGCGGCGGCCAGCCGGTGGTCACGATGAGGGAGGTGCCCTCGGGCGGCCCGGCGAGCTCGCCGAGGCGGACCTCGACGCCGAGCCCGGCCAGGGCCGCGGCCCCCGCCCTGGCCCGCTCGCCGTCCCCGTTCTCCAGGACGACCACCTTCTCGCCCCGGGCGGCCAGGACGCGGGCGGCGGCCGTCCCCGAGACCCCGAGGCCGGCGACGCAGATCGTCCGGTCACCCCGGCGCGCGCGGGGACCGGCGGACGCTGTCACTGCTTCGGCATCCATTCGACGTAGAAGAGCCCGAGACCGGCGGCGGCGCAGAAGCCGGCGATGAGCCAGAAACGGACCACGATGGTCGTCTCGGCCCAGCCCGACAGCTCGAAGTGGTGCTGGAGCGGGGCCATCCTGAAGACCCGTTTGCCGGTCATCTTGAAGAAGCCCACCTGGATGATCACCGAGAGCGTGATGACCACGCAGACCCCGGCCAGGATGATCAGCAGGAGCTGGGTGCGGGTGGTGATGGCCAGGCCGGCGAGGACGCCGCCCAGGGCCAGCGAGCCGGTGTCGCCCATGAAGATCTTGGCGGGGGGGGCGTTCCACCACAGGAAGCCGGCCAGCGCGCCGAGCACGGCCGCGGCGACCACCGCCAGGTCCAGCGGGTCGCGGACCCAGTAGCAGTTGGGGCCGAGCTGGGCGGTGCAGCTGTTGCGGAGCTGCCAGTTGCCGATCAGCACGTAGGAGGCCAGCACCACGCCGGTGGCGCCGCTGGCCAGGCCGTCCAGCCCGTCGGTGAGGTTCACCGCGTTGGAGAAGCCGACGATCATGATGAGCACCCAGATCGTGAATCCGACGATGCCGATGGACGGCCCGAAGTCCCGCAGGAACGACAGCCGGGTCTCGGCCGGGGTGATCAGGTAGGCGTTCGGGAAACGGGTGACCAGGACGGCGAAGACCGCGCCGACGATGAGCTGGCCCAGCGCCTTGGCGCCGCTGCGCAGGCCGAGGCTGCGCTGCTTGTAGATCTTGATGAAGTCGTCGAGGAAGCCGACCGCGCCCAGCCCCGTCATCAGGAACAGCACAAGGACGGCGGAGGCGGTGGGCGGGGTGAAGGTGGCCAGGTGGGCGCAGGCGAACCCGGCGAGCGCCGCGATCACGATCACGGTGCCGCCCATGGTGGGGGTGCCGCGCTTGTCGTGGTGCCCCGACGGCCCCTCCTCCCGGATGCTCTGACCGTAGCCGCGCCGCGAGAACAGCCGGATCGCCAGCGGGGTGCCGAACATGGACAGCAGCAGCCCGACCGCGGCGGCGATGAGGATCTCCCTCATCGGCGGTCACCCCCGAGCAGCGCCGCGGCCACGCGCTCCAGCCCGGCGGCGCGCGGTCCCTTGACCAGCACCACGTCACCGGGGGCCAGGAGCGCCGACAGCTCGGCGACCGCCTCGGCGACGTCGGCCACGTGCACGACCCCGGCGCCGGGTGGCGCGCCGTCCCCGGCCGGTCCGCCCCCGGCTCGCGGAGTACGGCCCGCTCCGCCCGCACCGGCGCCGGTCAGGATCGGGGCGGCGTCGGGGCCGACGACGAACAGGGCTTCGAGACCCGCTCCGGCGGCCAGACGGCCCACCCCCTCGTTCAGGGCCGCGCTCTCCTCGCCCAGCTCCCGCAGGGCGGCGACGACCGCGAACCGGCGACGGCCCCCCGCGAGCGCGGCGAGGGCGCCGAAGGCGGCGCGCATGGAGTCGGGGTTGGCGTTGTAGGCGTCATTGATCACGGTGACGCCGTCCGGCCTGTCGGTGACCTCCATCCGCCAGCGGCTGCGCGGCTCGGCCTCCGACAGCTCCTCGGCGATGGTGGTGACCGGCAGCCCCAGCTCGTAGCCGGCCGCCGCGGCGGCCAGGGCGTTCTCCACGGCGTGCTCGCCGTGGAGCCGGAGCCTGACCGGGGCGGCGCCGGACGGGGTGCGCAGCGTGAAGGAGGCGCGGCCACGCCCGTCGAGGGTCACGCCCTCGGCGCGGACCGCGGCGGCCGCCCCCCGGCCGTACCAGGTGACACGGGCGGCGGTGCGCCCGGCCATCGCGACCACCAGCGGGTCGTCGGCGTTCAGCACGGCCACGCCGTCGGCGGGCAACGCCTCGACCAGCTCACCCTTGGCCCGGGCGGTCACCTCCTTGCCGCCGAAGACCCCCAGGTGGGCGGTGCCGACGTTGAGGACCACGCCGATCCGCGGCGGCGCGATGCGGGCGAGGTCGGCGATGTGGCCCACACCCCTGGCGCTGAGTTCGAGCACCAGGTAGCGGGTGCTCTCGTCGGCTCTCAGCACGGTGAGCGGGTGGCCGATCTCGTTGTTGAACGACTCCACCGGGGCCACCGTCGGACCGATCCTGGCGGTGAGCCGGGCGAGCAGGTCCTTGGTCGTGGTCTTGCCCGCCGAACCGGTCACGCCGATGACCGTGGCCGCCGGCAGGCCGGCGCAGACGGCGGTGGCCAGGGCCGCGAGGGCCGCCAGGGGGTCGGCGACGATGACCGCGGGGACGTCGACCGGCCTGGAGGCCAGCACGGCGACGGCACCGTCGGCGACGGCCTGGGCGGCGAAGTGATGCCCGTCGGTCCGGTCCCCCTTGACGGCCACGAACAGCGATCCCGGCTCAACGGCACGGGAGTCGACGACGACCGGACCGCGCACCACCGCACGGGGATCGGCCATACCGGCGAGGGCACCCGAGGTGATCTCGGCGATCCTGGCCAGCGGCAACGGGATCATGATGCGTCTTCCCTACTCTCCATACGTACTTCGGCGCCCGATCCGGTTCCGCCGTCTGACGATCGCGTCGGCCACGACCTGCCTGTCGTCGAACGGGAGCACCCGGTCTCCGACGTACTGACCCTGCTCGTGTCCCTTGCCCGCCACGACGACGACGTCGCCGAGGCCCGCCCGGCCGATCGCCAGGTCGATGGCCTCGGCGCGGTCGGGCTCAATGATCACATGCGCGCGCTCGTCCTGGGGCACGCGGAGGACTCCGTCCATCATCTCGGCCAGGATCCGGAGCGAATCCTCCGAACGGGGGTTGTCACTGGTGAGAATGGCCACATCCGCCAGCCGGGCGGCGGCCTCCCCCATCATCGGGCGTTTACCCCGGTCACGGTCGCCGCCGCAGCCCAGCACTACGGTCAGCCTGCCGGTGGTGACCTCGCGCAGCGAGTTCAGCACCGACTCCACCGCGCCCGGTTTGTGGGAGTAGTCGACGACGGCCTGGAAGCCCTCGCAGCCGGGCACGCGCTCCATCCGGCCGGGCACCCCGGCCGTCGCGCCGACGCCCGCCGCCGCCGTGGGCAGCGGCACCCCGGCCTCCACCAGGGCGACGATCGCGCCCAGCGCGTTGGCGACGTTGAACGGGCCGGGCAGGGCCACCGTCGCGTCCTGCTCGACCCCGCCGGGGCCGACCACGCGGAAGAAGCTGCCATCGGCGCCCAGCCGGACGTCCACGGCCCGCCAGTCGGCCCCCGCCGCGCCCGTCGCGGAGAAGCTGGTCATCGGGATCCCGCCCAGGCCGAGGAGCTCGCGCCCGTGGGCGTCGTCGAGGTTGACGACGCCCACACGGCTCATCTCGGGGGTGAACAGGCGGACCTTCGTCGCGAAGTAGTCGTCGAGATCCCGGTGGAAGTCCAGGTGATCCTGGGACAGGTTGGTGAACAGCGCCACGTCGTAGAAGACCGCGTCGACGCGGCCCAGCGCCAGCGCGTGGCTGGAGACCTCCATGGCGGCGGCGGTGACGCCCTGCTCGCGCATGAGGGCGAACAGGCCCTGCAGGTCGCTGGCCTCCGGCGTGGTCAGCCGGGGGGTGAACCGCATCTCGCCGATGTGGATCTCAACGCCGCCGATCAGCCCGGGCCGGTGCCCGGCGGCCCGCAGCCCGGCCTCCAGCAGGAAACTGGTGGTGGTCTTGCCGCTGGTCCCGGTGACGCCGATGACCATCACGTCCGCCGCGGGCCTGCCGTACACCCAGGCGGAGACCTGCCCGAGCAGGTCGCGTGGGTCCGGCACGACGAGAACCGGCAGGCCGGTCGCCACCGCGGCCTCGCGGCCCGCCGGATCGGTCAGGATGGCGGTGGCACCGGCGGCGAGCGCCTGGGCGGAGAAGTCCGCGCCGTGGGCCGTGGCGCCGGGCAGCGCGACGTAGAGATCCCCGCGCTGGACCTGGCGCGAGTCGATGGTTACCCCGGACACCGCGGCCAGCGGCGCGCGCGACGTGCCGGAGGGCGCGCCGAGCAGGCTCGCCAGCCCCGAGAGCGGACGGGGTGAGCTGGTTGAGGGTCGCATGGACGACGGGGGACGCACGGCGAGAGCGTACCTTCCCTCATCATTCCCCGGCGCGTATCCGCACCGTGGGCGGCTTGGTTCCGGTCGGCGGGATCTTCTTGCTCTTCAACGCGAACGTCATCACTTTCTTGAAAACCGGGGCGGCGATCTCCCCACCGTAGTGCCCCTTCTGGGGATCCTGGATGACCGCCAGGACGACCAGGCGGGGCTTGTCCGCCGGGGCGAAGCCGACGAATGTCGAAGTGTATCCGCAGTAACCCTGGCACTTGGCGTCGTAGCGCATCGCGGTGCCCGTCTTGCCGGCCACGCGGTAGCCGTCGATGGCGGCGAGGTTACCGGTGCCCTCCGCGCTCACCGCGGCCTCCAGCATCCCCGCCACCTCCCTGGCCGTGCGCTCGCCGACCACCCTGGTCCGCTTGCCGGGCGGGGACGGGACGAACACGTCGTTGCCGGCGGTGGTGCCGGCCACGACCCGCGGGGTGACACGCGTGCCGCCGTTGGCGATGGTCTGGTACACGCTGGCGGTCTGCAGCGCGGTCACCGAGACGCCCTGGCCGTAGGCGATCGTGCAGCGCTGGCTGCCCGACCACTTGCGCCAGTCCGGCAGGAGCCCGGCCTCCTCGCCGAGGAGGCCGCTCCCGGGCCGGCTGCCGAAGCCGAAGCGCTTGAGCATGTCGTACAGCCTCTGGTCGCCGACCTTCTGCGCGGCGAGGATCGTGCCGACGTTGCTGGAGGTGGCGACCACGCCGGAGAAGGTCAGCCGCTCCGGCGGGTGCGGGTGGGAGTCCCTGAGCACCCGGTCGGCGCACCTGATGTTGTCACGGACCGAGAACGCGCTCTCGGGCCGTACGGCCCCCGACTCCAGGGCGGCCGCGGCGGTGATGACCTTGTTGGTGCTGCCCGGCTCGAACACGTCCGTCACCGACCGGTTGACCCAGTCCTCCTGGGGGGTCCGCTGCCAGTTCTTCAGGTCCAGTTCGGGGGCGTTGGCCATGGCCAGCAGGTGGCCGGTCTGCACGTCCATGACGATGGCGCTGCCGGTGCGCGCCCCGGTGGCCCGGACCTGGTCGGTGATCGCCTTCTGGGCGGCCCACTGGATGTCGCGCTCGATGGTCAGCCGTACGTCCCTGCCCTCCACCGGCGTCTCCAGCGTGCTGCGGGTCATCGGGATGCGCTGCCCCTCGCGGCCCGTCTCGATGAACTGCTGGCCGTCACGGCCCGCGAGCACCTTGTTGTAGGTGCTCTCCAGCCCGCTCAGGCCCGTGCCGTCGCTGCCGACGAAGCCGAGCAGGGTGCCCGCCAGATCGCCGCCGGGGTAGTCGCGCCGGTAGCGGTGCTTGCTGCCGACACCCTTGAAGTCACGATCCATGATCCGCTGGGCGACGGGGGGGTCGACGGCCGCCGCCACCGGCTGATAGTGACCCGGAGCGGCGAGTTTGGCCATGATCTGCTCCTTAGGGATGCCCAGATCGGCGCCCAGGGCCGTGGCCACCCGGTCGCGCTGCTCGGGCTCCACCTCCCCCGGATCGACGAAGATCTCACGCGCCTCCAGGGTCAGCGCCAGTTCGTGGCCGCCGGCGTCGGTGATCGACCCGCGCCGCGCGGGCAGCTTCTCGCCCTGGACCCGCTGTTTGGCGGCCTCGGCCACGTAGACCTTGGAGTCCAGGCCCTGGAGCTGGATGAGCCGTCCGGCGAAGATGGAGAGCACGAAGGTCATCCCGATCAGGCCGACGCTGATCCGCCTGCCGGGGTTGCCCAGGCGCAGCACCGCCGGGGGGCGCACCGGAGGCCGGGGCGGCATGCCGCCCGGCCGTCCTCTGGTGCCCGGCCGCTCTTGCCCGCGCCCCTGACCGGGACGCCCCCGCCCGGCGAAGGCCGACTCCCCCGCCCTCGGAGGACGCCTTGGCCCGCGCGCCGCCTCCGGCCCCGCCGGGGGCCTGCCGGACCTGCCGGCGCCCTCGACGCGCGCGGATCCGGCCCCCGCCTGCTTGCCCGGGGCTCCCTCGGAGCGCGGCTTACCCGGACCGGGCGGCCTGCCCGGGGCTCCCTCGGGACGCGGCCGGCCCGTTCCCCCGGAACGGCCGGGCCTGCCGGATCCGGGCGCTCCGCCGGAGGAGGCGGGTGTGCCGGTGCCCGCCGCGCCGTCGGGCCCGCCCTGGCCGTCCCTGCCCGGCTTTCCGGTGGCGTCCGGCTTTCCGGTGGCGTCCGGACCGGCCGGCCTGGCCGTACGGCCGGGACCGCCGGGTGTCCGGCGGCCGGAGCCTCCGGCGGATCCACCGCCGGAACCGCCCCGGCCGGGACCGGCGCCCCAGCCGCCGGTCTCCCTCACCGGCCCGTGCCCGGCACTCGCTCCTGTCCTGCGGACGTCCGGTCGCCATCGGCGGAGCGGCTGTCGGCGGAGCGGCCGAGGGTGACGGGGACGGCGGGGTCGGGGACGCGATCGGGGGTGAGGACGTAGGCCTTGTCCCAGTCCGGCCTCTGGTTCTGGACGAGGGCGCTCTCCGAGAGCGAGGCGGGCATCTCCCGCCGCATGTTGTCGTGTTTGAGCGCCTCCTTCTTCTGGCGGAGCTGGTTGTTGGCGTTACGCAGCTCGTTCGCCCTGAAGGAGTCCTGGGCGAGGACGGTGTTCAGCAGCAGGAGACTGACCAGGCCACCGCAGAGCAGGCCCACCACGAGCAGCACGAAGGGAGCGCGTGGCGGCCGCGACTGCCTGGCCGCGGCCGGTGCCGGCGACGTGACCGGCCGGCCCGGGGGAGGAGCGGCGGGCGTGGCCCTGACCGGCCTGGTCCTGCGTCCCTGCGGGACGGCGCGGGGGACGCGCGCGGGCCGTCCGCCGCGACCGGGCGCGGTGCGGCGGACCTCTGCTTCACTCCTCGTCAACTGCCTCACGGATCCTCTCTGCCGCCCGACACCGGGCAGAGGCCGCCCGCGGGTTGCGGGCCACCTCTTCTTCGCTCGGAAGCTCGGCTCCCCTGGTCAGGAGGGCGAACCGCGGCTGGTGAGCCGGCAGTGGAACGGGCAGCCCTGGCGGCCCGGTCTCCCTGGTTCGCGCCGTGAGAACCTGCTTGGTCAGCCGGTCCTCAAGGGAGTGGTAGGCGAGCACGACCACGCGCCCGCCGAGTGTCAGTGCGTCAAGCGCGGCGGGGAGTGCGCGTTCCAGTGCCGTCAACTCCGCGTTCACCTCGATCCGCAACGCCTGAAAAGTCCTTTTGGCGGGGTTGCCCCCGGTCCGTCGAGTGGCCGCGGGGATCGCCGTACGGACAATCTCCGCAAGCCGCTTGGTCGACGTTATGGCCTCCTTGGCCCGTTCCCTGCTGATTAGGTGTGCGACACGCGGAGCGAATCGCTCTTCACCGTAATCCCGGAGAATTCTGATCAAATCCGGAACCGGGTAGGTGTTCACCACGATCTCGGCCGTCAGCTCCTGATCCCGGTCCATCCGCATGTCCAGCGGCGCGTCGTAGGAGTAGGCGAAGCCGCGCTCGGCCTCGTCCAGCTGGGGCGAGGAGACACCCAGATCGAACAGTGCCGCGTTGACCCGGGGGCGGCCGGCGCGGGCGAGCACCTCGGGCAGCTCGTCGGAGACCGCCCGGACCAGCGTGATCCGGTCGGCGTACGGCGCGAGCCGGACCGTGGAGCGCTCGATCGCGGTGGGGTCGCGGTCGATCCCGATCAGGTGCAGTGAGGGGTGGGCCGCGAGCAGCGCCTCGGCATGGCCGCCGAGACCCAGGTTGGCGTCGACCAGGACGGGGTCGGGCCCCGACAGCGCGGGCGCCAGAAGCTCCAGCACGCGGCCGAGCATCACGGGCACGTGGCCACCCGAGGCCAGAAGATCATGTTTGTCGTTTTCGGCGCGCATGAAGCGCAACCCCCCTCTCGCCGCCTCGCTCGCGGTTGTGCGGCGGACGCTCACCGGTGTCGTTACTGGCTCCCACCCCCGGGGGCCGTCCGGCCAGGTCCCCATCCGCATCCGTGCATTCGCCGTCACCTGACACCGGGGAAGGTGCATCAGCTGACAGCTGTGGTGTGGTTGCGGGTGGAGACCTCGCCGAACGACGTTTTCACCGATGAGTCGACCGTGGAATCACAGAATCCCTGGCAGCACCTCCTCCGACAGGTCGGCAAAAGCCTGCTCTTGGTCGGCCAGATAGGTGTCCCAGGCGTGCACGTCCCAGATCTCCAGCCGGGTGTTGGCGCCGATGACCACGCAGTCACGACACAGGCTGGCGTATTCGCGCAGAGCCTGCGGGATGGTGACCCGGCCTTGCTTGTCGGCGACCTCGTCGGACGCACTGGCGAAGAGGACGCGGCTGTAGTCGCGGACCGCCTTGGCGGTCACCGGCGCGGTGCGCAGAGCCTCGGTAATGCGCTGAAACTCCTCTACGGGAAAAACGTAGAGGCAGCGCTCCTGGCCTTTGGTGATCACCAGACCCTCCGCCAGCTCCTCACGGTACTTCGCCGGCAGGAACAGCCGTCCCTTGTCATCGAGGCGCGGGTGATGAGTGCCGAGGAACACCGGCTTCACCTCCCGTGCCTAGCGGAGCGCGTGGCTCTGTGGCCCCTGCTCTCCACTGCGCACCACCATACTCCACTTCTCCCCACCGTCAACTGATTCCGCGGCTCTCCACGGCCGGTTTGGCGGTTATTTTCCCAGCTCAGAATGGGTGGAGCGGAGTGGAGGGGGTGGGCGGCCCCCTCTGCTGGACGGGCGTGTCGAGAAGGTGAGCGATAGCCGGACAAGCTGGGAATCGACCGATGGGCGAGGCCGGGGGGAAGTGGAGCGTGCCGCGGCCTCACTCCCCGATCGGCCCGCCACCTCCGCGAGCCGGTCTGTCACGAGATCGGTACATCTTTCCCACCGGAACGGCACCCTGAGCTCGCACACTATGGCTGTTCACCCGGAATCAGCCTTAATGCCCACATAGAGTCGCTCGGGAACCCGCAGCGTCGTAGGGTCGATACCCACAATGGAAAAAGGGACCGTAAAGGCCCTGGAATACGAACCCCCGGCGAGAAACCGCCGCAGCTTCATGGAGGCCTGGTGGCAGTAACCCATGACGTCTCACCTCGGCTCGATGACCTGGTCGTCACGGCGCAGCGGATCAGCCAGGCGATCGAGTCGGTGATCGAGGGTAAGAGCGACGTCGTACGCCTGACCCTGACGGTTCTCCTCGCCGAAGGCCACCTGCTCATCGAGGACGTGCCCGGAGTCGGCAAGACCATGCTCGCCAAGGCCCTCGCCCGAGCCATCGACTGCCCGGCCCGCCGGATCCAGTTCACCCCCGACCTGCTACCCAGCGACATCACAGGCGTGAGCGCCTACAACCAGCAGACCAGGGAGTTCGAGTTCAAGCCCGGCCCGGTGTTCGCCAACATCGTGGTGGGCGACGAGATCAACCGGGCGTCGCCGAAGACGCAGTCGGCGCTCCTGGAGTGCATGGAGGAGCACCAGGTCACCGTCGACGGCGCGACCTACCGGCTGGACAGCCCCTTCATGGTGATCGCGACCCAGAACCCCATCGAGATGGAGGGCACCTATCCCCTCCCCGAGGCGCAAAGGGACCGTTTCACCGCCCGGATCGCGATGGGCTACCCCGCGCCCGGCGCCGAGATGGAGATGCTCGACGTGCACGGCGCCGCCTCCCCGCTGGACAAGCTGGAGCCGGTGGCCGGCACCGCCGAGGTCCGGGCGCTGATCGAGGCCGTGCGCGCGGTCTACGTCTCGCAGCCGATCAAGAAGTACGCCGTCGACCTGGTGACCGCCACCCGTCACTCCCCCGACCTGCGGCTCGGCGCCTCCCCTCGCTCGACCCTGCAACTGGTCCGGGCCGCCCGGGCGCACGCCGCGCTGGGCGGTCGTGACTACGTCATCCCGGACGACCTGCAGGAGCTGTGCGTCCCCGTGCTCGCCCACCGGCTGCTGCCCAGCGTCGAGGCCCAGAGCCAGCGCCGGATGCCCGAGCAGGTTATGGCCGACCTGGTCCACCGGGTGCCCGTACCAGAGGCACAGGTACGGTGATCTCGGGCCTCAGGGCGCTCACCGCCCGCGGCCGGTCCTTCCTCGCGTCCGGCGTCGCGGCGCTGCTGTGCGCCCTCCTCCTCGGGGAGTACGACCTGTTCAGGGTCGCGGTGCTGATCGTCTCCCTGCCGCTGCTGGCCGCCATGGTGGTCAGCCGCACCCGCTACCGCCTGAGCTGCGCGCGACGCCTGGACCCGCCCAGGGTCCAGCTGGGCGGCGAGGCCACCGTGACGCTGCGGCTGGAGAACGTCACCCGGCTGCCGACCGGCCTGCTGATGATCGAGGACACCGTTCCCCCCGCGCTCGGGGCACGTCCCAGATTCGTGCTGGACAGGGTGGAGGCTCAGGGGATCAGGGAGATCGACTACCGGGTCAGGTCCGATCTGCGCGGCCGCTTCGGCATCGGCCCGCTCACCGTGCGGATCAGTGACCCGTTCGGCCTCGTCGAGCTGACCAGGTCGTTCAGCATCAGTGACACGCTCGTGGTGACCCCGCGGGTCGTGGCGCTGCCCCACGTGCGGCTCTCCGGCGAGTGGACGGGCGGGGGCGACAGCCATACCAGGAGTGTGGCGGCCGCGGGCGACGACGACGTCGCGCCGCGCGAGTACCGGCAGGGCGACGACCTGCGGCGGGTGCACTGGCGCTCGACCGCCAGGTACGGCGAGCTGATGGTCCGGCGCGAGGAGCAGCAGTGGCAGAGCCGGGGCGCGCTGCTGCTGGACACCCGGCGGATCGCGCACCGGGGTGAGGGCCCCCGTTCGTCGTTCGAGACCGCGGTCTCGGCCGCGGCCTCCATCGGCGTGCACCTGGCACGCGAGGGGCTCGGCCTGCGCCTGGTCACCGACCAGGGCTCCGAGCGGCTCACCGACACCGGGCTGAGCCTGGCGCTGCTGGACACTCTCGCCGTGGTGCGGAACAGCCCGGCGCGCTCCCTTGAGCACGGCATAGCCGCGCTGCGGCAGGGCGGCGGTGACGGGCTGATCGTGGCGGTGCTCGGCGCGGTCGACCCGGAGCAGGCCCAGGCGCTGGCCAGGACGAGGCACGGCAACATGACCGGGGTGGCCGTGATGCTGGACCTGACCACCTGGGATCGGCCCGAACCCGGCCGGGACGGAGAGCACCGGGCGGCGGAGGCGATGCTCTCCGGGGCGGGGTGGCGCGTCGTACGGCTGCCCGCGGACGCCTCCATCGCCGGCGTGTGGCCGCAGGCCGCGCGGCGGGAGCGGTTCGCACTCAACAGGGGCGGCTCATGAGACTTCCCATCGCGGCGGGTGTGGCCACGGCCGCGGTGACCGTCGTGCTCCACCCCCTCTTTCAGGGAGGCGCCTGGTTCTGGACGAGCCTCGGCGTCATCCTGGTGGTGACGGGGGTCGGCATGGCGGCCAGTCGCCACACCCTGCCCAACTGGCTGGTGCCGCTGGTCCAGCTGGCCGCGGTCTGGGTCTACCTGACCGCGGTGTTCGCCGCCGGCAAGGCGTGGGCCGGGGTGGTGCCCACCAGGGCGTCGGTCGTCCACCTGGCGAAACTGCTGGCCTCCGGCTTCGCCGACATCCCGCGAATCGCGGCGCCGGTCCCGGCCGACACCGGCATCACCGCGCTGGCCTGCGGCGGCATCGGGCTGATCGCGATCACAGTCGACCTGCTGGCCTCGCGGATGCGCCGGGCCGCGCTCACCGGGCTGCCGCTGCTGGCGCTGTTCACCGTTCCGGTGGCCGTGCTCGCCGAACCGGTCGGCTGGCTGGCGTTCATCGTCGCGGCCCTGGGCTACCTGGGACTGCTGGTGGCGGACGGCCGGGAACGGCTCGGCCACTGGGGCCGGGCGGTGCTGGTCCGCAGGACCTCCCCGTCGTTCACCACTCCGGCGGGCGCCTCCGACGCGGGCTCGCTGCGGCTGTCGGGCAAGCGGATCGGCCTGACCGCGATCGTGCTGGCCGTTGCGCTGCCCGCGCTGCTGCCTCCCCTGGAGGCGAACCCGCTGTTCGGGTTCGGGCCGGGCGGCGGCAAGGGCCGGGGCGGCAACTCGATCAGCATCCCCAACCCGATCGTCCACCTGCGGGGCGAGCTGTCACTGCCGAGCAACACCACCCTGCTGACCTACGCCACCGACGACGGTGCCCCGCGCTACCTGCGGACGTACTCGCTGGACGTCTTCGACGGCCGGCAGTGGACGATGACCGGACCGAACGGCCGCCCGGAGGACCGGACCTCCGCGGGGCCGCTGCCCCCGCCGCCCGGCCAGAACGGGACCGTGCCCGTCGCCCAGGCGACGACCAGGGTCACGGTGAGCGACGAGGTCGGGAACCTGAAGTTCCTGCCGCTGCCCTACCCGCCCGCGCGGGTCGACGTGGAGGGGGACTGGCGGCCCGACCGGGACACCCTCATGGTGTTCTCCACCTCCGACACCGCGCGGGGACTGACCTACACGGTCGTCAGCGCCGAGCCCCGGCCCACGGCGGAGACGCTCAAGTCCTCCGGCCCCGTGCCCCCGCAGATCGGCGAGCGGTACCTGCGGCTGCCAACGGACCTGCCGCGGGAGGTCCGGGAGCTGGCCCTACGGGTGACCGACCGTGGTGCCGGCCACTACGAGCAGGCGGTCCAGCTACAGGAGTTCTTCACCGCGAAGGGCGGGTTCACCTACAGCCTGTCGGCCCAGGGGCACGACGACCAGGCGCTGACGGACTTCCTGATCCGCAACCGGGCCGGATACTGCGAGCAGTTCGCCGCGTCGATGGCGGTGATGGCACGGGTGCTGGGCATCCCCGCCCGGGTCGCCATCGGCTACACCGGGGGCAGCAGGGTCGACGGTCGCTGGCAGGTCCGCACGCACGACTCGCACGCTTGGCCCGAGCTCTACTTCGAGGGCACCGGATGGCTGCGGTTCGAGCCCACCCCGGCCGGGAACGCGGGCCAGGGCAGCGCGACGGTGCCGCCCTACAGCCGGCCGCAGACCGTGAGGACCGGCGACGGCGAGCCGATCCCGGCCCAGAGCGCCCGCCCGGAGAAGACGGACCTCCCCGGCGGGGCGGCGCGCAACCGCCGGGACCTGATGCTCGACCGCGAGTACGGCGGGGGCCCCATCACGGTGGACGAGGGCATGCCGGTGGCGGCCGGGATCGGCGCCGGGGTGGCGGCCGTGCTGCTGGTCGCCCTCATCCCGGCGATGCTGCGCCGGCAGGTGCTCGCCCGCCGGCGCAGGGCCTACTCCCGGGTGGCCGGCCCCGGTGGCGCCGTGGAGGCCGCATCCGGCAGGTGGGAGCCGGCGATGACGGCGGCCTGGGCCGAGCTGGACGACGCGCTGTGCGACTACGGCATGTCCCGGCAGCCGAGCGAGAGCCCCCGGGCGCTGGCCGGGCGGCTGACCGAGCAGTACGGGTTCGACGCGGAGACCTCGGCCTCGATGTCGAGGATCGCCACGGCGGTGGAGCGGATGCTCTTCGCCAGGACCCCCGGCGAGGTCGGCCCGCTGCGGGAGGACCTCAGGCGGGTACGGCGGGCGCTGGCGGGCACCGTGTCACGGGGCAGGCGGATCCGCGCGGTGCTGCTGCCGCCCTCCACGCTGCGGCGGATGCGGGCCCTGGGCGGACGGGTGCTGGACGGCTTCGACCGGCTGGAGAACCTCCGGCTGCGCGGGCCGGCGCGGCGGAGCGGCTGACCGCGGCGGAAACCGGCCGGTCGTCGTGGGGGACGTGGGCAAGGCCGGTGATTCGGGTGGGGCCGCCTCCGCTGGAGGCGGCCCACGGTCGTCACAAGGGACAGCCCCGGCCCCGTCAGCCCGGCGGCCTCACACCGGCCGCCGGGCCTGCTCTCAAAACCACCGGCGAGGTCTCCACGGGGCCGGTCTCAGGGGGATCGGCCGCGCTAACGCTCGTCGTGCCGGCGGCGCCAGCGCTCCTCCATCCGCTCCATGAAACTCGGCCGGGAACCCCCGCGGCGGCCCACCCTGCTCGGATGAGCGGACGGCCCGGCCGCGGGGGCCTCACCGAACCCGTTCATCCGCTTCCAGCTGGACAGACCCCACAGACACGCGGCGAGCATGACCACGAAACCGCCGACGCCGAGCGGGATGTAGTTCACGACGCCGACCATCAACAGGACAACGCCCAGGACGAAGCCGATGGAGGCCTTCACCAGGCGACGCTTGTAGTGGCTGCGCGGATCACTGATCCGTACGGTATTGGCCCACTTCGGGTCCTCGGCGTAGAGGGCCTGCTCGATCTGGTCGAGCAAGCGCTGCTCGTGCTCAGAGAGCGGCACGGCGCCTCCCAAGGACAGCCCCAGGACGGGGAAGACGGTGACGGACGACACGGGGTGTCCGAACCTCGCGGTCGGTTATCCCCAGAATACGAGGCTGTAGACGTAGACGAAAGAAAACGTCCAACGTAGTCCAAACCGGAGGCGGTGTCATAGATCTATTCCATCAAACGGCGGGCAAACAAGCGACGCCGGGACCACCGCATCACGACCGAACCTGCGGACCGCCCTGTCCATCGCCCGGTCGGGCGTGTAGCGGGTCACCGGGCGCTCGTCGCGCCCGGCGGCCGGCGCGGCCAGGTGAGCGGCGACGGCCTGCCCGAGCTCGCGCCGGAGCGTCTCGACGGGCACCTCGGCGAGGTCGCCGGCCGTCCTGATCCCGGACCGGCTCAGGGAACGTTCCGTGCGCTCCCCCACGCCCCACAGGGCCGCCACCGGGAGCGGATGGGGAAAGTCCACCACCCTGTCGGCGGGCACCGCCGGCAGGCCGTCCGGCTTGCAGTGCCGCGAGGCGAGCTTTGCCACGAATTTACTGTTGGCCACCCCGGCCGAGCAGGTGATCCCGTGCTCGGCCGCGACCCGTTCGCGGATCATCGCGGCGATCGCGGCCGGCGGGCCGAGCCGCTTGCGCGCCTCGCCGGCGTCCAGGAACGCCTCGTCGGAGGCGACTGGCTCCACCTCGGGGGTGAACGTGCGGAAGATCTCCATGACGCCGTGGGAGACCCGGGAGTATTTTTCACGGCTGGGCGGGATGATCACCGCCTGGGGGCACCTGCTGTTTCCTCGACACGAGGTCATTATATGAGAACACATGTTCGGCGGTGGGATCACCGGCGACCGAGGATGTGCAACTGGGTGGCGATGTCGCGGAGCACGGGGTGACCGGCGGCGGCCTGCTCCAGGGCGACCAGCGCGCGCGCGGCCCCCGGCTCACCGTCGACCAGGCGGCTGGGCACCAGATCGGCGAAGATCCGCACCCCGTGGGCCTCACCGGGCTGGAAGCCGGTCGCGGCCAGGAGCCGGGAGAGGGCCTCGCGGGTGAAGCGCCGGGGGGTGGGGTCGCGGTCACCCCAGCGGCCCTCGGGATCGTCCAGAACCTGCGACGCCTCGTCGAACCGGCCCGCTATGGAACGGTGTAGGGCGGCGGCGAGCGGGTTCGCCGCCAGCACGCTGATCGCGCCGCCCGCGCGGAGCAGACCGGCCATGGCCGTCAGCGCGCTGGTCGGATCCTCCACGTACTCCAGAACGCTGTGGCACAGCACCAGGTCGGCGCCGTCGACGGGGAGGAGCTCCCCCAGGTCCGCCGCGTCCCCCTGCAGGGCGCGCACGGTCACCCCCGCCTCGGCGGCCCGGCGTTCGAGCGCGGCCAGCGAGTCGGGGCTGGGGTCGACAACGGTGACGGCGTGCCCGAGAACCGCCAGCGGTACGGCGAAGCCACCGGTGCCGCCTCCGGCGTCGACGATGTCGAGCCGATCTCGGCCGGTCGCGGAGACCCGGTCGGCGAGCACCGCCCTCAGGACGTCCCAGACCACGGCCGTGCGGACCGCAGGGGTGCCTGCGGGCCGCGAGATGCCTACGGCGCGCAACTTCAGATCGCCTCCTCTTATGGGGTGACGAGCCCAGCCTACGCCGGACCGTCGGCGGGGCCGTCCAAGGGCGATCCATACCCGTACCCGGTTGAGTTTTTCCCCGGCACGGGCGGGGACCGCGGTGGAGCGAGGAGCAAAATACGGAAAATCAGCATATGGCCCCCGGAGCATACTCGTGGAGGAACCGGCACCCCGGCCCCCCACGGGTACGGAGCACGGCTACAGCGCCAGGGACGGCTTGAGCTGCTTGAAACGGGCCATGAGGCCGTTGACGAACTGCGGCGACTCGTCGGTCGACAACTCGGAGGCCAGGCCCACCCACTCGCTGATCACGACGCCCTCGGGGACGTCGGGCATCCACAGCAGCTCGTAGGTGCCGCCGCGGAGCAGGTTGCGGTCGACCGCGGGCATGCGGTCCAGCGTCCAGCCCTCGGCGTAGGTGGTGATCAACTCGTCGATGCGCGCCCGGTGACGGCACACGCCCTCGACGATCGTCGCGGTGTACTCGTTGACGGGCGGCTCGGCCCGCTCCAACCGCTCCGCGAGGACGCTCAGCGGATCCTGGCTGCGCGCCTCCGCCTCGAACAGGATGTCCAGCGCGCGCCTGCGAGCCTTACCCCGCGCCGACATCAGGCGCGGCCGAGGTAATCGCCGGTGCGGGTGTCGACCTTGACCTTCTCGCCGGTCGTGATGAACAGCGGCACCTTGATCTCGGCGCCGGTCTCCAGCTTGGCGGGCTTGGTGCCGCCGGTGGAGCGGTCACCCTGAAGGCCCGGCTCGGTCTCGGCGATGATCAGTTCGACGGCGGCGGGAAGGTCGACATAGAGCACGTTGCCCTCGTTGACGGCCACGGTGGCGAGCATGTTCTCCAGGAGATAGTCGGCGGCATCGCCGACGGCCGTCCGGGAGACGTGCAGCATGTCGTAGGTCTCGGTGTCCATGAAGACGAACTCGTCGCCGTCCATGTAGGAGAACTGCATCTCGCGCTTGTCGACGTTGGCCACCTCGACCTTGACGCCGGCGTTGAAGGTCTTGTCGACGACCTTGCCCGAAATGACGTTCTTCAGCTTGGTGCGGACGAACGCACCACCCTTACCGGGCTTGACGTGCTGGAACTCCACGACCGCCCAGAGCTCACCGCCGTCGAGCTTGAGCACCAGGCCGTTCTTCAGGTCGTTCGTCGTCGCCACTAGCTCTCTCCTGCGTACGGCCGCTCTTTAAAGGACAAGCAGCTCTTTGGTCGTCCGTGTGAGAAGTTCCGGTCCGTCATCACGCGCCACGAGCGTGTCTTCGATGCGGACGCCGCCCCTGCCCGGTAGGTAGATCCCAGGCTCAACGGTGACCGGAACTCGATCCTCTAGTCTAGCGTGCTCAAGGTCGGACTCCGGTTTCGCCGGAGCGAGGAACGGCACCTCGTGGATCTCCAGCCCGACACCGTGGCCGAGACCGTGCCCGAAGCGCTCGCCGTAGCCCGCCTCCGCGATGAGATCACGGGCCGCGGCGTCGACCTCGTGGGTGAACGCGCCGGCCCGTACGGCGTGGCGGCCGGCACGCTGCGCCGCGCGGACCAGGTCGTACAGCTCGCGCTGCCACTGCGCGGGCTCACCGATCGCCACCGTCCGGGTCATGTCCGCGTGGTAGCCCCCGTAGAGGGCCCCGAAGTCCATCGTGACCAGATCGCCGCGCTCCAGCGGCCGGCCGGAGGGCGAGTGGTGCGGGATCGAGCCGTTGGGGCCACTCGCCACGATCGAGTCGAACGCTGGCTTCTCCGCGCCCAGCTCGATCATCCGGCGCTCCAGCCCCCTGGCGATCTCCCGCTCCGTCACGCCGGGCCTCAGCGTGGGCAGCACGTCGGCGAAGGCCTGGTCGGTGAGCTCGCACGCCGTGCGGATGAGATCGATCTCCTCCTCGTCCTTGATCCGGCGGACCGACTCCACCAGCCCGGAGACCCGGAGCAGGTCCTCCCCCAGCCGGAAGTAGTCGGCGACGGACATGTGGTGGGCCTCGACGGCGACCCGGTCGGCCAGCGCGACCAGGTGCCCGATGACGTCGCGTTCCTCGATCACCTCGATGTCGGGGCAGACCCGCCGGGCGGTCTCGGCGTAGCGGGAGTCGGTGGCCAGCGTGGCGTCCGCGCCGGCCCTGACGAGCACGGCCGCGTTGGAGCTGGCCAGGCCGGTCAGATAGCGCACGTTGACACCCCGGTTGACCAGGAGGGCGTCCGCCCCGTGAGCGGGGAGCAGGGCCGCCAGGCGGGCGCGGCGCTGAGCGTGGATGAGGGTCATAACCTGCATGCTATGGACGGTTTTCGCCGATGTCGTCCCCTGGCAGCGGGAAAATCGGAAAAACCCGGACGCCGGGAAAGACCCCGGCCTCGGGGCCTCGGGCCAAGGAGCCTCCGTGGAGGAGACGCGGCACCTCTGCGCCCGCGCGTCGCGAATCGCAGCCGTCCGGGCGGGATCGGGGCCTGAGCCGTATGGCTGGAAATTCACCGAAATGGCATATCGGAACATTCCTTGAAAAATCGGGATTCACCCATGCGGTAACCCGGCGAACCGGGGGCGCGATTTCCCGGCGGGCGTCAGCAGGCGATTCTAATGACGTCCATGATACGGCCGAACCTGCCGACATCGGTATATCTTTCACTCCAGTCCTGCACGGCGGCCGACCGCCTCTCGCCGGATTCGGTGTCCACGAAGCAGGCCGGGGCCTGAGCGTCGAACGACCCGACGTGATCGCGCAGATAGCCGGGCAGCTTGATCATCTGCCCCATCCCCGGCGACCACACCCAGATCTTCCCCGCGGACTCCCAGCCGGGCCACAGGCAGACCGACCCGCGGGGACAGGTCGAATCCGGCTTCGGCGGCGAGTCCTCCCCCGAGGTCCGCGGAACCGGAGTCCGGGGCACGGCCTCCGGAGGGGCCAGCCGGTCCGCCAGAAAGAAGACAATGCTTATCACCGCGATTACCGTGCTGACGATCCCGGCGATCGTCCCCCACTTCGTCCAGCTCAACGCCCGTTTCTCGTGACCCTCGGCGGGGGCGCCCCGTGGACGTGATCTGCCGCCGCGAGAAAGAACAGATGCCTTCCCCTTCCACTTACCGGCCTTACCAGGCATTCCTCTCCTTCATGGCACCCCGGTTTCAATGGTTCACGGAAACAGGCGTCGCCGATCAGAAATTCGGCACGACAGGGCCAAATGATAGAACGCGACATGCGGCCCGGTCCGGTCACCGCCTGAAATGGCGGCGAAAGAATGAATCCGGCCGCGCAGGGGAAAAGCGTCTCCTCGAAAGGACATCATTGGCGAAATCAGCCGATACGGCATGCCATGGACGGAGCGCTGCGAGATATGTAAAGACCGGATGACGTCCCGGACGGTCGTGATCCGATGCCGGACCTCCGTCGCGCGGTGAGGCCGGCGTCGACGGCGCCTCGGCCTCCGCGCGGGCCGGTGACGGAGGGCAGGGGTTCGGGCGGGGGTTCGGGCCGGCCGTCGGCGGCCGGCTTCCTCATCCACTGTTCCGCTACGCCGCGGCGGTGGACCTCCGACGCCGGTGGGCGCGCGGGCGAAGGACGCGCCAGGCGGGACTCACCGTCCGGCGTCCTGCGGATACCAGCGCAGTTCGACGGTGTTACCGTCCGGATCCCGCACGTAGATCGACTGCCCCTCGCCCCGCGCGCCGAAGCGGCCGACCGGGCCTTCCAGCACGGTGAAGACACCCGAGTCGATGATCTGCTCCCAGTCCAGCGGTTCGACGACCAGGCAGATGTGATCCACGTTGGACTCCCCGCGGGAGCGGCCGAGCAGATCGATGATCGTGGCCGGGCCCACGCGCACCGACGGGAACGGGACCTTCCCCGCCCGCCACTCCTCCACCCGGACCGGTTCCAGACCGAGGGATCCGCAGTAGAACTCCAGCGCGCGTTCGACGTCCCGCACATTGATCACCAGGTGATCGAAGCCTATGACCCGCACGAATCCTCCAATAGTCGACATCCGGTAACGTTCCCGGGCCGGATCCCGCCGCCAGGGCGGACCCCGCAGGGGTTGCCGACGGTTGCCCACCCTCGCCGATGCCGGCCGGCGTGCTCAGGGACCGGTCATCCGAGCTCACTCCGGCCCCCCGCGTCAGACCATTGTGCCAGCGGAGTGAACACGGGGCGGCGGCCGGCGGCGCACCGCCGCGGCGTGGCCGCGGCGGCCGAGGCGACCTCGGGAGCCGTCAGGTCCCCGGCCGCCGCCGGCCAGCCGGCGCCCACCCGGAGGTGGGCGCTCCCCGTCTCGCGTTACTGGGGGGGCGGAGTGGAGGCGGTGGGAGTGGAGGACGGCGACGAGGAAGACCCGGGGGCCGGGGTGCCGGACTTGAGCATCAAGGTGCACTTCAGGCGCGGGTAACCCTTCACGCTGCCGTCCCAGTCGCACAGGGAGCGGATGCCCGAGAGATCGAGGACGAAAGGCCCGTCGAGACCCTTGCCGTCGGCGCCGGGCTTGCCGTCGGCGCCCTTGGCACCGGCGGGACCGGGTCGCCCCGCGCTCCGGTCTCCCCGGCCTTACCGGGCTCCCCCTGCGCTCCGGGCTTTCCGTCCACACCGTCCCTGCCGGGGTCGCCCTTCTGCCCCTGCTGCCCGGTGAGGCCGCGCTCTCCCTGCGCGCCCTGCAGGCCGCGCTCTCCGCGCGGCCCCTGGGAGGCGATGCCCTGCTGAGCCTCCTCGATGGTCAGGGTGCGCTCGGTCTTCGGGTTGCACGCCTTCAGCGCACGGACGATCTTGGTGGTCTTGTTCACGCAGAACACCTGACCGGCGACCGCCGTCTGCGCGGCCGACGCCGTGGTCACGCTGGACAGACCGACCGCGAGAACGGCGGTGGCGAGGATCGCAAGAGGTGTTTTCAAACGCATGAGCACTCCAGGGAAGAAAGGGAAAGCCGTGGCACGGCGGCACCAGAGTGGCAGTTGGGAACGGTCCATGCGCCTCAAACGAGCACATGTACAGACATGTAATGAAAAAGAGATCCATATCCGTTCATCCCGAACGGTTGAGCACCGTCCCCGCCACCCTCACCGGCGCCGTTCCCGCACCTTCCGGAGCGCAGGCGGGTTCACGGCCGGGTCCCCCCAGGTTCCAGGCCGGGGACCCGGCCGGAGGATGTCAGAAGGCGGCAGGCCAGGAGGCGGGTTCAGGAGGCGAGGGCTCTGACCTTTTCGATGAGGCGGATGCGTTCCTCGTGGGTACGGCCGAGGGGAGTGACGTTGACGGTGGTGACACCCGACTCCCTCATCGCCTGAAGGCGGTCGCGGACGTGGCCCTCGGGGCCGATGAGGGACATCTTCTCCAGGAGCTCCCGCGGAACCAGCGCGGCGGCCTCGTCCTTCCTGCCGTCGAGGTAGAGATGCTGGATCCGCTCGGCCTCCCGCTCGTAGCCGTAGCGGCGGGCGAGGTCGTTGTAGAAGTTCCTGCCCTTGGCGCCCATGCCGCCGATGTAGAGCGCGGCCATCGGGCGTCCGAGCTCCAGCCAGTCCGACACGTCGTCGCCGATGGCGAGCGCGGCCTGGGCGATGACGTCCAGCTCGCCCAGGGCCGGGTCGCGCCTGGCCTTTCCGGCGGCGAGGGAGGCGCCCCAGACGTCGGCCGCCTTCTCCGGAAAGTAGAAGATCGGCTCCCAGCCCTCGGCCAGTTCGGCGGAGAGCTCGACGTTCTTGGGGCCGATGGCGGCGATCACGATGGGGATGCGGTCGCGGACCGGACGGTTGATGATCTTCAGGGACTTGCCCAGGCCGGTGCCCTGGTCCGCCGGGAGCGGGACGGTGTAGTACCTGCCCTGGTAGGCCAGCCGCTCGCGTTTCCAGACCTGCCGGCAGATCTCGACGACCTCGCGGGTACGGCCCAGCGGCGCGGTGTACGGCACGCCGTGAAAGCCCTCGATGACCTGCGGCCCCGAGGCGCCCAGGCCGAGGGTGAAGCGGCCGTCGGAGACGTAGTCCATGCCCGCGGCGGTCATGGCCAGCAGGGCGGGGGTCCGGGAGTAGATCGGCAGGATGCCCGAGGCGATCTGCAGACGCTCCGTCTTGGCCGCGATGTAGCCCATCTGGCTGACCGCGTCGAAGCTGTACGCCTCGGCGACGAAGACGATGTCGAGGCCGGCCCTCTCGTAGTCGGCCAGCTCGGCCACCGTCTCCTTGAAGCCTCCTGAGTAGTTCAGGGCCATACCGATACGCATCGTGAGACCATCCTCCCGCACCCGCAGAACCGAATGATGTTCCGTTACCTTCGCGGCAAAGGGTATCGACTCACCGGTAAAGCACAAGCTCCGCATCCTCGGCGCCGGCCCGGTAGCGTACGGATCCCAGGGCAGGAGGGGAGCCGTCGAGGCGGAGCGCACGCGGGACGGACACGGACGGGCGAGGGGCGATGTGCTGAGGCGGTCGATCATCGTGATGGCGGGGGCGCTCACCCTCGTTCTCTGCGGCCACCGGTTACTGCCTGAACTGGGCGGATTCACCCCGGTGCTGGAGAGCCTGCTCCCCTGGCTCGGGGCCGCGGTGCCGTTGCTGCTGGTCGGAGCGGCGTTCACCCGCTCGTGGCGGGTGCTCGTCACCACGCTGCTCCCGGCGATCGCGTGGGGGGTCATGTTCGGCCCGGCGCTGCTGCGCACCTCACCGGGCGGGCCGAGCGACGTGTCGGTCGTCACGCTCAACGTGGGAGCGGCCAACGCGGACTCGGCGCAGGCCGTACGGGCCGTCTCCCAGAACCGGGACCTGGTCGCGGTGCAGGAGCTGACCGACGGCGGTCCGGCGGCGAAGATGCTCGACAGCCGCTTCCCGCACCGCTACCAGGTGACCACGGTCGGCCTGTGGAGCCGCTTCCCGATCCTGCGGGCCCACAAGGTGGACATCGGCCTGGACTGGGCGCGGGCTCTGCGCGCGGTGGTGGAGACCCCCAAGGGCAGGCTGACCGTCTACGTCATGCACCTGGCCTCGGCCCGCCCCGGCCAGACCGCCCAGCGGGACGAGAACCTCGGCTACGTCCGCAAGATCATCGACGGGGACGCCAGCAGGCACCTGCTCCTGCTCGGCGACCTCAACACCGCCACGACCGACCGCAAACGCTCCGGCCTGGTGCCGCCGCTGTCGGACGCCCAGCAGGAGGCCGGTTCCGGCTTCGGCTTCACCTGGCCGTCGTCGTTCCCCGTCACCCGCCCCGACCACATCCTCTACCGGGGTCTCACCGCGACCGGCGCCGGGGTGGAGCGCGCCGCGGGCAGCGACCACCGGGCCGCGGTCGCCTCCCTGCGGCTGTGGGAGAACACCCCCCGCTCATGAGACCGTACGGCCGCGCCGCGGGCCGGCCGTGAGCCGGCCCCCGGGGCCGGCGGCCCGCGGCGCACGGCGGTCTCACCGGGCGTGCAGGGCCGACAGGTCCGCCTGAGTGTCGATGTCGATGGGGTCGCCGACGTCGTCGCAGGCGACCTCGGTGATCAGCTCGGGATGGGCCCGCAGAAAGGGCCGGGCACCGACGTCCCCGACCGCGAGCTCCGCGACCTCGGCGAAGTGCTCCCTGGCGATGAGCACCGGGTTCCTGGGCCGCCCGCCATAGCTGGCGACGGCGACCGAGGCGCCGTCACGCCCTGCCCCGATCAGCCGCTCCACGGCCTGGGGGTCGATGAACGGCTGGTCCACCAGGGCGATCACCACCCGCTCCACGTCGCCGGGGAGGGCGTCCAGGCCGATGCGGAGCGAGGAGCCCATCCCGGAGGACCAGCGCGGATTCCGTACCGCCACCGCCCCCCGGACCTGCACGGTGACGGCTCCGAGCACGACCACCACGGGATGGCAGCCGCCGTCGTGGAGCATCCGGATCCCCCGGTCCACCAGCCGCTCACCGCGGAACTCCACCAGCGCCTTCGGCCTTCCCAGCCGGGAACCCGATCCGGCCGCCAACAGCAGTCCGGCACTCGCCGATCTCACGAAGTCCTTCTCCTCTCCCCGGCCGTCCACGCACGGGGACCGTCCCCGTGGATCCGGCCGGAGCCTTCTGTCAGTGGTTGCCCGGAACCGCCCCAGCGGAGCTGGATCAGCTCGGCGGCGATGGAGACCGCGGTCTCCTCGGGGGTCCGGGCCCCCAGGTCCAGTCCGATGGGCGAGCGGAGCCGCTTCAGCTCGACCTCGTCCAGCCCCGCTCGCGCGAGCCGTACCAGGCGGTCCTCGTGGGTGCGGCGTGAGCCCATCGCGCCGACGTAGCCCGCGGGGGTGCGCAGGGCCACCTCCAGCAGCGGGACGTCGAACCGGGGGTCGTGGGTGAGCACGCAGATCGCGGTCCGCTCGTCCACGGTGATCGAGCTCAGGTAGTCGTGCGGCCACTTGACGATCACCTCGTCGGCCTCCGGGAAGCGCTTGGCGGTGGCGAAGACCGGGCGGGCGTCGCACACGACCACGTGATAGCCGAGGAACTTGCCGATCCTGGCGACCGCGGCGGCGAAGTCGATCGCGCCGAAGACCAGCATCCGGGGCGGCGGGGCGAAGGAGTGCACGAAGACCGACAGGTCGTCGAGCCGCCGCTCGCCCCGCGCGCCGTACCGGCGGACCCCGGTGCTCCCCTGGGCGAGCATGCCCCGCGCGTCGTCGTCCACCGCCTCGTCCAGCCGGGGCACGCCCAGCGAGCCCGAGGAGCGCTCCGGCCAGATCACCCGGCGGGCGCCGACGGCCCCGGGCCCGGACAGCACGGTCGCCACCGCCACCGGCTCGCGCCCACGCACCGCCCCCGCGACCTCTCCCAGCTCGGGGAACGTCTCACGTGACACCGGCTCGACGAACACGTCCAGGATGCCGCCGCAGGTCAGCCCGACGGAGAAGGCGTCGTCGTCACTCACGCCGTAGCGCCGCAGGACCGGTGCGCCGGAGGCGACCACCTCGCGGGCCAGCTCGTAGACGGCGCCCTCGACGCAGCCGCCCGAGACGCTGCCCTCCGCCTCCTCGCCGAAGACGGCCATCGAGGCTCCCGGCGGCCGGGGCGCGCTGTGGAAGGTGTTCACCACGGTGGCCAGGCCGAACGTCCGCCCGGACTCCCACCACCGCACGATCTGTGACAGCACCTCACGCATGGGCCCCTCCCAGCAGCCCGGCCAGATCCGCGAAGGCCGCCAGACTGTGCCCGGCCACGAAGTCGTCGACGTACGGCAGGGCGGCGCGCATCCCGGCGGTGAGCGGCTGGTAGCCCTCCTGGCCCTTGTGCGGGTTGACCCAGATCACCCGGTGCGCCGTCCGGGACAGCCTGGCCATCCGCGCGCCGAGCAGTGAGACGTCGCCCCGTTCCCATCCGTCCGAGGCGATCACGACCACCGCGCCTTCCGCGTCGTTCGTCTCCAGCAGTCTTCCGATCTCCTCGCCCAGCCGGGTACCGCCGCTCCAGTCGGGGATGGCCCGGGAGGCGGCGTCCATCGCGGTGGACGGGTCGCGGTGGCGCAGTTCCGCGGTGAGCCGGGTGAGCCGGGTGCCCGCGCTGAACACCTCGGTGGCCCGGGGCTCGGATCGGACCAGCGCGTGGCCGAGGCGGAGCAGGGTGTCGGCGTAGGGGGTCATGGAGCCGCTGACGTCGACCAGCAGCACGACCCTGCGGGGCCTGGTCCGGTGGGTGCGGTAGCGGAGCCTGGCGGTCTCCCCTCCGCGCCGCAGGGTCTCGCGGATCGTCGCCCCGCCGTCCAGCCGCCCCCGGTGGGACGGCCCGAACCGCCGCGACCTGCGCCGCTCGCGCCCCACTTCGAGCAGGGCGAGCAGCCGCCGTACCTCGGCCAGCTCCGCCCCGGTCATCTTGGCCACGTCCCGGTGACGCAGCACCTCCGCGGCGCTCGCGCCCGCCGCCCGGACCGGGCGGTCGCCGCCCTCTCCGCCTGGGGCGCCGGACGGGACGGCGGTGTACCTGACGACGGTGATCGCGGCCCGCCGGGGACGGCCGGCTCGCAGCCCGCCGAAGTAGGCATGGAAGACCCGGTCGTAACGGGGCAGGTCGTCGGCGGAGGCGCACAGGGTGAACCGGCCCGCCCAGTAGACGTCGCGCGGCCTGGCGGCGTCCAGGTGGGACAGCGCGCGCAGCAGGCTCTGGGTCCGCTCGTGATCGGCGGGGACCCCGGCGGCGCGCAGTGTCCTGGCGAATCCGGTCATGACGGCGACCAGGTCCCGCGCCGTCCCCGCGCCCGGTGGCGGAGGGATTTCCCCGGGAGGGCGGATGTCAGCCACGTGACTCACCATGTGGATCACCGAAGAACCCGTTCCCGAGCACGGCCTCGTGGTCCTCCCGGTGCTTGAGCAGGGCGCCCAGCGTCGCAGCCGCCAGGTCGGGGTCCAGCTCGCGGGCACCGAGCGTCATCAGGGCCTCGGTCCAGTCGAGGCTCTCGGCGATCCCGGGCGGCTTGACCAGACCCGCCCGACGGAGCCGGCCGGTGGCCCCGGCCACCTGCTCGGCGAGGGTCTCCGAGCAGGTGGGCAGGCGTCGTAGCAGGATGGCGACCTCCCTGTCGAAGGAGGGGTGCTCCAGCCAGTGGTAGAGACAGCGCCGCTTGAGCGCGTCGTGCACCTCGCGGGTGCGGTTGGAGGTCAGCACGACCACCGGCGGCGTCTCGGCGCGGATCGTTCCGAGCTCGGGGATGGAGATCGCGAAGTCCGACAGCACCTCCAGCAAGATCGCCTCGAACTCCACGTCGGCCCGGTCGATCTCATCGATGAGCAGCACGCTGGGCTGGGTCTCGACCGCCTTCAGCAGCGGCCTGGCGATCAGGAAGCGCCGGTCGTAGACCTCCCCCTCCAGCCGGGCCGCGTCGGTGACCCCGCCCGCCTCGGCGGCCTTGAGGTGCAGGAGCTGGCGGGCGAAGTCCCAGTCGTAGAGCACCTGGGGCCCGTCGAGCCCCTCGTAGCACTGCAACCGGATCAACGGCGCCTCCAGCACGGCGGCGAGCGTCCTGGCCAGCTCGGTCTTGCCGGCCCCCGCCGCGCCTTCGAGCAGCAGCGGGCGTCCCATCCGCAGCGCCAGGAACGCCACGGTGGCAAGCCCCTCGTCCGCGAGATAGGCCTGCCGGTCGAGCAGCTCTCCGAGCTGCCCCGGGGAGTCCACGTCCGCCGGCCTGATTGTCCGCCTCAGCACCACCTCAGGCTACGCCTGCGGACTCGGTCAGGAGGAGAGTCCCCGAAGAGCGGCGGCGCACCCGCGCGCCGGACGGCAGGGGCACGGTGGGCGGTTCCATCCCGGGCAGGCGTATCCTCGCGACCCGTGAAGAACCTGGTCCGGCAGATCAACACGCCGTCGAGAGTCCTCGTGACCGCCTTCCTGGCGGTGGTGCTCGTCGGTTCGGCGCTGCTGTCGCTGCCCGTCGCGGTCGAGGCCGGCCAGCGGTCGTCGTGGACGTCCGCGCTGTTCACCGCGACCTCGGCGGTCTGCGTGACCGGACTCGCCGTACAGGACACCGCGACGCACTGGACGCTCTTCGGCGAGACGGTGATCCTGGCGCTGATGCAGATCGGCGGCTTCGGGATCATGTCGCTCGCCTCCATCATCGCGCTGGTCGTCTCCGGAAGGCTCGGCCTGCGCGCCCGGCTCAACACCCAGGCGGAGACCAAGACCATGGGGGCCGTCGACGTGCGCCGGCTGCTCGCGGGCGTCGCCAAGGTCACGTTGACGATCGAGGCGCTGACCGCCACCGTGCTCACCGTCCGCTTCGTCACCGGGTACGGCGAGTCCCCCGGCCGCGCCCTGTACCAGGGGGTCTTCCATTCGGTCTCGGCGTTCACCAACGCCGGGTTCACGCTCTGGCCGGAGGGCGCGGCGCGGTTCGTCACCGACCCGTGGGTCTGCCTGCCCCTCGCGCTGACCGTGATCGCCGGGGGTCTCGGTTTCCCGGTCTACGCCGCGCTCCGGCGGAGCCGGCGCCACCCGGTGAGCTGGTCCCTGCACGTCAAGATCACCCTTGGGGTGACCGCCGTCCTGCTGTTCGGCGGGGCCGCGGCCGTCACCGCCACCGAGTGGAGCAATCCGGCCACCCTGGGCGGGCTCTCCCCCGGACAGCGGGTGATGGCCGGTTTCTTCCACAGCGCCATGACCCGCAGCGGCGGCATGAACTCCGTCGACGTCTCCCAGATGCACGAGACCACCTGGCTGATCAGCGACGTGCTGATGTTCATCGGCGCGGGCAGCGCGAGTACCGGCGGCGGCATCAAGGTGACGACGTTCGCGCTGCTCGGCTACGTGATCCTGGCCGAACTGCGCGGCGAGCCCGACGTCACGGCCGCCCGGCGCCGCGTGCCCGAGCCGCTCCAGCGGCAGGCGCTGACCATAGCCCTGCTCAGTGTGGCGTCGGTCGCCCTCGGTACGTTCGTGCTGATGATGGCGACCCCGTTCAAACTCGACCGCGTGCTGTTCGAGGTGCTCTCCGCCTTCGGTACGGTCGGGCTGTCGACGGGGATCACCCCCGACATCGGCACCGCCGGGCGGCTGACCCTGACGACCCTGATGGTCGTCGGCCGGCTCGGTCCGGTGACCCTCGGCGCCGCCCTGGCACTTCACGTCCAGACCCGCCGGTTCCGCTATCCGGAGGAGCGTGTTCTCGTTGGTTGACAAGAAGGGCCGCGGCGACGCGGTCGTGGTGATCGGCCTGGGCCGGTTCGGCGGCGCGCTGGCGCGGGAGCTGGTGGGGCGCGACGTCGAGGTGCTCGGCGTGGACAGCGACCTCAGGAACGTGCAGCAGCTCTCCGGTCAGCTCACCCACGTGGTCTGCGCCGACTCCACCGACCCCGACGCGCTCACCCAGCTGGGCGTCGCCGAGTTCGGCAGGGCGGTGGTCGGCATCGGCACCGACATCGAGGCGAGCATCCTGACCACCTCGATCCTTGCCGACTTCGGCGTGCCGGACATCTGGGCCAAGTCCATCAACCGCCAGCACAGCCGGATCCTGGAGCGGGTGGGCGCCCACCACGTGGTGCAACCGGAGCACGACATGGGAGAGCGGGTCGCGCACCTGGTGACCGGCCGGATGCTCGACTACGTCGAGATTGACGACGACTACGCCCTGGTCAAGACCAAGGCTCCCCGGTGGGCGGAGGGCAGGACGCTGGGTGAGCTGGGCATCCGCAGGAAGTACGGCGTGACCGTGGTCGGGATCAAGAAACCCGGCGGTGGATTCACCTACGCCACCTCCGACACCGACATCCAGGGGGGCGACATCCTGCTCGTCGCGGGCCAGACGGGCAAGGCGGAGCGGTTCGCCGACGAGACCTGAGGGGGGCGGAGCCGGCGGGCGCGATCCGGCGGGTTCGGCGAGCGGCGGTCAGCGGGTCTCCTCGGCCTCGCCGCGCTCGCGGATGAGCGCGGCCAGCTCGCGGACCTGCCGGACGGTCCGCTCCTTCTCCGACCCTTGCAGTCCCATGGCCCCGACCGTCGCACCGTCGGCAAAGTCGATCTTGGCCCAGGGCTCGCTCTCGACCAGCGTGACCGCGAGCACCTCGGGCCACTCGTAGCGGTGCACCCGCAACGGGTTGACCACCGTGATCCCCTGCTCGTCCGCCTCGACCCTGCAACGGCCCAGCAGGTGCAGCACACCGGCGATCACCCCGCCGAGCAGGAGCATCGCGACCCTGTCGGCCGGGGTGAACGGCGGTGGCAGCAGGAGCGCCATCAACAGGGCCCCCAGCATGATCAGTCCGGCGAAGCCGTACGCCACGACGCGGCCCTTCCTCGGCCGCCACACCACGGGCAGCGGGGGCGGAGAGACGCTCTCGGGGCTCAATTGGAGATCACATTCCTTCGGGAGAACCGCCGGTCACAGCGGCTGCGACCGGCGACACGACGCCGAACGAAATTTACCGCACCACCTGCCCGCCCCTTACCCCGCACCGGAGGCGGGGTCCCGGCCGTGCGGGGTCAGACCCGCCGCAGGTCACGCAGGAGCAGCGCGGTCTCCAGGGCGGCGACGGTGGCCTCGTAGCCCTTGTCCTCGTGGCTGCCGGGCAGCCCGGACCGGTCGAACGCCTGGTCGAGGGAGTCACAGGTCAGCACGCCGTTGCCCACCGGAGTCTCCTCGTCGAGTGAGATCCGGGTCAGGCCCGAGGTCACCGACTCGCAGACGTAGTCGAAGTGGGCCGTTTCCCCGCGGATCACGGCCCCCAGGGCGACGACCGCGTCACACCGCCGGGCCAGGGCCTGGAGGACGACCGGGATCTCCAGGGACCCGGCCACCCGGATCACGGTCGCGGTGGCGCCGCTGTCCCGACTGGCCCGCACCGCCCGCGCCACCAGCTGGTCGGTGATCTTCTCGTGCCAGCGGGCGGCCACGATGCCGACGGTCAGCCCGGCGGCCTCGACGGCCGCCGCCCGAGGTTGTCCTCCGCCGCTCACGCGCCCCCTCCTTCCCGCGTCCCTGGACGGGTGAGGGCCCCGGGGCCGCCGATCCGCTCGATCATGCCTTCTCCTCCTGAGTGTCACGGTCCCGGGGGTCGCCGCCCTGGATGTCGCCGCCCTGGATGTGGTGACCGAGACGGTCACGCTTGGCCACCAGGTATCTCTCGTTGTGCGGGTTGATCGCCGCCGGCATCGGCTCGCGGCCGAGCACCTTGATACCGTAACCGTCCATGCCCCGCAGCTTCGCCGGGTTGTTGGTCAGCAGCCGGATCGACTTCACGCCCAGGTCGGCGAGGATCTGCCCGGCGTTGGAGAACTCGCGGGCGTCCACAGGCAGCCCGAGCTCCAGGTTGGCGTCCACGGTGTCGCTGCCGCCGTCCTGCAGGCCGTACGCCTTGAGCTTGGCCAGCAGTCCGATGCCGCGCCCCTCGTGCCCGCGCAGATACACGACCACGCCCCGGCCCTCGGCGGCGATCTCCGCCATGGCGTGGTCGAGCTGCACCCCGCAGTCGCAGCGCAGGGATCCCAGCACGTCGCCGGTCAGGCACTCGGAGTGCGCCCGGACCAGGACGTTCTCCCCGTCGCCTATGTCACCGTAGACCAGGGCCATGTGCTCGCCGCCGTCCAGGGCGCTGGCGTAGCCGTAGGCGCGCCACGTCCCGTATCTGTTCGGCAGGCGGGTCTCGGCGATCCGGGTCACCATCCGCTCGCTCCGCCGCCGGTACTCCACCAGCTGCTCGATGGAGACCAGCGCCAGGTCGTGCTCGTCGCAGAACTCGCGGAGTTCCGGCAGCCGTTTCATGGTCCCGTCGTCGTTGACGACCTCGGCGAGCGCGCCCGCGGGGCGCAGCCCGGCGAGTCTGGACAGGTCCACGGCCGCCTCGGTGTGACCGCGCCGGACCAGCACGCCGCCCTCGCGGTAGCGGAGCGGGAAGACGTGGCCGGGCCGGAGCAGCTCGAAGGGCTCGGTCGCCGAGTCGCACAGGGTACGGATGGTCCTGGCGCGATCGGAGGCCGAGATGCCGGTGCTCACCCCGTCGCGGGCGTCCACGCTGATCGTGTAGGCGGTGCGGAGGCGCTCCCTGTTGTCGTGCACCATCAGCGGCAGGCCGAGCCGGTCGAGGTCCTCACCCGTCATCGACACGCAGATCACGCCGCTGCTGTGCCGGATGGTGAAGGCCAGCAGCCCCGGCGTGGCCCTGGCCGCCGCGAAGATGATGTCACCCTCGTTCTCACGGTTCTCGTCGTCCACGACCACGACGGGTCTGCCTTCGCGAATGTCGGCGATCGCCCGTTCTATCGGGTCCAGCGTGGTCACACAGCCTCCTTGAGGACGAGCACGGTCCTGGACCGGTACTCCTTGAGCCAGTTGAGGAATCCGGCCAGGACGAGGACGAGGAAGACGCCGTACACGGTCCCGGAGACGACGAGTCCCGAGCTGAAGGCCAGCGGCACGCCGACCAGGTCCACCGCCACCCAGATCAGCCAGAAGTCGACCAGCGCGCGGCCCTGCGCCCAGGTGGCGACCGCGCTGCCCACGAAGAGGTAGGCGTCGGCCGCGACCAGGAGGTAGCCCTTGGGGGGCGGGACGAGCGCGCCCCAGGAGAGCCCGGTGACGTAGAAGATCATGCCGACCGCGGCCGTGCCCGCGACCAGGGTCCCGGCCAGGGCGAGCCGCTCGCGGCCCGTCGCCGGGCGTACGGCCAGCTCCCGGCCGTTCCGGGTGCCGCGCGTCCAGCGCCACCAGCCGTAGACGGCCAGGGCGCCGAACATGACCTGCTTGAGCGCGTTGCCGGTGAGGTGCGCGCCGATCGAGGCGGCGAGCAGGAGCGCGGCGGCGGTGAACTGCACCGGCCAGGTCCAGATCGACCTGCGGATGGCCAGCAGCACGGTGACCAGGGCCGCCGCGTTCCCGACGAGGTCGGTCCACAGGACCCTGGTGCCGAGGATCTCCAGCCCCGCCTGGGCCCAGTTCACGAGGCGCCCCCGGGGGCGTAGGCGCCGAGGAGTTTCTCCACGTGCTTGGCGATCACGTCGACCTCAAGGTTCACCGGGTCGCCCGGCTGCTTGGCGCCGAGGGTGGTGAGAGCCAGGGTGGTCGGGATGAGGCTGACCGAGAAGCCGTCGCGGTCCACGCCGACCACGGTCAGGCTGATGCCGTCCACCGCGATCGAGCCCTTCTCGACGACGTAGCGGTTCAGTTCGGCCGGGAGCGAGATCCGGACGACCTCCCAGTGCTCGTCCGGCTCCCGGGACAGCAGCACACCGGTCCCGTCGACGTGGCCCTGCACGATGTGACCGCCCAGGCGCTGGTCGGCGCGGACCGCGCGTTCCAGGTTGACCCGGGAGCCGGCCCGCAGAGCGCCCAGGCTGCTGCGGTCCAGGGTCTCCTTCATCACGTCGGCGGTGAACACCTCCCCGTCGACCTCCACCACGGTCAGGCAGACCCCGTTGACCGCGATCGAGTCGCCGTGCCCGGCGTCACCGGTGACGGTCCCGCCGCGGATCGACATCCTTGCGGCGTCCCGGAGCGGTTCGATCGCGGCGATCTCGCCCAGTTCCTCGACGATTCCGGTGAACATTCACAGCTCCTTCGCGGGGTGCGGCAGGACGGTCGCGAGGCGGGTCCCGGCCGGTGGGGGTGGCGTCCTCGAACTCCGGGAGGCGGGTCCGGGCGAACAGGCGGGCGAGCGTGCGGGCACATGGGCGGGCACGCGACGGGAGGGGGACGGCGGGCGGAGGCGCGAACGCGCGCGACGGAATCGGCCACCCGGCGCGTACGCGCCTGACCGGTCATCCCGGGACTCCCCTTCGCCAGTAGCCGCCTGCCACGGCGGGCCCCGGGGGATCACAGGTGCGTACACCCGATCGGCGGAGGGTGTCCTCATGGACACTCTCCGCCCGCGCGCTTCCTCCCATCCGGACTTTAACCGTCGGTCCCGGAATCTCACCGGGTCAACCGGTCGATGGATTCGACCGGGTCGCGGACTGTAACCGCCGGTTCGGACTTTCACCGACCCCGGAGCACGCTGCTCTCCCCATCAGTGTGCCACGTCCGGCAAATGGGATGGGCTCCCCCTCCACCATATGGAACGAGCAAACGCTTGGTTGCGTTACGCGGCGTGCCCGTCCGTCACCCGCCGTGCCCGGCGGGCGTCGGGACTGTAACGGACCTGAGCGGGGACCAGGCCGATCCCGGTCTGCAGAGTCCGCAGTGTGGCGGTCGCCCACAGGTCGCCGAGCGGGGTGGCCGGCAGGCCGTACAGCCTCCGGGCCCAGCGCGGCAGGGTGGCGAAGGCCAGCACGGTGAGCATGGGGAGGACCGGTCTGAGCGGGAGGAGGTAGGCCGGCAGTGGCGCGTTGAGCGACTGGCGGAGCGGGTGGGGCACCTCAGGAGGAAAACGGAGGCCCGGACGACAGCCCTGGATGTAGTCGCGCATCTCGCCGACGGAGCCGGGCACGTCGTCCGCGCGCAGGCCGACGACCTCGGCGGCCCGTCGCCACTCCGCCACGAACCGGTCGGCCTCGGCGTCCGTCAGGCGGACCCCGGACCGGCGGGCGATCGACAGGTAGGAGTCGACCTCGCCGACGTGAACCCAGCGCAGCGCGCCGGGCTCGTCGAGACGGAACCGCTCGCCGGTGTCCGGGTCGAACGCGGTGAGCCGGGAGTGGATCCGCCTGACCCGCGCCCCGGCCTCGGCCACCTCGGCGCCGGTACCGTAGGTGCGCACCCGGACGAATTCGGTGGTACGAAGGAAGCGGGACCACGCCTCAGCAGGATCCATGAGCGCGGAGTTCTGCGCGACCCCCCGCATCGCCCGGGGGTGGAGCCCCTGCATGAGCAACGCCCGGAAGCCCCCGACAAGCAGGATCGGCTCACCCATCACCCGCCAGGTCACCGACCCCGGCCCGAACAGCCCGTGATCCATGCGTCACCTCTTCCGTGAGCGGATGGTCACCCTACCCGGCCGGGGAACGCGCGCGTTCACGGGGCCGCGGCCCACGGCCGCGTGAACTGTCATGGCCACGTCATGACTATGTCACAAATCCGTGAATATCAGATGGTGGAGAATCCCATCCTTTCACCACACCCCCCATGCGGGTCAACGGAATTGAAGCCACAACCTGGTCTACATTGCACAACGAAAAAACAAGTAACAGCCTAGCCATTGATTTGCCCCTGATTGTTTTGCAATGGTTCCCCCAGATACCGCTCAGCCATCCTCGTTGGGGGCTCCCGCAAGATGACCATCCCTGCACCAGCCGCGACCACCGTCGGCGAGGCGCCTGTGGTGAAGGCACCGGAGACGGTGGGCCGCTCACCCGGGCAACTGATGTGGCTCCGCTTCCGCCGTGACCGGACCGGTGTCGTCTCCGCCATAGTGGTGATCTTCTTCTTCCTGGTGGCGATCCTCGCCCCGGTCATCTCCTGGCTGTACGGCAAGGACCCCTACGTCCTCTACGGCCAGGACACCCCGGGGCTGCTCAACGACTACGGCTACCCGCTGGGGGCCAACGGCGGCGTCGGCTCCGAGTTCTGGTTCGGCATCGAGCCGGGCCTGGGCCGTGACGTGTTCACGCAACTCGTCTACGGGATCAGGACCTCCCTGCTGATCGCGGTCACCTCGACCGTCATCACCACGATGATCGGCATCGTCCTGGGCATCGTGGCCGGATACGCCGGCGGCAAGACGGACTACTTCATCGGCCGCCTGATCGACACGGTGCTGTCGTTCCCCTCCGTGCTCTTCACCATCGCGTTCATGCCCGTGGTGGAGAATCTCTTCGTCAAGTCGAACGAGGAGACGCCCATCTGGCTGCGCGCCGTGACGCTGGTGATCGTGCTGACCCTGTTCCAGTGGGCCGGACTGGCCCGCCTGCTCCGAGGTCAGGTGCTCTCGCTGCGCGAGCGCGAGTTCGTCGAGGCGGCCCGGGTCACCGGGGCCTCCCCGGCCCGGATCGTGTTCAAGGAGCTGCTGCCCAACCTCTGGACGCCGATCCTGATCCAGTCGACGCTGCTGCTGCCCGCCCTGGTCACCGCCGAGGCCGCGCTGTCCTTCCTCGGCGTCGGAATGATCGAGCCCATCCCCGACTGGGGGCGGATGTTCCTGCGCGGCACCGAGGTCTACCAGAACGACATCACCTATCTGATCTTCCCGGGCGCCGCCCTGCTGATCTTTGTGATCGCCTTCAACCTGCTCGGAGACTCGGTCCGTGACGCCTTCGACCCCAAGCTCAAGCGTTAGACCCGATAGGAGAGAGATGACAGTCCGAAAGCGGTCAGCGGTGGCCGCACTGGCCATCGGCGCACTCGCACTCACCAGTGCCTGTGCCGAGGGCAACCAGGGTGCGCCCGCCACCGGAAACGGGTCCAGCGGCTCCGCCGCGCCCGTCGAGGCGTACAAGCCGGCGACCATCACCGTCGGC
The DNA here is from genome assembly GCF_040614315.1 of Streptosporangium sp. NPDC006007. Classification (NCBI taxonomy): domain Bacteria; kingdom Bacillati; phylum Actinomycetota; class Actinomycetes; order Streptosporangiales; family Streptosporangiaceae; genus Streptosporangium; species Streptosporangium sp. NPDC006007. The sequence continues at coordinate 86,992 of NZ_JBEXUG010000001.1, read as the reverse complement.
ACCGCCGACGACTCCAAGGGTCCCGCCATCCCGCCGGAGGGTGTCGTCAAGGGCGGCACCGTCACGATGATCGACCGCAACGACTTCTCCCACCTCGACCCCGCGCAGATCTACGTCAACACCGAGTCGAACTTCAACCTGCTGATCGCCCGTTCCCTGACGGGTTACAAGCGGGTCGCCAAGGGCGACTACAAGCTGGTCGGCGACCTGGCCACCGACACGGGCACCCCGTCGGACGGCGGCAAGACCTGGACGTTCACCCTGAAGGACGGCGTGAAGTGGCAGGACGGCACGCCGATCACGTCCGAGGACGTCAAGTGGAGCATGGAGCGGACGTTCGCGCCGTTCATCACCCAGGGCCCGACCTACGTCCAGCAGTGGCTGACCGAGGTCGACTACAAGAAGGCGTACAAGGGCCCCTACGGTGGCAAGCGCCTGGACACGATCGAGACGCCGGACGACAAGACGATCGTCTACAAGTTCACCTCGCCGCACGCCGACGCCAACTACGCCCTGGCGATGAGCGGCTACGGCATCGTGCCGAAGGCCAAGGACACCAAGGAGAAGTACGACAAGGAGCCTTTCTCCAGCGGGCCGTACGTCATCAAGTCGCACGTGGTGGACAAGACCATCGACCTTGAGCGCAACCCCAACTGGGACCCGGCCACCGACCCGATCCGCGGCGCCTACCCCGACAAGTGGCACCTGGAGTTCGGCCTGGAGCCCCTGCAGGTGACCGACCGCCTCCTGGCGGACACCGGCCCCGACCAGAGCGCGTTCACCTTCTACTCCTCCACCCCGCCCGAGCGGCTGCAGCAGGTGCTGGGCGACGCCTCCCTGGCGTCACGCCGGATGAACAGCCCCTCGCCGTACGGCAACTACTACTACTTCAACCTCGACCGGATGAAGGACGTCAAGGTCCGCCAGGCCATCAACCACGCCTGGCCGTCCAAGCAGATCCAGCAGGTCGTGGGCGGCCCCGCCGCCGCCGTGCTGCCCACCACGATCCTCAACGAGAACACCACGGTCGGTTACGAGTCCTACGACCTGTTCGGCAAGAAGACCAAGCCCGACGGTGACGTCGCCAAGGCCAAGGAGCTGCTGGCCCAGTCGAGCACCCCGAACCCGACCGTCGTCTACGCCTACAACCAGACGCCGGTCCAGGAGCGGGTGACCGTCGTGATCAAGAGCGCGCTGGAGAAGGCCGGCATCAAGGTCGTGGCCAAGCCGCTCGACCGCAAGACCTACTACGACTCCATCGGCACGGTGAAGAACGAGTTCGACATCTACTGGGGTGGCTGGAGTTCCGACTGGCCCTCCGGCTCCACGGTGCTGCCGGTCATCTTCGGCCCGATCGCCGACGGCGCGCCGAACTACTCGCACCTGAAGGACCCGGCGCTCACCGCGGAGATGGACAAGATCACCGCCATGACGGACATCCAGGAGGCCAACGCCGCCTGGATGGCGCTGGACAAGAAGATCCAGGAGACCATCACCCCGCTGGTCGTCGCGGAGAACAGGATCGCCACCATGCTCCACGGTTCCAAGGTGGGCGGCGCCGAGATCGATCCGCAGTCGTGGATCGTCCAGCCGAACACCATCTTCGTGAAGCCGTAGAGACAGCGACGGCCGTGATCCCGCGCACAGGTGCGCGGGATCACGGCCCCCGGGGGCCGTGAGGCCCCCGCAGCGCGCTCTCCCAGCCACCGTCGGGAAACAGGCAATGTTTCGATTCATCACTCGCCGCACGCTCGGCGCCGCGGTCACCCTGGTGATCATCGCCGCGGTCACGTTCTTCCTCTTCTTCGCCGTACCGGCCGACCCGGCCCGGCTCGCCTGCGGCAAGGTCTGCCCGCCTGAGTTGCTGGAGCAGGCGCGGCACAACCTGGGACTGGATCTGCCGCTGTTCGCGCAGTTCCTGGCCTGGCTGTCCGGCATCTTCGCCGGCCGTGACTACGAGGGCCTGGGCCACTGCCCGGCCCCCTGCCTGGGCTACTCCTTCGTCAACCGGGCACCGGTGCTGGAGACGATCCTGGACCGGCTCCCGCTCACCGTCTCGCTCACGATCGGAGCGGCGGCCGTCTTCCTCACCTTCGGCGTGGCGACGGGCATCATCGCGGCGCTGCGGCAGGGCAAGCCGCTGGACAAGATCGCCAGCGTGTCGTCCCTCATCGGCGCCTCGGTGCAGATCTACTTCGTCGGCACGCTCGCGCTGTACTTCCTCGTCTACAAGAACCACATCCTCCAGCAGCCCAAATACGTGCCGTTCACCGAGGACCCGCTCGCCTGGTTCAGCGGGCTGGCACTGCCCTGGGTGGTACTGGCGATCATCTTCACCGCCAACTACACCCGGATGACCCGCTCGACGATGGTCGAGGAACTCGGCGAGGACTACGTCCGAACCGCGCGGGCCAAGGGCATGTCGGGCCGCTCGGTCGTGATGCGGTTCGCCCTGCGGGGGACCATGATCCCGATCGTCACCATCTTCGGCGTGGACCTGGGCACGCTGATCGGCGGCGCGATCATCACCGAGACGACCTTCGGCCTCCAGGGGCTCGGGCAGCTGTCGATCAGGGCCGTCACCAACTCCGATCTGCCCATGCTGATGGCGACGGTGCTCGTCGCCGCCGGGGCGATCGTCGTGTTCAACATCGTGGTGGACGTCCTGTACGCCTTCATCGACCCCCGCGTGCGGCTGAGCTAGGAGTCTGGAAGAAAGTGTCAACCCCGTTCCTCTCGGTCCGTGACCTGACCGTCGACTTCCACACCGAGGACGGCGTCGTCCACGCGGTGGACGGGCTCTCCTTCGACGTGGAGAAGGGCACCACGCTGGGCATCGTGGGCGAGTCGGGCTCCGGCAAGTCGGTGACCAACCTGACCGTGCTCGGCCTGCACAACCCCGAGACCACCAAGATCAGCGGAGAGATCCACCTGGACGGCGAGGAGCTGATCGGCGCCTCGCGCTCCACCATGGAGCGGCTCCGCGGCAACAAGGTCGCGATGATCTTCCAGGACCCGCTGACCTCGCTCTCGCCGTACCACACCATCGGCAAGCAGATCAGCGAGGTCTACCGCAAGCACACCGGCGCGAGCCGCGCCGAGTCCAGGAACCGCGCGATCGAGATGCTGACCCGGGTCGGCATCCCGCAGCCGAAGACCCGGGTGGACGACTATCCCCACCAGTTCTCCGGCGGCATGCGGCAGCGCGCGATGATCGCGATGGCCCTGGTCTGCGACCCGGATCTGCTGATCGCCGACGAGCCCACCACCGCGCTGGACGTGACCGTGCAGGCCCAGATCCTGGACCTGCTGAAAGAGCTCCAGGAGCAGATGGGCACCTCCATCGTCCTGATCACGCACGACCTGGGCGTGGTGGCGAGCACCGTGCACGACGTGCTGGTGATGTACGCCGGGCGCGCGGTGGAGCGCGGTACCGTCGCCGAGGTCCTCGGCGAGCCCCGCCACCCCTACACCTGGGGTCTGCTGGGCTCCATGCCGCACCTGACCTCGCCGGTGGACGTGCCGCTGAAGCCCGTCCGGGGCACCCCGCCGAGCCTGATCAACGTCCCGCCGGGCTGCCCGTTCCACCCCCGGTGCGACTACATGGACCGGGTCGGCCCCGAGGTGTGCAAGGGCGAGCGACCCGAACTGTCCCCGCACCGCGGCCACGGCGACGCGTGCTACCTGACCCTCGCCCAGAAGCGGGAGATCCACAAGTGAACCACCGAGTACGGCGGCGCCCCGCCCGCGCCACCGGCGCAGGACGGCCCGTGAACGGGCGACGCGAGACATCCGGCGCGCGGGACGGCTCACGTACGCCGCCGGTGAGGGAGGACACGTGAGCGAGACACTCCTGGAGCTGTCCGGGCTGGAGAAGCACTTCCCGGTGACGGGCGGTTTCCTGTTCAAGCGGCAGGTCGGCCGGGTCCACGCGGTGGACGGCATCGACCTGACGGTGCACGCCGGCGAGACCCTCGGGCTGGTCGGCGAGTCGGGCTGCGGCAAGTCGACCACCGGGCGGCTGGCCGCGCGGCTGCTGGAGCCGACCGGGGGTGGCATCAGGTACCGCGGGCACGACATCGCCCACGCGAGCCGCAGGGAGCTGAAGCCGATCCGGGCCGAGATCCAGATGATCTTCCAGGACCCGTACTCGTCGCTCAACCCCCGGCATACCGTGGGCACCATCATCGGCGGCCCGATGGAGATCAACGGCATCAACCCGCCGGGCGGCCGGGGCAGGCGGGTCCGGGAGCTGCTGGAGATCGTCGGTCTCAACCCCGAGCACTACAACCGCTTCCCGCACGAGTTCTCCGGCGGCCAGCGCCAGCGCATCGGGGTGGCCCGCGCCCTCTCCCTCAGCCCCAAGCTGATCGTCGCCGACGAGCCGGTCTCGGCACTGGACGTCTCGATCCAGGCGCAGGTCGTCAACCTGCTCCAGCAGCTCCAGCGCGACATGGGCATCGCGTTCCTGTTCATCGCGCACGACCTGGCCGTGGTCAGGCACTTCTCGCAGCGGGTCGCGGTCATGTATCTCGGCAAGATCGTCGAGATCGCCGACCGGAGTTCCCTGTACGAGCGTCCCCGCCACCCCTACACCCACGCGCTGATGTCGGCGGTGCCCGACGCCACCGTGGACACGGGGGCCCGCGCGCGCATCCGCCTGGCCGGGGACGTGCCCTCCCCCATCAACCCACCCTCCGGCTGCCGGTTCCGCACCCGTTGCTGGAAGGCGCGGGAGAGGTGCGCGACCGAGGAGCCTCCGCTGGTCAAGCTGGAGGGGAACCTGGACGGCCACCTGACCGCCTGCCACTTCCCCGAGGCGCCGACGGTACACGGCGAGGACGTGGTACTGGACCCGGCCCTGCTCGGCTGACCCCGCTCGGCCGGTCCCGCCTCCGCTCGACCGGCCCCGCCCGACCCGCGCCGTTCACCTGACCGTGCCCGTCCGGGCGTGTTCATCCAGGGACACGGTCACCCGGCGCTCCCACCCGGCCGGGGGCCGTGCGGACGGCCTGCCCCGTCCGCACGGCCCCCGGCCGGCTCAGCTCTTCTCGGCCAGGGCGCGCAGTTCCTCCACCGCGCGAGCCGGGTCGTCGGTGCCGTAGACCGCGTTGCCCGCCACGAAGACATCGGCCCCCGCCTCGGCGCAGCGCTCGATCGTGTCGGCCGAGACCCCGCCGTCCACCTGCAACCAGACCTGGCCACCGTGCTTGTCGATGAGCGTGCGGGCCCGCCGGATCTTGGGAAGCACCACGTTCAGGAACTTCTGGCCGCCGAAACCGGGCTCGACGGTCATCAGCAGCAGCATGTCCATCTCACTGAGCAGGTCCTCGTACGGCTCGACCGAGGTGGCCGGGTTCAGCGCGAGCCCGGCGCGGGCACCGGCGGCGCGGATCTGACGCAGCGTCCTGACCGGGGCCTTGGCCGCCTCCGCGTGGATGGTCACGCCTCCCGCTCCGGCCTCGGCGTAGGCGGGGGCCCAGCGGTCCGGGTCCTCGATCATGAGGTGGCAGTCGAGCGGTGTCGAGGTCGCCTTGAGCAGCGACTCGACGACCGGAAGACCGAGCGTCAGGTTGGGGACGAAATGGTTGTCCATCACGTCCACGTGCAGCCAGTCGGCGTTGGGAACCGCCGCGGCCGCCTCTGCGAGGCGGGCGAAGTCGGCGGACAGGATGCTGGGCGAGATCTGTGCGGCCATAATGCGGCCGAGTCTATTGCCCGCTCCGGCCCCCGGCATCCGGCCGCCCTCCCGCCGCTCCCGTCACGGCCCGCCGTACGGCGGGTTCAGAGTTTGATCTGCACGCCGCACTGCTGGAGCCAGACGTCGAACTCCAGGAGCCCGTCCAGCGACGCCCGGTCTCCGGGGAGGCCGGCGCCCTCGGGGCGGTCGAGTACGGCACGCACCTTGCCGGAGTCGACCAGCGGCACGACGACGTCCCCCCTGTCGAACAGCCGGGCCGCCTGCGCGCGCAGGGACCGCTCGTAGGCGGGGTCCCGGGTGGAGGGGTGGGGACCCTTGCGGCGCTCGACGACCGACCTCGGCAGGACGTCGGCCGTGGCGGCGCGGAGCACGCTCCTCTCGTGCCCGTCGAAGGACTTCATCGACCAGGGAATGTTGAAGACGTACTCCACCAGCCGGTGGTCGCAGAACGGCACCCGGACCTCCAGGCCGACGGCCATGCTCATCCGGTCCTCGCGGTCGAGCAGCATCTGCGCGAACCGGGTGAGGTGCAGGTAGCCGACCTCCCGCATGCGCCGCTGCGGGCCGCCCTCACCCGGCAGCCTCGGCACCTCGGCCAGGGCCTGCCGGTAGCGCTCCGCGCGGTAGGCCGGCAGGTCGAGCTCGCGCAGCAGATCGTCGCCGAGGAGCCGGCCCAGGCCGGTGAACTGCTCGGCCCCGGCCGCCGCCAGCCATGGGAAGGTGTCGGCGTTGATCGCCGCGGGGTCGTGGAACCACCGGTAGCCGCCGAAGACCTCGTCGGCCGACTCGCCCGACAGGGCCACGGTCGAGTGCTCCCGGATCGCCTTGAACAGCAGGTAGAGCGAGGTGTCCATGTCACCGAGGCCGGTCGGCAGGTCACGGGCGCGCAGAACCGCGGCGCGCACGGCCGGGTCGGTGAGGTCGGCGGGGTCCAGGACGATGCCGGTGTGGTCGGCGTCGATGTGCCGCACGACGTCACCGACGTACGGCCCGTCGGAGGTGGCGCGCAGCGCGGCGGGCGTGAAGTTCTCGCTGTGGCCGGCGAAGCCGGCGGAGAAGGAGCGGATCCCGCCGTTCCCCTGCTCCCGCAGGGCGCCCATGGCGAGCGCGGTGATGGCGCTGGAGTCGAGGCCGCCCGAGAGCAGGCTGCAGATCGGCACGTCGGAGACGAGCTGGCGGCCGACGACGTCGTCCAGCAGCTCGCGCACGGTCCGGACGGTGGTGCCGAGGTCGTCGGGGTGCTCGCGGGCTTCGAGCCGCCAGTAGCGGCGATGGCTCAGACCGGCGCGGTCGACCCGGACGAGCCGGCCTGGACGGACCTCGTACATCCCCCGGTAGACGCCGTGCCCCGGCGTCTTGACGAGGCCGAGCAGCTCGCGCAGCCCGTCGGCGTCGACCACGGCGGGCTGGGCGAGCGGGTTGGTGAGAATCGCCTTGGGCTCGGAGCCGAACAGCACCCCGGCCGGGGTCGGATGGTAGTACAGCGGCTTGACGCCCATCCGGTCGCGGGCCAGGAGCAGTTCCTCGCGGCGGACGTCCCAGATCGCGAAGGCGAACATGCCGTTCAGCCGGGGAAGGAGGCCCTCCCCCCACTGCAGGTATGCCCGTAGCAGGACCTCGGTGTCGCTCCGGGTGCGAAACCGGTGGCCGCGCACGGCGAGTTCGCCGCGGAGCTCGCGGAAGTTGTAGATCTCCCCGCTGTAGACGAGTACGGCGAGCGGCCGGCCGTCCTCCTCGGCGACCATCGGCTGACGGCCGCCCTCGACGTCGATGACGGCGAGTCTGCGGTGGCCGAGCGCGGCGTGCGGGGCGATCCAGAGTCCCTCGTCGTCGGGTCCCCGGCAGGCCATCGTGTCGGTCATGATCTGTGTGGTGTCGCGCCACTGCCCGAGGTCGTGCTCGAAGTCCACCCAGCCGGAGATTCCGCACACTTTCCCAACCCCCACGTCTCATCGGCAGATATCTCACATTGTTAGATGACAATCTGTAGATCTCAATGTGAGAGAAATATCCGATATTCCGTAATGGGATTTATTGAGCTCCTCAAATCAGGCGCCCGCCCCACGGCCCAGGCCCGCCTCCGACGCGCGCGGCGGGGACACACGCCGTCCCCGGGGAGGGGGCCACGCGCGAGAACATCCGCCGCCACCCCGCCGATCAGCGAAATGGCACGGAGACGGCCGTGCCGAAAGCGCCGGGAAGACGCCGATCCGGGCTCTCGCCCCCGGAGCTCAGCGGCGGCGCAGCAGGGCCAGGAACATCCCATCGGTGCCGTGGCGATGTGGCCAGAACTGGAGATACGGCCCCTCCCCCAGGTTCTCGACCTCGGGGAGGTAGGCGCGGGCGTCGAGGGCCTCCACGTCGTCGCGGCGGCGCAGCGTGTCGCCGACCACGGCCACCGTCTCGGCCAGGTGGGGCGAGCAGGTCACGTAGGCGACGACTCCCCCGGGACGGACGGCCTCCAGGGCCGAGGCCAGCAGGTCGCGCTGGAGCCTGCCCAGGTCGGGAAGGGCGCGGGGGTCACGGCGCCAGCGGGCCTCAGGCCGGCGGCGCAGCGCGCCCAGACCGGTGCAGGGGGCGTCGACCATGACCCGGTCGAAGACCCCCGGCCGCCAGGCGGGGACCGTGCCGTCGGCGGTGATCACCGCCGCCCGCCGGGTCGCCTGCCGGACCAGGCGGGCGCGGTGATACTGAAGCTCGGCGGCGAGCAGACGGGTCCCGCCGGGGAGGTCTCCCCGGGTCGCGACGGCGTCGAGCAGGCCCGCCTTGCCGCCGGGCCCCGCGCACAGGTCGAGCCAGCGGGAGTCGCCACCGGTCACCGGGACACGGGTCAGGGCCAGCGTGACGAGCTGGCTGGCCTCGTCCTGTACGGCGGCACGCCCCTCGGCCACGGCCCGGACGGCGCCCGGATCCCCTTCGGGCAGGTAGGCCGCGTACGGGGAGTACACGGCCGGCTCGGCACCGGAGGCGAGGAGCTCCTCGACCGACGCGCGGCCGGGGCGGGCCACGAGGGTGACGCGGGGACGCTCGTTGTCGGCGGCCAGCAGGGCGGCCGTCTCGTCGAAGTCGCCGCCCACCGCGTCGCGCAGCGCGGTGACGATCCACCGGGGGTGGCTGTGCGCCACGGCCAGGTGACCGACCGAGTCCTCGTCCGGGTCGGGGGCCACGATCGCAACCCACTCCTCCAGCGTGCGGGACGCGACCTTGCGCAGCACGGCGTTGGCGTACTTCGACGCGCCGACGCCCACCCGCAGCCGCACCAGGTCCACGGTCGTGCCCACGGCCGCGTGCGGCGGGACACGGGTCTTGAGCAGCTGGTGCACGCCCAGGCGGATGGCGTCGAGCAGCGGCGGGTCCAGGTCCTCCGGGGGGCGGTCGCTGCAGGCCGCGATGATCTCGTCGTAGGTGCCCAGGCCGCGCAGGGTCCCGTAGGCCAGCTCGGTGGCGAGGCCCGCGTCCCGCCCGGAGAGGCGGCGCTCGCGCAACAGCGCGGGCATCAGCAGGTTGGCGTAGGCGTCCCGCTCGTCCACCGCGCGCAGCAGGTCGTAGGCGGTGTTGCGGGCCTCGTCGCGGATCGGCCTGGGCGGACGCGGTCCCCGCCCGCCGGTCCGGCTCGCCCCCCCACGCCTCACAGGCTCCCCGGCCTCCTTCCCACGGTTCACGACCCCTCGCCCAGCCGATCGTCGTCGGTGAGCCGCACGCCGCGCGCCCACTCCTCAGCGCTCATCGGGCGCTTGCCCTGCGGCCGCACCTCACCCAGCTCGACGGGGTGCGTGGCCGTACCGACCAGGACGGAGGTCTTGGAGGCCGAGATCCGGCCCGGGGCGAGCGCGGCGGCGCCGGGGGCGGGCCGTACCGGGCCGAGCTTGATCCGCCGGCCGCGGAACCCGGTCCACGCGCCCGGGGCGGGCGTGCAGGCGCGGATCAGGCGGTCCACCCGCATGGCCGGCGCCGACCAGTCGACCCTGGCGTCGTCCACGCCGATCTTCGGGGCGAGGCTCACCCCGTCGACGGGCTGGGGCACGGCCTCCAGCGTGCCGTCCTCGATGCCGTCCAGGGTCGCCGCCAGCAGCCCGGCACCGGACTCGGCCAGCCGGGCGAGCAGTTCCCCGCCGGTGTCGGCGGGCCGGATCTCCTCGGTGACCACGCCGTAGACCGGACCGGCGTCCAGCTCCCTGACGATCCGGAAGGTGGCCGCGCCGGTGATCGCGTCACCGTGCAGCACGGCGTGCTGCACGGGAGCGGCGCCGCGCCAGGCGGGCAGCAGCGAGAAGTGCAGGTTGACCCAGCCGTGACGCGGGATGTCCAGGGCGGCCTGGGGCAGGAGAGCGCCGTAGGCGACCACCGGGCAGCAGTCGGGGTCGATCAGTCGCAGACGCTCCAGGAACTCGGGGTCACCCGCCTTCGGCGGCCTGAGGACCTCCACGCCCGCCTCCTCCGCCAGTTCGGCGACGGGGCTGGAGTGAACCTTGCGGCCCCGGCCCGACTGGGCGTCGGGCCGGGTGACGACGGCGACGACGTCGTGACGTGGCGAGTCGAGCAGGGCCCGCAGCGAGGGCAGGGCGGTGTCCGGGGTTCCGGCGAAGACCAGGCGCAAGGTTCCTACAGAGCCTTCCCGTGGGTGGCGTGCGGAGAGAACTTGAACGGAGGCGCCGACAGCCCGCTCCACTCGGCCTCGCGGATCTCCTTCATGGCGAGCTTGCGCTGCCGGGGGTCCAGGCGGTCGATGAACAGCACGCCGTCCAGGTGGTCGGTCTCGTGCTGGAAGCAGCGCGCCATGAGGTCGGTGCCCTCCAGGGTGACGGGCTCGCCGTGCACGGTGAAGCCCTTCGCCACCGCCCGGACGGCCCGGGGCGTGGGAAACGACAGACCGGGGAAGGACAGGCAGCCCTCCTCACCCTCCTCGTCCCTGTCCTCGGAGAGGTCCAGGTTGGGGTTGATCAGATGGCCGAGCCGGTCGTCCACGTAGTAGGTGAAGACCCTCAGCCCGACGCCGATCTGCGGCGCCGCCAGACCGGCCCCCGGGGCGTCCATCATCGTGTCGGTGAGATCCTTGACGAGCTTGCGCAGCTCCTTGTCGAAGTCCTTCACCGGCTCCGCCGGCGTGCGCAGCACCGGATCGCCGAAGAGGCGGATCGGCTGAATGGCCAACAGGGGTCTCCTCACGCTTCCGGGGGTCCCCCCAGTGTAAGGGCCCTGGTCACCTCTCTCGGATCTTCCGCCGGGCCGCCCGCCGGAGGATCGGCCGCACCCGGTGAACGTCCGCGGCCGGCGCACCTAGCGGGAGCGGGTCTTCATGGCCGCCTTGCGGGCCGCCTTGGCCACCGCGGGGTCGCCGTGGTGGGCGCCCAGCAGGTCGAGCACGGCGACGGTGTCGGGGTGGTCCACCTGCGCCATCTCCTCGACCAGGCGGACCAGGTCCTCCCCGGGTTCGAGCGCGTCGAACTCCCGCATCGCCTCGGCCGCGTGGCCGAGCTGGACCAGCGAGGCGAGCGTGTCGACCGCTATCCAGGTGCGGTCGGCGGGGGCGAGCGCGGGGGCGGGCAGGTCGCGTATGTGCAGCCAGGAGGCGGCGTAGCGCCACATGACGGGCTCGGCGAGCGCCTCTCTGAGGGGGGACTCGGCCTCGGGGCCGAGCTCCTCCAGGATCGTGCCCACCGTGCCGCGCTGGCCGGCCGTACCGGATGCGGCGACCTTGACCAGCTCCCGGGCCGCGGCCTCGGGGGGGCGCGACTCCAGCCAGACGGTGACGGCGCTGGGGGCGGCGGAGCGCTTCGTGATCGCGTCGACCAGCCCGGCGGCGTCGAGGTCGGCGAAGACGGCGACCTCGGCCCCGGTGGGCGCGTCGTGGCCCTCGCGGATGAGGTCTTGGCGGACCGCCCAGACGCCGAGCGGGGTCAGCCGGGGCCGGCCCGCCTCGGACGACTCGATGAGCCCGCAGTAGCCCAGCAGCGAGAGCGCGGCCTCCAGCTCGCCGGGGAGCGCGGCGGTCAGCGCCCGCATGTCGGCCCGGCGGGCCTCGCAGGCCACCTCGTGCGACTGGAGGATGCCTTTGACCAGGGTGGCCGGCGACAGGCCGTCGCTCACCGCGTACATCGTGGCGAGCATCTCGGCGAGGTGGTCGTCCACCACCGCCGAACCGGTCAGGCCCTCGTCCGCGCGGTCCAGGACGTCCATGACCACGCCGTCCCAGAACTCCAGCGCCACCCGGGGGGGCAGCTCGGCGGACAGGGAGAGCGGACCGGGGGTCGCGACGCCCCGGGAGATGCGGAGCATGCCGGTGTTGACCGCCACGACCCAGAGCAGATGCAACCGCGCCGGACCGGGCACCCCGAGCTCGGCGCAGGGCAGGAAGGGGTCGGGCAGCAGGCCCTCGGGGGTCACCCGCCGGGTGCCGGTCCACTCGGCCAGCCGCTGGGCGTCCAGCACCAGCGGAACCCGCGAGACGGCCACCGCCAGCTCGGTGTCGGAGGCCAGGTCGACCGGAGGGAAGGTCAGCACCTCGGCGCCGCAGCCCGAACACTCGCAGGCGTCGGCCGCACCGGCCGCGGTGGCCGTGTCGCGCACGGCCGCGCGGAGCTCGCCGGGGGCCGCTCCCAGCTCCCCCACCAGCCTGCGCAGCTCGCCGAGATCGAAAACGTTTCCGGTGTTCCCGCTCTTTGCCACTCGTGAAACTTACTGCACTCAAGCCCCACGGGTGTACGGCTAACCGATGGCGCGGGAACGCGCCTTGAAAGCGGCCTTGCGTGCCGCCTTGGCCGTGTTCTGGTCCTGCAGGGAACGGCCGAGCAGCTCAAGGACCTGAACGACGTCGGGGTGGTCCACCCGCCACATCTCGTCGATCACGTGGGCCGGAGGGCCGGATGCCGCCATGTTCTCGGCGAACCCCTCCGGGTCGTCCTCGGCCGCCGAGATGGCCAGGGCGAGCATGTCCACGCTCATCCAGAGCACCTCCCGCTGGGTGAGCGTGGGGGCGGCCAGGCCCCGCGTGGAGAGCCAGTGGATGGCGTGCGGACGCAGTTCGGCCTCCTCCAGATATCGCCGGACCTCGGGCTCGGCCTCCGGGCCGAGTCGGTCCACGATCGTCACGGCGATGCCCCGGGCGACCGAGGGGGCGCCGGACGCGGCGCCCAGCAGCTCGGCGGCGGCCTCCGCCGCGGTCCTGCCGCGCAGCCAGCCGTCGATGTCGGCCTCCGCCATCTCGGCGGGCATCCCGGACAGCAGCCCGTCGATGAGCTCGGAGGCGTCGGCGGCCGTCAGGTCGGCGGCCTCCGGCGCCTCGATGCCCAGCCCGGTGTAGAGCTCCCGCAGGGCCCAGACGGCCAGCGGGGTGAGCGCCAGGTGCTCCTCGTCGGGCTCGGCGATCCCGTAGTAGGCCAGCCGCCGCACGGCCTCGGCGACGTCCACCTCACCCTCGGTGATGAGCCCGACCTCATCCAGATACTCCAGAACCAGGGGGATCGGCACCGGCTCCTGCAACCGGTAGAGCATGTCGCAGAGGCCGTAGAGCTCCTCGTCGAGGGCCGGGGCTCCGGTGACCGCGCCGCCGGTCTCCTTCTCCACGGCGAACTCCACCACCGCGGCCCAGGTGTCGAGCGGATCGGGGTCGTCGCCGTCGAAGAGCGCGGTGCCCTCGACCTCGACCAGGCCGGTGTAGACCGCCAGGTCCCACAGGAGCGCCGGGTCGGCCACGGCGAGCTGGACGGCCGCCTCGGCGGCGTCACGGACCCTGAGCCGCCCCTTGACGGTGGGTCTACGGCCTCCGGCGAGCATCCACTGGGCCAGCCGCCGCACATCGGTCACCAGGGGCACCCGCAGGGCCCCCTCGGCGAGTTCGGTGCGGGAGGCGAGCCGTACCGGGGGGAGCGGGGAGCATCCCGGGCACTCGCAGAGGGCGGGGGACTCAGCGGGCGCCGGCTCGGCCCCGGCCGCCGCGCCCGGCTCCAGGGAGTCGGCGCCCATCGCGCTGAACAGGCTTTTGGCCATGCCGAAGCGGGAGGTGTCGGCGAGCGCGATCGGCATCTCGGGCTCGATCCGGTCCAGGACGGTCCGCATCCGGACCGCCATCTTGCCGCCGATCTCCTCGGTCGCGAGGAGGAAGTCGACCAGGGTGCGGGCGGCGGCGACGGTCTCGAAGGCGCTGTCCGGCGGGGCGATGACCTTGCGCGGATAGATGTTGAGCAGCAGTTCCTCGAAGGTAACCGGGGTGAAATCCCCCAGTTCGTTCACGTTCAGATAATCGCTTGCGTAGTCACAGAGCAGCCGCACCTCATCCACGTCAACGTCCAGGCCATGCGCACGCCCCCACGCGCGCAGATCATCCACAGCCCGATTCACCCATTCGATCGACACAGGGGAAAATTAACGGCTTACTGTCGGCACCGCGAATCGGGGAAACACGTCAAATGACATCCAGGGGGTCAATGCACACCCTGACCACCTCCGCGGCCTTGCGCGCCGACCGCACGCCGACCGCCCCCTTCAACGCCGCGGCGAGCGCCGGACCGGCCTCCCACGGAGCCCTCACCATGGCGCGTTCCCGCACCTGATCGTCCCTGGGCGAGTCGATCGGGACGGGCCCGAGCACCTGTGTCCCACCCGGCAGCGCCACCTCCCCGAGCATCTCCCTGACCGCCCCCGGAGAGCCCGTCAGCGTCGCGATCCTTACCGCGGGGGGAAAACCCAGTTCTGTCCTCTCGGCCAGCTCGCGTTCGGCATGGGTGACGGGATCCCAGCGCAGCAGGGCCTGCACGGCGAGCACCGAGGAGTCGGCGAGCACGACCAGCTCGGCCCGGGGCCGCAGCAGCGCGGCGGCGTTCATCCACCGGCGCAGCGTCTCCTCGGCGACCCGCAGGTCCGGCCGTCCGAGCAGGGCCCACCCGTCCAGCAGCACGGCCGCCGCGTAGCCGCCCTCGGCCACCGGCTCGGCCCCCGGAGTGGCCACCACCAGGGCCCGCGCGGCGCCGACCGTGGCGAGCACCCCGTCCTTGCCCGAGGTTTTGACCTGGACCGAGGGGAAGGCCCGCCCCAGTTCCTCGGCGGTACGGCGGGCGCCCACCACCTGTGCCCGCATCCGGGCCGAACCGCAGGCCGGGCAGCGCCACTCTCCCGCGATCCGTCCGCACCAGCGGCAGTACGGCACCGCGTGACCGCCCCGGAGCGCGAGCGGCCCCCCGCAGTGCCCGCACCGCGCGGGGGCCCGGCAGCTCTGGCAGGCCAGCGCGGGCAGGTAGCCCCGGCGGGGAACCTGCACCAGCACCGGGCCGGTCTCAAGTCCCGTCCTCAGCGCGCGCCAGGCGAGGCTGGGCAGCCGGGCCGCCCTCGCCGCCTCGTCCCTGGCCAGCTCGGAGTCGTCGCCCGCCGGGTGGACCCTCGGCGCCCTGGCCCTGACCGTCTCACGGGCCGCGAGGACGGGACCGGCCCAGCCGGTCGCGATGAGCCGGGTGGCCTCCGCCGTACGGGCGTGTCCGCCGATGAGCAGGCCCGCGCGGCACTGGTGGGCGCGGAGCGCGAGGATCTCCCTGGCGTGCGGGTACGGCGCCAGCCGCTCGGCGTGCAGGTCGTCCCCGTCGTCCCAGATCACCGCCAGGCCCAGGTCTCCGACCGGGGCGAACGCGGCCCCCCTGGTGCCGATGGCGACGCGCACCCGCCCCCTGGCCACCCGCAGCCACCGCCGGTAGCGTTCGGCGGGCCCCAGGTCCGAGGTGAGCGCCACGTGCGCCCCGGGCCCCAGGACGGCGCTCAGCGCCGCGTCGGCCAGGGCCACGTCCTTGCCGTCGGGCAGCACCACGAGCGCGCCCCTGCCGCCGCGGAGCGTCTCCCGTACGGCCACCGCGATCGCGGCCGGCCATCCGGGGCCGTCCGGCCCGGTTCCGGGCAGCGCGGTCCACACGGCCCTCGGCGAGCCTCCCCCGGCGAGGGCCGTCAGGAACGCCTCCCCGTCCGGGTAGTCCGCCCACGGCCCCGCCTCCGGTGGCGGGGCCGGGACCGTGGACGGGGATTGGGACTCGTCCGGCCCCCGCCCCCGGGACGTCCGCGAGCCGGGCTCCGAAACCGGGGGGGCGGGGACACCGGAGACCGCGGCCGAGGACACCCCTGTCTCGCCGGGTGTCTCGGCCTCCACCCTGGCGTGGCGCGGGGGGACGGCCAGGCGGAGCACGTCGGCCAGCGTCCCGGCGTAGCGGTCGGCCACGGCCCGGGCCAGCCGGGCGATCTCGGGGGTGAGCACCGGCTCGGCCGAGACGACCCGCTCCAGCCGGGTCAGCTTGCCCTCGTGCTCGCTGCTCTCCACCCGTTCCAGCAGGAAGCCTCCGACGAGTTTGCCCGCGAAGCGGACCCGGACCCGCGCCCCCGGCACCGCCTCGGCGTCCAGGGGGGCCGGCACCAGGTAGTCGAACGGCCGGTCCAGGTGCGGCAGCGGCATGTCCACCGCGATCCGCGCGACCGGAAGCGTCGCCGCGGGCTCCGGCACCCCTCTGGCCGGCGGGGCGGGAGCGGGCCTCTCACGTACGGCGTCGAGCGGCAGCAACGCGTCGTCGTCTGATGAGGGGCCGGTGTGAGTCACCCACTTGTCCTACCAGATACCGGAGGGCTGTCCCGCCGGACACCGGGGGCCGCGACGGGCCGCCTCGGGGCCGGATCTGGGACGGCGGGCCCGCTCGATGCGGTGGACGGGCCGGCCCGTCCACCGCATCGAGCGGTGAGTTGGCCTGCCCACCGGATCGGACGGGGAAGACAACCGACCGGCGGTTCACCACCCGGTGCGGAGACGGCCGGCCGACGCGTCGCGCCGGGCGGGGAAGGTGGTCGGCCAGTGGGTCACGCCCGACACAGGAAACACCCCAACATCACTTCAGGCGGAAGGGGACCCCTCCCTCGTGACCGCCTGACGCTGCGGAACGCTGGAGTACACGGTGTCCCACTGGCCGCTCCCATCATGGCGGCCAAGCTAATGCCCCCGCATCGGGCGATGTACCTATATGGACGGCTGATAATCGCTTTCCGCCACCCACGCCGCCACCTGGGTGCGGGAGGCGAGGCCGCCCTTGGCGAGGATGTTGCGGACGTGGGCGTCCACGGTGCGCTTGGCGATGTCCAGCCTCGTGGCGATCTCCGGGTTCGACAGCCCCTCGGTGATAAGCTCGGCCACCTGGAGCTCCCGGGCGCTCAGGGCGCCGCTGACCGGCCGTGCCCCCCGGCCGGCCTGGCGGGGGCGCGGTATGCGTCCCGCGCCGCGTAGCGGCTGCTGCGCGGCGGGCCGCCACCGGTCCCCGGACGGTTCCAGGCCGATCTCCCGGTACGCCTCCAGCATCCGGAGCCGCCCTCCGGGCTCGCGGAGCACGATCGACCGCTCGACCAGCCCGGCGAGGACCGGGGCGACGCGCTCGGCCGCGAACCCGGCCTCGCGGCCGGCCCGCTCGGCGCCGGCCAGGTCGAAGGGGCCGGGCAGCGCCGACAGCAGCGTCCACAGTTCGCGCTGCTCGGCGTCGCAGAGCCGGAGGCTCCACTGGACGGCGGCCCGCAGGTCGCGGTGGCGCGGCAGAACGGTCCTGCTGACCCCGGTCAGCAGGGTGAACCTGTGCCGCAGCCCCTCCAGCAGATCCCGGGCCGACAGCGACCGCACCAGGGTGGCGGCGAGCTCGATCGCCAGAGGCAGCCCGTCCAGCCTGCCGCAGATCTCGGCGACCACCGGCGCGGTGACGGGGGTCAGCGCGAAGCCCGGGTCCACGGCCAGGGCCCGGTCCTCGAACAGCCGCACGGCCGAGGTGAGCGGAAGCGGCGCGAGTTGCAGCAGCCGCTCTCCCGGCAGGCCCAGCGGCCGGCGGCCGGTGACCACCACCACGGCCCCGGGCGTGCCGCGGACCAGGGTCGCCGCCAGCTCGGCGACCTCGCCGACGAGATGGTCGCAGGTGTCGAGCACGACGAGCAGCCGCCGGTCGCCCAGCCACGCGGCGAGCTCCGGCGCCGAGCAGGCCCCGGGCAGGCCGAGCGCCTCGGCGAGGGCGGCCACCGGGTCGGCCGTGCCGGACAGCTCGGCCCGCCAGAGGCCGCCGCCGAACCGGCGGCGCAGCCTGCCTGCCAGCCGCAGGGCCGTACGGGTCTTGCCCACGCCGGCGGGGCCGGTGACGGTCATGAGCCTGACCTCGCCCAGATGGCGCAGCCCCTCGGCGAGTTCCTCGGCCCGTCCCACGAAACTGGACAGGTCAACAGGAAGATTTCCCGGCCGCCGCGCCATTTTCACCCTCCGAGTCCGCGGAAACGTTAGCAGGCGGTCATGCGTGCCCCCGGCGCCGCCTGGTGGCCCAGGCCGCGATCTGGGCCCGCGCCGCGAAGCCGAGTTTGGCGAGAATGTGCTCGACGTGGGAGTCGACGGTCCGCTGGACGACCACCAGCCGATAGGCGATCTGCCGGTTGGTCAGCCCCTCGGCGACCAGCTCCGCGACCTCCCGCTCCCTGGGCGTCAGCGGTGCCCAGCGGGGGTCGTGCCGTACGGCGAAGCCCCCCGCGGCCTCCTCGCCGAGCGCGTAGGCGATCGCCTCCTCCAGGCCGAGCTCGGTCCCCTCGCGGTCCGCCTGCTCGGCCTCCCTGCGCGGCAGGTGCCTCCGGACCAGCTCGGCGCAGCGGCCACTCTCCTCGATCACCACCGGATGGCCCCGCCCCAGCAGGCCCTTGTCGAGCCGTTCGGCGCGCGCCGCGGCGAGCAGCCGCCCGGCCCTGGCCAGGTCGCCGTCGTCCGCCGCTGCGCAGGCCAGCAGCTCCAGGCAGAAGACGATCCCCATGGCGTCGGAGAAGTGCCGCTTGACCCGGAGGGAGTCGCGCGCGTGTCCGGCCGTCCGGGCTGCGTCACCCTCGGCCCAGGCGACCAGGCCCAGTCCGTAGTCGGCGTAGGCGCTCGCCCAGGTCTCCCCGAGCTCGTCACAGAGCCGCCGGCACTCCAGGAAGAGCCGCCCGGCCTCGGCCGCCTCCCCGCCCCAGACCAGGCTCGTGCCCAGCTCGACCATGGCGGGCAGCAGCACCTCGGGCAGTTCCCTGCGGGGGCGCAACCGCTCGATCACCTCGCCCAGCATCCGCTCCGTGCGCCCCGGGTCGCCCTCGACGAAGGCCAGCGTGCCGGTCATCTTGAGCAGGACCAGCTGGACCAGGTCCCCGTCGGGCGGGCTGTGACGCCCGCACCGGGCCAGCAGCAGCCGGGCCTCGTCCAGGTCGCCTCGGGCGTTGGCGAGGTAGACGAGCGTGAGCATCCCCCACGACCACGGCTGGCCTCCCGGCGGGGTGCGGGCGAGCAACCGCTCCAGCTGGTCGCGGCCCTCCCTGAGCATTCCGCAGGCCACCCAGAGGTACCACAGCGCCGCGGCCATCATCAGGCCCGTATCCCGCAGGGCCGGATCCGCCACGCACAGGTCGAGGGCCGCGCGGATGTTGGGCCACTCCCGCCTGACCCGGGTCCAGGTCTCCAGCTGGTCGCCGTGCCGGCCTGAAGCCTTGCCCCTGAGCGCCAGCTCGAAGTAGTGGCGCAGGTGGCGGCGGCGGAGTCGCTCCCCGTCCCGGGGGTCACCGATCTCCGCCAGTTTGGCGGCGCCGTACTCCCGGATGATGTCCAGCACCCGGTAGACCGTGCCGTCGTCCCGTTTCACCGGGATCACGATGGACTTGTCCACCAGGCCGAGCAGGGCGGGCAGGACCCGCTCGGCGGGCAGCGCCTCGTCGGAGCAGACCGCCTCGGCCGCGGCGGCGTCGAAGGCGGAGACGAAGACCGGCAGCCGGGCCCAGAGCAGCCGCTCGTCGGCGGTGCAGAGCCCGTGGCTCCAGTCGACGGTGGCGCCGACGGTCGGGTGCCGTCCGCCCGCCGTACGGCCTGACAGCAGCCAGAGCCGGTCGTCCAGGAGCTCCCTGATCCGGCCGGGCGTCAGCGCGCGCATCCGGACGGCGACCAGTTCGATGGCGAGCGGGATGCCGTCGAGCCTGGCGCAGATCTCGGCGATCTCCCTGGCGTTCCCCGCGGTGAGCGTGTAGCCGGGGTCGACGGCCCTCGCGCGTTCGAGGAACAGCGCCACCGCGTCACAGCGGGAGAGCACGACCGGGGAGTCCAGGACCCGCGGGTCCGGCAGGACCATCGGCGGGAGCGCCACGATGTGCTCGCCCGGAACGCCGAGCGACTGCCTGCTGGTGGCCAGGATCCGCAGCTGCGGGCTGCTCTCCAGCAGGGTCTGCGCCAGCTGGGCGCAGGCGTCCACCAGGTGCTCGCAGGTGTCGAGGATCAACAGGGTCCGCCGGTCGCGGAGGTGTTCGGCCAGCGCCTCGGCGTCCGGCGGGGCGAACGGGTCCGTCAGGTCGAGCGCGTGGGACACGGCCTGCTCCAGACGGCCGGGGTCGTTCACCCCCGCCAGCTCCACGAACCTGATGCCGTCGGCGAAGGCCCGGTGCGCCCCGGACGCGGCCTTGACGGCCACCCGGGACTTGCCGATGCCCGCCACACCGGTGACGGTGACCAGCCTGGAGACCTGGAGGAGCCGCCTGACCTGGCGGACCTCCTCCTTGCGTCCCACGAAGCTCGTGACCTCCGCGGGCAGCTCACCCGTTCCCGGCCTCCTGACCACGCCTCTCCCCCAAGATCTCCATAAGAGAAGTTACACAGAGACTGACGCTCCGGGGACGGCGGGTGGTGGTCAAGGATCCCCTGAGACACGGACAGGGCGAGGACGGCGACCCCGGCCGGTGCGCGCTTGAGCGCAGCGGCCGGGCGGCCGTAGACGTGAGGGTTCTTCACCAGCGAATTCCTCCCAGCGCATCCATGAGACCGGTGAGACCGGAAACGGCCCGCACGCCGCACGCGTTCTTGACCGCCGGGAGGGTTGGCCGCGTCAAACAGGCGGCAAGGCGAATGGCAGCAGGTGAATTACCGAACTTCCCCCGCTAAAATGGCCCACCTTTCCATATCTGTCAACAACGGTTCCCATTTGCCCAATTTCACCGAACAAAAAGCGGATTAATCACCAATTAATCCTAGAATGTGGCAAGGTATACCCGCCGTCCGGAGTTCTCCCAGCGGAGTTCGCGGCCCCCGGCCCGGCCCGCGCCGCGGCCCGCATCCGCTCGGGGAACGGATCACCCATGCCAACGGCCCCCGTGGGGTGTCCACGGGGGCCGTTGGCGGAACGGTCAGAGACCGGCGGCGGCGCGGAGGGCGTCGGCGCGGTCGGTGGCCTCCCAGGAGAACTCGGCCCGGCCGAAGTGGCCGTAGGCGGAGGTCGCCGAGTAGATCGGGCGCAGCAGGTCGAGGTCGCGGATGATCGCGGCCGGGCGCAGGTCGAAGACCTTGAGCACGGCCTCCTGGATCTTGTCGATCGCGGCCTTCTCGGTGCCGAAGGTCTCGACGAACACGCCGACCGGGTGCGCCTTGCCGATGGCGTAGGCGACCTGAACCTCGGCGCGCTCGGCCAGCCCGGCGGCCACGATGTTCTTGGCGACCCAGCGCATGGCGTAAGCCGCGGAGCGGTCCACCTTGGACGGGTCCTTGCCGGAGAAGGCGCCGCCGCCATGACGGGCCATGCCGCCGTAGGTGTCAACGATGATCTTGCGGCCGGTCAGGCCGGCGTCGCCCATCGGGCCGCCGATCTCGAAGCGGCCGGTCGGGTTGACCAGCAGGCGGTAGCCCTCGGTGGCGATCTCCAGGCCGGCGATCACCGGGTCGACCACGTGCTCCTTGATGTCCGGCGCGAGCATCTCCTTGAGGTCGATCTCGGCCGCGTGCTGGGTGGAGACGACCACGGTGTCGAGGCGGACCGGGCGGTCGCCGTCGTATTCGATGGTGACCTGGGTCTTGCCGTCGGGGCGCAGGTAGGGAACGGTCCCGTCCTTGCGGACCTGCGACAGGCGCTCGGCCAGGCGGTGCGCGAGCTGGATCGGCAGCGGCATCAGCTCGGGGGTCTCACGGCAGGCGTAGCCGAACATCAGGCCCTGGTCGCCGGCGCCCTGGCGGTCGAGCTCGTCGGCGACCTCGCCCTCACGGGTCTCGTAGGCGTCGTCGACACCCTGGGCGATGTCGGGGGACTGCGCGCCGATGGACACCGACACGCCGCAGGAGGCGCCGTCGAAGCCCTTGTGGGAGGCGTCGTAGCCGATCTCAAGGATCTTCTCCCGGATGAGACCGGGAATGTCGACGTAGGTCTCCGTCGTCACCTCTCCGGCGACGTGGACCTGACCGGTGGTGATCAGCGTCTCGACCGCGACACGGCTCTTGGGGTCACCCTTGAGCATGGCGTCGAGAATCGCGTCACTGATCTGGTCGGCGATCTTGTCCGGGTGGCCCTCTGTGACCGACTCGGAGGTGAACAGGCGACGGGACAAGTCAGTGGCTCCTCATGCAGCGGCTGCTGGCGTCTGGGGGCTCTGGCGTCGACACGACACCAGTAGCGCTCGCCGAATTGTAGCCCCACCTGGAGCGGCGCCGCGAAACCGTCTCGAACGCGGCGAGCCGAAGGCCCGCGCCTCCCGGAACATGCCCGGTCAGCGCCCCGTTCCCGCCTCCGGCCCCACCGCGGCCCCACGAGCCCGCTCAGGTGAGGCGCGCGGCGACGAGGTCCCAGACCACGTCGGCGAGGGCCTCCTTGGGGCCGCGCGGGATCTCCACCGGCTCCCCGTCCGCGACCAGGACCACCGCCTCGTTGTCCGGGGTGCCGAAGGCGAGGTTCTCCCCCACCTGGTTGACGACGAGCAGGTCACAGCCCTTGCGGGCGAGCTTGGCCCGCCCGTTGGCGAGCACGTCGTCGGTCTCGGCCGCGAACCCGGCGATCACCTGCGGGTACGGCTTGAGCCCCTCACGGCGCCGCTCCCCCAGCTCAGCCAGGATGTCCGGATTTTTCACCAAATAGATGGGGTCCGGGTCGGTAGAGGACTTCTTGATCTTCGAGTCGCTCCGCGCGGCGGGCCGGAAGTCGGCGACGGCGGCGGCCATGACCACCGCGTCGGCTCCCCACCCGGGACCCCCCACCGCGTCCAGCACGGCGGCGCGCATCTCCAGCGCCGACCCCACCCGGATCACCGTGGCCCCGGCCGGGTCGGGCAGGGCCACGTTGGCGGCGACCAGGACGACCTCCGCGCCGCGGGCGAGAGCCGTACGGGCCAGCGCGTAGCCCTGCAGGCCCGAGGAGCGGTTACCGAGGAAACGGACCGGATCGAGGGCCTCACGGGTGCCTCCCGCGGAGATCACCAGACGGCGCCCGGCCAGGTCCGCCTGGCGCCCCGACAGGACCCCCCGGCAGACCTCGAAGATCTCCTTGGGCTCCGGCAGCCGCCCTCGGCCGGTGTCGGCACCGGTCAGGCGGCCCACGGCGGGCTCGACGACGATCGCGCCGCGCTCGCGGAGCGTGGCGACGTTGGCGCGGGTGGCGGGATGCTCCCACATCTCGGTGTGCATCGCGGGGGCGAACACCACCGGGCAGCGCGCGGTCAGCAGGGTGTTGGTGAGCAGGTCGCCCGCCAGCCCGTGGGCGGCCTTGGCGAGCACGTCGGCGGTGGCGGGGGCGACCACCACCAGATCGGCGCCCTGCCCGATCCGGACGTGGGGCACCTCGTGCACGGAGTCCCAGACGTCGGTCGTCACGGGATTGCCCGACAGGGCCGCCCAAGTCGGCTCGCCGACGAAGCGGAGCGCCTCCCGGGTCGGGACGACCCGGACGTCGTGCCCGGACTCGGTGAACAGCCGGAGCAGCTCACATGCCTTGTAGGCGGCGATGCCGGCGCTCACACCGAGAACGACGGCGGGCCCGCGACGCCGGTCGCGTCCCCGGGGCGCCACGGTCACCGGAGCGCCGTCGCGGGCGTCGTCGGACGCCGTCGGTGTTCCGGCCGGGACTGCTTCGGGGGGGTGGGCTCCGGGGGTGGCCGCCGCGCCCTCGCCAGGCGTCCGCATCGGCGGGACTAGCCCTCGATCGGCTCGGAGGTGAGCAGGCCCTCGCTGACCTCGCGCAGCGCGATGGAGAGCGGCTTCTCCTGGGCGTGGGTCTCCACGAGCGGGCCGACGTACTCCAGCAGGCCCTCGCCGAGCTGGGAGTAGTAGGCGTTGATCTGACGGGCCCGCTTCGAACCGAAGATCACAAGACTGTACTTGCTGTCGACGATGTCGAGCAGCGCGTCGATCGACGGGTTGGTGATGCCTTCGGAATAGGCCGCGTTCGTTGCCACGTTGTGTTTTCCCCTAGCTAGGTGAACGTCCGGGGCTCGAAGCCTCGGGAGCATCAGCCAATAAGGCTATCAGCCGATGACATACGTCCTCGACGGATGTGTTCACCAGGGTGAGGTCGAACTCCTGCTCGGCGGCCATCTCGATCCGGCCGGCGGCGAGGCGGCGGGCGATCACGTCCTCGGGCTCGGTGCCCCGGCCGCGCAGACGCTTCTCCAGCTCCTCCCAGCTCGGCGGGGCCAGGAAGATCAGCAGTGCCTCGGGCATGGTCGCGCGGACCTGACGCGCCCCCTGCAGGTCGATCTCCAGCAGCGTCGGCACCCCCGCGGCGAGGCGGTCGAGCACCGGGCCACGCGGCGTGCCGTACCGGTTGCCGGCGAACTCCGCCCACTCCAGCAACTCGCCCGAGGCGGCGAGGCGGTCGAACTCCTCGTCGTCGGCGAAGAAGTACTCCACCCCGTGGGTCTCCCCCGGACGGGGCCTCCTGGTGGTCACCGAGACCGACAGCCACACCTCGGGGTGTGCCCGCCGAAGCTCGGCGACGACCGTGGACTTGCCGACGCCTGACGGCCCTGAGAGGACCGTCAGGCGGTTGCCGGCCGATCCGGGGAAGGCTCGCGCCCCCTCCGGACCCGCGACCGGGGATGCGGAGCCGCCGGACCCGCTCTCAGCGGTTGTCTCCGGGGCCCGACTCTCGTCGGGCCACGACGTTCCGGTCAACTCCAAAACCCCCTGTGATGCCGTTCCCGCGGATGCGGGATGAGCGTGCGTACTGAACCGAGACTAGCTCTCGGCCCCGCCGAACTCACGCTCGAGTGAAGCCCTCTGGTTGGCGCCGAGACCCCGCACACGGCGGGACTCTGCGATGCCAAGCCGCTCCATCAGCTGCTTGGCGCGGACCTTGCCCACGCCGGGGAGCGACTCCAGAAGGGCCGAAACCTTCATCTTGCCGATGACGTCGTCGGCCTGCCCGTCTTTGAGCACCTCAGCCAGAGAGATAGCGCCGTGCTTCAGGCGGTTCTTAACCTCGGCACGCTCTCGGCGGGCCTTGGCAGCCTTCTCTAGGGCTGCGGCGCGCTGCTCAGGGGTAAGGGGAGGAAGAGCCACGCCGGGTCACCTCGAATTTCCTGTCGATGTACTCGGACGGGAAGGGAAACTAGCTGGTCATCGCGTTTCAAGCAACGTCAAGACCAGTTTCTTCCCTTAGAAAATCTACTTCGTCACCTTGTGTAGCGGGAAAGTCGCGGCGCGTCGATGAAACTACGCTCAACTCCGCGTTTCCTACGCCCCCCGTCACAAGCCCCCTCGGGCGCTCCGCCCGCCCGCCGCGGACATCCGCCGGAGCGTCGCGGCGATTCCCGCCGCCGCCGCCCCCGGGTCCGCCGAGCCGGTGATCGGGCGGCCGATCACCAGAAGATCGGCCCCATCGGTGAAAGCCCGCTCGGGAGTCGCTACTCTGGCCTGATCCTGAGTCTCGGCGCCGGCGGGGCGGACGCCGGGGGTGATCAAAGTGATGTCCGGGCCGACCTCCGCCCGCACCGCGGCGACCTCGTGCGGCGAGCACACGAGGGCCTGGGCGCCCGCGCCGACGGCCATGACCGCCAGGCGGCGCACCGCGTCGCCCGAGGGACCCGCGACGCCGATCCGTTCCAGGTCGGCCTCCGAGAGCGAGGTGAGCAGTGTCACGGCCGCGATCCGGCCGTCGGGCAGCCCGTCCACGGCCGCCCTGATCATCGCGGGCCCGCCGGTCGCGTGGACGGTCAGGATGGCCGGCTTCAGCCGGGCCACGGCCCGGACGGCCCCGGCGACCGTGTTGGGGATGTCGTGGAGCTTGAGATCGAGGAACACCTGGACCCCGCTCGCCCCGCGGATCGAGGGGATCACCTCGGGGCCGTGACGCAGATACAGTTCGAGTCCGACCTTGACCGTGCTGACGTGCGGCGTCACCAGGCTCGCCCAGCGGGCCGCGGTCTCCAGATCGGGTGCGTCCAAGGCGACGGCGATGGGTGCGGGCGTCACAGGGAACTCTCCTCCAGGTCTATCCGGTGCCGGGTGGAAGCCCCCGGCGGGCGATGGGCCAGCCCGACGGCGTCGGCCAGCCGGTGGAACCCCCGCGCCGCCAGAAGCTCCTCCAGCTCCCGCAGGACACGCAGGCAGGCGTAGGGGTCGTGGAAGAGCGCCGTGCCCACCGCGACGACGCAGGCGCCCGCCAGGACCATCTCGAAGGCGTCCCTGCCGGTCAGCACGCCGCCCATGCCGATGATGGGCACGCTGGGCAGCGCGGCGTGGACCTGCCACACACAGCGCACGGCCAGCGGCCGGATCGCCGGTCCCGACAGGCCGCCGGTGACCGCCGAGAGCGAGGGGCGCATGGCCTCGGTGTCGATGCACATGCCGATCGGATTGTTGATCATTGAGAGCGCGTCGGCACCGCCGTCCACGCACGCGCGGGCGACGCTCACCACGTCCACCACGTCCGGCGACAGCTTCGCCACCACCGGCACGTCGTAGCGCATCACCGAACGCACCGAGGCGATCACCTCGGCGGAGGCCGCCCCGTCGCGGGCGAAGACCCTGCCCCGGTCCTCGATGTTGGGACAGGACAGGTTGACCTCCACGGCGGTCACGCCGGGGGCGTCGGTGAGCCTGCGGGCCAGCGCGGTGTACTCGGCCACGGTGCCGCCGCCGATGGACACCACGGTCCGCACGCCCCGCTGGGAGAGCCAGGGCAGCTCGCGCTCCAGGAAGGCGTCCACGCCCGGCCCCTGGAGGCCGACGGCGTTGAGCATGCCCGAGGGGGTCTCGGCCATCCGGGGCGTCGGACGGCCCGCCCTGGGGGCCATCGTGACCGATCGCGTGGTCAGCGCGCCGATCCGGCCCAGGTCGAAGAACTGGGCGAGCTCGGAGCCCGAGGCGGCGCACCCCGAGGCCGTGATGATCGGGTTGACCAGTTCCACGTGCCCCAGGTACGTCCGCATGTCAACTGACATTCCGTGATCCCCCACCAGGTGCCCCGAGCGCGTCAAACGGGATCGTCCCGACGTCGTCGAAGCGGACGCGCTCGCCCCGGAAGACCGGCCCCTCGACGCACGAGCGCAGCATCCGGGTCACCCCGTCGTCCCCGATGACCGGCAGCACGCACGTCATGCACACGCCGATTCCGCAGGCCATCCGCTCCTCAACCGCCACCTGGACCGGAATGTCGAACTCGACCGCCACGGCGGTGACACCGCGCAGCATCTCCATCGGGCCGCAGGCGTAGACCGCGTCGGCCCGGACGTCGGCGATCACACCGGGCAGCACGTCCGTCACCTTTCCGCGCATGCCCAGGGAGCCGTCCTCGGTGGTCAGGGTGGTGGTCTCCCCCATCCTGCGGGCCCGCAGCGCGCCGAACACCCGGTCGGCCGAGACCGCGCCCAGCACGAAGTCGACCCGGCAGCCGCGCCCCTGGAGGGCGTCGGCCACGGCGAAGAGCGTCGCCGAGCCGTACTCGCCGCCGACCATGACGCAGGTCACCGGGTCACGCGGCAGCGGGAAGGGCCGGCCGAGCGGCCCGACCAGATCGAGGGTGTCGCGGGCGCGGCGCTCGGCCAGCCAGGCCGTGCCGGGACCGCCCACGGTGAAGACGAACTCCACCGTGCCGCCGTAGTCGGGTTTGACATCGTGAATGGAGAAGGCCCGGCGTGTCAGCATCGCCGTCTGCGATCCGCCGACCGCCACCCCGACGAAGTGGCCGGGCCGGAACCGCTCGGCGATGCCGGGCGCGACCACGGTCAGCGCATGATAGGCGTCGACCCGGCGCGTCGTCAGCACCGTGCCCGTCACCTGTACCGGAGTAACAGGCGTCGCTCTCACCTCCGCTTACGGCACAAGCGTCGCAGGCGTGTCGTGCCCACGCTCGCGCCCGGCCCCTCACTTCCCTGCACGGACAGGCTCATTCTTCACCGACCGCGCCACCCGCTCGTCCCCTCAGCCGCACGGACCCATGGTCGCGCACGGCTCCTCACTCCCTCCACGGACGGCTCATCCCTCGCCGGCCGCTCCGCTCACTCGTCCCCTCAGCCGCACGGACCCATGGTCGCGCACGGCTCCTCACTCCCTCCACGGACGGCTCATCCCTCGCCGGCCGCTCCGCTCGCTCGTCCCCTCAGCCGCTCCGCGTGCTCTTGGAGAGACCGTACGCCGATGTCGCCACGGACGATGGCCTGAATGCCCTGCACGGCGGCGGCCAGTCCCTGCACCGTGGTGATACACGGAATCCCCCGCACCACCGCGGCGGTGCGGATCTCATATCCGTCCAGGCGCGGCCCCGACTGTCCCGGACTGCCGAACGGCGTGTTCACGATCAGATCCACCTCGCCGTCCAGAATCCGGCGCCCGATCGTCGGCTCGCCTCCCGCACCGGGGCCGTCGCTCTGCTTGCGCACCACCCGGGCACGGACCCCGTTCCGCCGCAGCACCTCCGCGGTCCCCTCCGTCGCCAGGATCTCGAACCCCAGGTCCGCCAGCGCCTTCACCGGGAACACCATCGCCCGCTTGTCCCGGTTGGCCACCGACACGAACGCCCGCCCCTTCACCGGCAGCGACCCGTACGCCGCCGCCTGCGACTTGGCGTACGCGGTGCCGAAGAACTCGTCGATCCCCATCACCTCGCCGGTGGAGCGCATCTCCGGCCCCAGCACCGTGTCCACCCCGGAGAACCGGTTGAACGGCAGCACCGCCTCCTTCACGGCGATCGGCGCGTCCAGCGGGAGCGTCCCCCCGTCCCCGTCGGCCGGCAGCATCCCCTCCGCCCGCAGTTCACCCACGGTGGCGCCCAGCATGATCCGGGCCGCGGCGCGGGCCAGCGGCACCGCGGTCGCCTTGGACACGAACGGCACCGTCCGGCTCGCCCGCGGATTCGCCTCCAGCACGTAGAGGATGTTGGCCGACAACGCGTACTGCACGTTCAGCAGGCCGCGTACCCCCACCCCCCGGGCGATCGCCTCGGTCGCGGCGCGGATGCGCTTGATGTCGTGGCCGCCCAGCGTGATCGGCGGCAGCGAGCACGCCGAGTCGCCGGAGTGGATGCCGGCCTCCTCGATGTGCTCCATCACCCCGCCCAGATACAGTTCCTCCCCGTCGAACAGGGCGTCCACGTCGATCTCGACGGCCTCGTCGAGGAACCGGTCCACCAGCACAGGGTGATCGCTGGCCGCGCCGGCCTTGGACATGTAGGCGGTCAGCGTGGCGTCGTCGTAGACGATCGCCATGCCCGCCCCGCCCAGCACGTAGGAGGGCCGCACCAGCACCGGATAGCCGATCTCCCCGGCGATCTCCACCGCCTCGTCCACGGTGACCGCGGTGCCGTGCTTGGGCGCCGGCAGCCCCGCCTCGGCCAGGACCCGGCCGAACGCTCCGCGCTCCTCGGCCAGGTGGATCGCCTCCGGCGAGGTGCCCACGATGGGTACCCCGGCGTCCTTGAGCGCCTGTGCCAGACCCAGCGGCGTCTGGCCGCCCAGCTGGACGATCACCCCGGCGACCGGGCCGGTGCGCTGCTCGGCGTGCACCACCTCCAGCACGTCCTCCAGCGTCAGCGGCTCGAAGTACAGCCGGTCGGAGGTGTCGTAGTCGGTGGAGACGGTCTCGGGGTTGCAGTTGACCATCACGGTCTCATAGCCCACCTTCGACAGCTCGAAGGAGGCGTGCACGCAGGCGTAGTCGAACTCGATGCCCTGGCCGATCCGGTTGGGCCCGGAGCCGAGGATGAGGACCTTGGGCCGGTCACCGGCCGGCACCTCGCTCTCCTCGTCGTAGGTGGAGTACAGGTACGGGGTCCTGGCGGCGAACTCGGCGGCGCAGGTGTCGACCGTGTGATAGACCGGCCGCACCCCCAGCTCGTGGCGCAGATCCCGCACCCGCGCCTCCTCCGTCCCGCGCAACCCCGCGAGCTGGGCGTCGCCGAACCCGTACCGCTTGGCGGTGATCAGGAGCTCGGCGGTCAGCCGGGGGGCCTCGCGCACCTGGGCGGCGACCTCGTCGATCGCGAACAGCTGGTCCACGAACCACGGATCCACCGCGGTCGCCGCGTACAGCTCCCGCGCGGTGGCGCCGGCCCGGATGGCCTGCTGCATCGTCACCAGGCGGCTCTCGTGCGGGGTCCGGCACGCGTCCAGCAGCGCGTCCTTGTCTCCCGGCGGGCCGGTCCAGGTGAAGACCGCGTCCTTCTTCTCCAGCGACCGCAGCGCCTTCTGCAGCGCCTCGGCGAACGAGCGGCCGATCGCCATCGCCTCGCCCACCGACTTCATGTGCGTGGTCAGCGTCTGGTCGGCGCCGGCGAACTTCTCGAAGGCGAACCTCGGCACCTTGACCACGACGTAGTCGAGCGTGGGTTCGAAGGAGGCCGGGGTCACGCCGGTGATGTCGTTGGGGATCTCGTCCAGCGTGTAGCCGACCGCGAGCTTCGCGGCGATCTTCGCGATCGGGAACCCCGTCGCCTTCGACGCCAGCGCGCTGGAACGCGACACCCTGGGATTCATCTCGATCACCACCATCCGCCCGGTGCGCGGATCGACGGCGAACTGGATGTTGCAGCCGCCGGTGTCCACCCCCACCTCCCGGATCACCGCGATCGCCACATCCCGCATGTTCTGATACTCGCGGTCGGTGAGGGTCAGCGCCGGAGCCACCGTGACGCTGTCGCCGGTGTGCACGCCCATCGGGTCCACGTTCTCGATCGAGCAGACGATCACCACGTTGTCGGCCCGGTCCCGCATCACCTCCAGCTCGTACTCCTTCCAGCCCAGGATCGACTCCTCCAGCAGCACCTCGGTGGTCGGTGACGCGTCCAGTCCCGCCCCGGCGATCCGCCGCAGCCCCTCCTGGTCGTGGGCGAACCCCGAGCCGACCCCGCCCATGGTGAACGACGGCCGCACCACCACCGGATACCCCAGCCCCTCCGCGGCGGCCAGGCACTCGTCCATGGTGTGACAGACCACCGACCGCGCGGAGGCGGCGTTCAGGCCCCGTTCGGCGGCGACCTTGGCCACGATGTTCTTGAACAGCTCCCGGTTCT
Organism: Streptosporangium sp. NPDC006007; assembly: GCF_040614315.1. Taxonomy (NCBI): domain Bacteria; kingdom Bacillati; phylum Actinomycetota; class Actinomycetes; order Streptosporangiales; family Streptosporangiaceae; genus Streptosporangium; species Streptosporangium sp. NPDC006007. The sequence continues at coordinate 56,056 of NZ_JBEXUG010000001.1, read as the reverse complement.
CCCCGGCCTGGATCGCCGCCACGTCCGCGCCGATCATCTCCACGCCGTAGCGGTCCAGCACCCCGGCCTCGTGCAGCGCGATCGCGGTGTTCAGCGCGGTCTGCCCGCCCAGCGTGGGCAGCAGCGCGTCCGGCCGCTCCCGCTCGATGATCTTCTCCACGATCTCCGGGGTGATCGGCTCGACATACGTCGCGTCCGCGAACTCCGGATCCGTCATGATCGTCGCGGGGTTGCTGTTGACCAGCACCACCCGGAAGCCCTCCGCGCGCAGCACCCGGCAGGCCTGCGTGCCGGAGTAGTCGAACTCACACGCCTGCCCGATCACGATCGGCCCGGAACCGATCACCAGCACCGACTGGATATCCGTGCGCTTAGGCACCGCTGCTTCCCTCCGTCATGTTCGTGATCTCGCCCGCCGTCCGTCCCCCGGTCTCCTCCATCAGCGCGCAGAACCGGTCGAAGAGGCCGGCGGAGTCGTGCGGGCCGGCGGCGGCCTCGGGGTGGTACTGGACGCTGAAGGCGGGACGGTCGATCAGCCGCAGTCCCTCGACGCAGTCGTCGTTGAGGTTGACGTGGGTGACCTCCGCCGGGCCGTACGGCGTGTCGAAGCGCCCCCGCAGGGGTGCCCGTACGGCGAAGCCGTGGTTGTGGGCGGAGATCTCCACCTTGCCGGTGCGGCGGTCCTGGACCGGCTGGTTGACCCCGCGGTGGCCGTAGCGCAGCTTGTAGGTGCCCAGTCCGAGGGCGCGGCCGAAGATCTGGTTGCCGAAGCAGATGCCGAAGAACGGCCTGCCCGCCGCGAGGACCCCGCGCACCGCCTCGACCTGCCGGTCGGCGGTGGCCGGGTCTCCGGGGCCGTTGGAGAAGAACACGCCGTCCGGGTTGAGCGCGAGAATGTCCCCGGCGGTGCTTGAGGCCGGCAGGACGTGCACCTCGCAGCCGCGCTCGGCCATCCGGTGCGGGGTCATGGCCTTGATGCCGAGGTCCACGGCCGCCACGGTGAACCGCTTCTCGCCGATCGCCCGGACGACGTACGGCTCGGCGGTGGAGACCTGTTCGGCGAGGTCGGCGCCCTCCATCGCGGGGCTGCGCCTGACCCGCTCCAGCAGTTCCTCGACCGGGGCGAGGGCCTGGCCGGAGAAGACCCCGGCCCGCATGGCGCCTCTTTCGCGCAGGTGGCGGGTGAGGGCGCGGGTGCCGGGGACGGCGATGCCGACGACGCCCTGTTCCCTGAGGTAGTCGTCGAGGGAGCGGGTGGCACGCCAGCTGGAGGAGACGCGGGAGGGCTCGCGGACCACGTAGCCGGAGACCTGGACACGCGACGACTCGGAGTCCTCGTCGTTGACGCCGGTGTTGCCGATGTGCGGTGCGGTCATCGCGACGATCTGGCGGTGGTAGGACGGGTCGGTAAGGGTCTCCTGGTAGCCGGTCATCCCGGTGTTGAAGACCATCTCGCCGAAGGTCTCGCCCTCGGCGCCGTAAGGGATCCCCTGGAAGACTCGGCCGTCTTCCAGCACTAGCACTGCGGTCACTCACATACCCCGATCATCTCGGTCATTGCTCCGCAAAGTATGAAATATCTGGCGCGCGACAGGGGCGCGTCTCCATGATGTGGGACGGCGGCGCGCCATACGGGTAACGGGACCGGACCCCGGCGTGCCGGGCACCGCCGGCCCCTGGAGCCCGTACGCCCCAACGGGCACCGGGCGGGGATGTCACGCGAGCTTTCCGTCCAGGACGGTCGGCCTGCCCCGCAGGAAGGTCGCCACGACGCGGCCCGGAAGGGTCCTGCCCTCGTAGGGGGTGTTACGGCTCTTGGAGGCGTAGCCCGCGGGGTCGACCTCGGCGCGCGCGGCGGCGTCGTAGAGGGTGATGTTGGCCACGGCGCCGACCTCGATGGGCCGGCCGTGGTCCTGGACCCGGCCGATCCTGGCCGGGGCGCAGGACATGCGCTCGGCGACACCGGCCCAGTCGAGCAGCCCGGTCTCGACCATGGCCTCCTGCACCACCGGCAGAGCCGTCTCCAGGCCGATCATGCCCATGGCCGCGGCGGCCCACTCGGTCTCCTTGTCCTCGACCGGGTGCGGGGCGTGGTCGGTGGCGACGCAGTCGATCGTGCCATCGGCCAGCGCCTCGCGCAGCGCCGCGACGTCGGCGCGGGTGCGCAGCGGCGGGTTCACCTTGTAGATCGGGTTGTAGGAGCCCACCGGGGAGCTCTCCACGAGGTCGTCGGTGAGGAGCAGGTGGTGCGGGGTCACCTCGGCGGTGACGTCCCAGCCCTTCGACTTGGCCCAGCGGATAATCTCCACGGAGCCCGCGGTGGACACGTGGCAGATGTGGAGGCGGGAGCCGACGTGCGCGGCGAGCAGGCAGTCACGGGCGATGATCGCCTCCTCGGCGACCGCGGGCCAGCCGGTCAGGCCGAGCCTGCCGGAGACCGCGCCCTCGTTCATCTGCGCGTCGGAGGTCAGGCGCGGTTCCTGGGCGTGCTGGGCGACCACCCCGTCGAACGCCTTGACGTACTCCAGCGCGCGGCGCATGAGCACCGCGTCGGAGACGCACCTGCCGTCGTCGGAGAAGACACGGACCCGCGCGGCGGAGTCGGCCATCGCGCCGAGCTCGGCCAGCCGCTCGCCGCCGAGGCCGACGGTGACGGCGCCGACCGGGCGGACGTCGCAGTGGCCGGCCTCCTGACCCAGGCGCCAGACCTGCTCGACGACGCCCGCGGTGTCGGCGACCGGGTCGGTGTTGGCCATGGCGTGCACCGCGGTGTAGCCGCCCAGGGCCGCGGCGCGGGTGCCGCTGTCGACGGTCTCCGCGTCCTCGCGGCCGGGCTCGCGCAGGTGGGTGTGGAGGTCCACCAGGCCGGGCAGCGCGATGAGCCCCCGGGCGTCGAGCGTCTCGTCGCCGCTCGGTTCCCCGCCGATCGCGGCGATAACGCCGTCCCGGATCAGGATGTCGGCCGGCTCTCCGCCGAGGATGCTCGCGCCCTTGATGACGATGCTGGTCACTGGATCTCTCCCCCGAGGTCGGCGCCGCCAAGCAGCAGGTACAGGACGGCCATGCGCGTGGTCACACCGTTGGCGACCTGCTCGACGATGGTCGAGCGCGGCGAGTCGGCCACCTCGGCCGCGATCTCCATTCCGCGGTTCATCGGCCCCGGATGCATCACGATGGCGTTGTCGTGCATCCTGGCGACGCGGTCGCGGTCGAGGCCGTAGCGGCGGCTGTACTCGCGCTCGGTGGGGAAGAACGCGGCGTTCATCCGCTCGCGCTGCACCCGCAGCATCATCACCACGTCCGACTTGGGCAGCACGGCGTCGAGGTCGTAGGAGACCTCGCACGGCCAGGAGTGCACGGTCACCGGGAGCAGGGTCGGCGGGGCGACCAGGGTCACCTGGGCGCCGAGCGTGGCCAGCAGGAGCACGTTGGAGCGGGCCACCCGGCTGTGCAGCACGTCACCGACGATCGTGACCTTCCTGCCGTCCAGCGCGCCGAGGCGGCGGCGCATGGTGAAGGCGTCGAGCAGGGCCTGGGTGGGGTGCTCGTGGGTGCCGTCGCCCGCGTTGACGACGCTGCCGTGCACCCAGCCGGCCAGGCGATACGGCGCTCCGGAGGCGCCGTGCCGGATGACGACGGCGTCGGCGCCCATCGCCTCCAGGGTGAGCGCGGTGTCCTTCAGCGACTCACCCTTGGAGACGCTGGAGCCCTTGGCGGAGAAGTTGATGACGTCCGCCGACAGGCGCTTGGCCGCGGCCTCGAAGGAGATCCGGGTGCGGGTGGAGTCCTCGAAGAAGAGGTTCACCACGGTACGGCCGCGCAGGGTGGGCAGCTTCTTGATCGAGCGGTCCGAGATCTTCGCCAGCTCGTCGGCGGTGTCCAGGATCAACAGGGCGTCGTCGCGGCTCAGGTCCGCCGCCGAGATCAGGTGCCGCTTCACTTCTCGTCCTCCTTCAGCAGCAGCACGGCGTCACGGCCGTCGTTCTCCTCCAGGTAGACCCTGACGATCTCGGACTTGGCGGTGGGGAGGTTCTTGCCCACGTAGTCGGCCCGGATGGGCAGCTCGCGGTGGCCCCGGTCGACCAGGGCCGCGAGCTGGACGGCCCGCGGGCGGCCCAGGTCGTTGAGCGCGTCGAGCGCGGAGCGGACGGTGCGGCCGGAGTAGAGGACGTCGTCGACGAGGACGACGGTCCTGCCGTCGATGCCGTCGGCGGGAAGCTCGGTGCGGCCGAGCGCGCGGGCGGGCCGCAGGCGCAGATCGTCGCGGTACATCGTCACGTCGAGGGATCCGAAGGGAACCGGGCGGCCCTCGAACTGCTCAAGGTAGGCGGCGAGCCGGCGGGCGAGGTAGACGCCCCGGGTGGGGATGCCCAGCAGGACGATGTCCTCGGCGCCCTTGGTGCGCTCAAGGATCTCGTGGGAGATGCGGATCAGCGCGCGGTTGATGTCAGGTCCCTCAAGGACCGCGCGGGCGCCGCCGCGGGCATGCGAAACAGGATCAGCCAAAGAGAACACCACCTTTCCCGCCTCACAGGACGGGGCTTAAAGGAAGCCGACGCCTCACGGTAGCAGCCGGGGGGCGCCTCCTCAGAATCGCCCCCTTCATCCCCGAACATCATCAAAACACGACATATGGCGATCTGGGGCGCAATGACCTCCGACAGGGCAGCCGGTTGACGAAATCCGGCCCCCTTCCGGAGGTAACGCCGGACCACCGGGGGGCAGGGCCGCGGGGAAGGGGGCATCCCGGCCGGGAGCAGACCCCGGGGAGGACATCATGGGCGCCGAACTCCGCGCGATCCGCGCACGCATCCGGTCCGTCACCTCGACGGCCAAGATCACGCGAGCCCAGGAGCTCATCGCGTCCTCCCGGATCCCCGGGGCCCGCCGGCGCCTCGACGCCGCCAGGCCGTACGCCAGGGAGATCACCAGGGCGGCCTCCGTCCTGATCAGCCACGGCACCCACACCAACCACGCACTGCTCAACCTCAGGCCGGACACCTCCCGGGTGGCCGTGCTGCTGATGAGCAGCGACCGGGGCTTCTGCGGCGGCTTCAACAACAACGTCCTGCGCCAGAGCGACGCCCTGGCCGCGCTCCTGCGCGCGCAGGACAAGGAGCCGGTGTTCTACCTGTGCGGACGCAAGGCGGTGGACTTCTACCGCTTCCGGCACCGGCGGACGGAGCGGGAGTGGGTCGGCCTCTCCGACCATCCGGCCTACGAGGTCGCCGCGGAGATCGGCCAGACGCTGGTGGACGCCTTCGACACGCCCACCAGGGCGGGCGGGGTGGGCGAGGTGCACGTCGTGTTCACCGAGTTCGTGTCCATGCTGGCCCAGCAGACCCGCGCGCACCGGATCCTGCCCCTGGAGATCGAGGAGAGGGAGATGGGCGGAGAGCCCGGCGACCCTACCGGCGCCCCGCCTCCGTACGAGTTCGAGCCGTCGACCGGGGCGGTGCTCGACCTGCTGCTGCGGCAGTACGTCAGGGGCCGGATCTGGGGCATGCTGCTGGAGTCCAGCGCCTCCGAGCACGCCGCCAGGCGGCAGGCGATGACGTCGGCCACCGAGAACGCCCACGAGCTCATCGGGCAGCTCACCCGCCGCGCCAACTCCGCGCGCCAGGCCGAGATCACCACCGAGCTCACCGAGATCGCGAGCGGCGCCGAGGCGCTGTCCCGATCGACGGGCGAGAGATGAGGGGAACGGCCACCGGGGAAGATCTACCCCATTCGCTTGGCAAAAAGGGACAAAAGGCCATTAAAATCCTCTGCATCATCGTCTGCCATCGGAGGGCCGTCAGTATGAGCCTGTCCACTCGCGAGAAGCGCGCCCTCGGCGGGATCGCCGACCGGCTCCACGCCGAGGACCCGGCTCTGGCGCGCGCCCTCGCGTCCTTCGCCACCGGCGCGATCATCACCGAGACCCTGCCGTCCCGCCGGCGCGTGTTTCCGGTGGTGCTGCTCGGCGCGGCCATGACGATCATGGCTGTGGCACTCCCCGCCATCGCGGGAACGGGTCCCGGCTCGGGGCCCGCCACCCACATGTCCCCCCGGGGCTGACCCCGCCGCCGGCCCCATCGCCCCCACCTCCCCCGCTCGAACCGGAAGCGGACGGAAGCCGGCCCCGAACCCCCCGGGGACGGAGCACCATCCACCCTGACGTGGGGTTTCATCCCTCCTACCGCCGGGGACCTCATGTGGTATTGCCACTAAATCTGGGCAGTATGGGATATCCATGCCGGAGGGCACCAGATGGGGGATTCTCATGGTGAGCGTCCGCGAGGACGCACCGCCGCCGAAGAGGGAGTGATCCGCGACGAGGCGGCCGAGGTCATCGCCTCGGAACACGGCAAGCTGGGTCTCCCCGCGTCGATCTCCCTCATCGTGGGCAACATCGTGGGCACGGGGGTGTTCCTGCTGCCCGCCTCGCTCGCCGCGTACGGCACGGTGAGCATCCTGGCGATGGGCCTGGTGTCGATCGGCGCCATCGCGCTCGCCATGGTGTTCGGCAGGCTCGGTGCGCGCCTGCCGGCGGGAGGCGGCCCCTACGCCTACGCCAAGGACGCCTTCGGCGAGTTCCCCGGCTTCTGGAACGCCTGGTCGTTCTGGCTGACCGCCTGGATCGGCAACGCCGCCATCGCCGTCGTCTGGGTCAACTACGCCAACTACTTCCTGCACTGGGACTCTCCCGGCGCCCAGATCGCGCTGGCGCTGACGGCCCTGTGGATCCCGGCTCTGGTCAACCTGACCGGTGTGAAGAACATCGGCGCCTTCGCGGTGGTCACCACCGTGCTGAAGTTCATCCCGCTGATCTTCGTCGCCGTGGTGGGCCTGTTCTTCATCCGGGGCGGCAACTTCGGCCCGTTCAACGCCACCGGTGGAAACTGGCTCGGCGCCCTGTCCACCGCGGGCGCGCTCGCGCTGTTCATCTACTCGGGCGTCGAGAGCGTCACCATCGTGGCCGAGAAGATCAAGGACCCGGCGCGCAACATCGGCAGGGCCAGCGTCTACGGCGTGCTGATCTGCGCCGCGATGTACATGCTCAGCACCGTCGCCATCTTCGGCACCGTCCCGCACCAGGCCCTCGCCACGTCCAGCGCCCCGTTCGCCGACGCGATCAACAACATGTTCGGCGGCGGCATCGGCGGCGGCATCATGGCCGCCTGCGCGATCGTCTCCGGCATCGGCGCGATCAACGGCTGGACGATGCTGGTCGCGGAGATGCCGATGGCCGCGGCCAGGGACGGCCTGTTCCCCGGCGTCTTCGCCAGGGAGTCACGCCGCGGCGTGCCCTGGGTCGGCATCGTCCTGGGCACGTCCCTGACCTCCCTGGTCGCCGTCTACAACTACTTCGGCACGACCAACGGCTTCAACAAGATCCTGCTGATCGCCACCTTCACCACCGTCATCCCCTATTTCTTCTCCGGGTGTGCTCAGTTGTTCTGGCTGGTGACCCGCGCCCGCCGGGTCAGCGGGACCCGGCTCGGCCGTGACCTCGCCATCACCACCGTGGCGATCCTGTTCGCCTTCTGGATGACGTACGGCGCGGGCACGGAGGCCATCTTCATCGGCTTCCTGATGCTCCTGGTGGGTATCCCTGTCTACATCTGGACCAAGGCGAAACGCGGTGAGTACGGTCCCGGGGACGAAGTCACCCCCTCATCCTCCGGACGATCCCAGTAGCGACGACCCCGTCAACGGACCCCGTCAGCGACGACGAAGGAAGAGAAATGGCTTTTCATGTCGACTCCGAAGTGGGCCAGCTCCGTCAGGTCCTGCTCCACAAACCCGAACTGGCCCTGAAGCGGCTCACCCCGTCGAACAAGGACGACTTCCTCTTCGACGACGTGCTGTGGGTGCAGCGCGCGCTGGAGGAGCACGAGGAGTTCCAGAGGGTGCTGCACGCCCACGGTGTCACCGTCCACATGCTGGCCGACCTGCTGCGCGAGACGATCGACATCCCCGAGGCCCGCAAGTACATCCTCGACCACGTCATCGACGAGCGCTTCTACGGGCCGATGGCCGTCGACGCCCTCCGCAACGCGCTGGACGCGATGGACTCCACCGAACTCCAGCAGTACCTCACCGGCGGTATCACCAAACGCGAACTGATGGAGCGGGGCACCGACCCCAAGAGCCTCGCCTTCCACACGCTCGCCACGGACGACTTCGTCCTGCCGCCGCTGCCCAACCACCTGTTCGCCCGTGACACCTCCTGCTGGATCTACGACGGCGTCTCCATCAACGCGATGCGGAAGAAGGCCCGCCAGCGCGAGACGGTGAACTACGAGGCCGTCTACCGCTATCACCCGCTGTTCGCCGCCGGCTACAACCGGCCGGGCGAGAACGGTTTCAACATCTGGATGCCCGGCATGGCGTGCGCGCCGGCCACCATCGAGGGCGGTGACGTGCTCGTCATCGGCAACGGGGCGGTGCTGATCGGGATGAGCGAGCGCACCCAGCCCCAGGCGGTGGAGATGCTCGCGCAGAGCATGTTCGCCAAGGGCGCCGCGGAGAAGATCGTCGCATTGAACATGCCGAAGGCCCGGGCGTTCATGCATCTGGACACGGTGATGACCAACGTGGACGTCGGGGTGTTCACCAAGTTCGCCGGGCTGGGCATGCTGCCCTCCTACACGGTGGAGCCCGGTGACACCGAGAAGGAACTCAAAATCACCGATCATGCTCCGGAGGACATGCACCGGGCCATCGCCCAGGCCGTCGGCCTGGACGAGATCAAGGTCCTCACCCCGGTCCAGGACGTCTACGCGGCCGAACGGGAACAGTGGGACGACGGCTGCAACGTGCTGGCCCTCGAACCCGGCGTGGTCGTCGCCTACGAGCGCAACACCACCACCAACAACTACCTGCGTGACAACGGCATCGAGGTGATCACGATCCGGGGCAGCGAACTAGGCCGTGGCCGTGGCGGCCCCCGGTGCATGAGCTGCCCGCTGGAACGCGACGGCGCCTGATCTCTTCTCTCACCGGGGAGCACACATGGCATTCAACCTGCGCAACCGCAGTTTCCTCAAGGAGCTCGACCTGACCCCTGACGAGTTCACGTTCCTGATCAGGCTGGCGGCCGAACTCAAGGCCGCCAAGTACGCCGGGAACGAGGAGCCCAGGCTCAGGGGCAAGAACATCGCCCTGATCTTCGAGAAGACCTCGACCCGCACCCGGTGCGCGTTCGAGGTCGGCGCCCACGACCAGGGCGCCCACGTCACCTACCTCGACCCCACCGGCTCCCAGATGGGCCACAAGGAGTCGGTGAAGGACACCGCGCGGGTGCTCGGCCGGATGTTCGACGGCATCGAGTACCGGGGCAGCGAACAGTCCAACGTCGAGGAGCTCGCGGCCCACTCGGGCGTCCCCGTCTGGAACGGCCTCACCGACGACTGGCACCCGACCCAGATGCTCGCCGACGCGCTCACCATGCAGGAGCACAGCGACAGGCCGCTGCACGAGGTCGCCTTCGCCTACCTGGGCGACGCCCGCAACAACATGGGGCACTCGCTCCTGGTCACCGGCGCGATGCTCGGCATGGACGTGCGGCTCGTGGCGCCCGAGGCGCTGTGGCCCGACGAGAAGAAGGTCGTCAAGCCCGCCAGGGACCTCGCCGGGGAGACCGGGGCGAGGATCACCATCACCTCCGACGTGGCCAAGGGCGTCAAGGGCGTGGACTTCCTCTACACCGACGTGTGGGTGTCCATGGGCGAGCCCAAGGAGGTCTGGGAGGAGCGCATCAAGCTGCTCATGCCCTACCAGGTGAACGCCGGGGTGGTGCAGGCCACCGGAAACCCCGATGTGAAGTTCATGCACTGTCTGCCGGCCTTCCACAACCGGGAGACCAGGGTCGGCGAGGAGATCTTCGAAAAGACCGGCCACGAGGCGCTGGAGGTCACCGACGAGGTCTTCGAGTCGGCGCGCTCGATCGTCTTCGACCAGGCCGAGAACCGCCTGCACACCATCAAGGCCGTCATGGTCGCGACCCTGGGGGACTGAGGGCATGCACACCACCGTAACCGCCAAGGCGTCCGCCGCCTTCACGACCCCGGGGAACTGAGGGGCATGCACACCACCGTAACCGTCAAGGCACCCATCGCCTTCGCGACCTCGGGAGGCTGAGAGATGCGCGTTCTGGTCGCCCTGGGGGGCAACGCACTGTTGCAGCGGGGGCAGAGCCCCGACGCCGACGTCCAGCAGGAGAACGTCCGTGTCGCGGTCGCGTCACTGGCGAGGCTGGCCGAGAGACACGAACTGATCATCACGCACGGGAACGGCCCGCAGGTGGGAGTGCTGGCGCTGGAGAGCACCAACGACCCCAACCTGACCAGGCCCTACCCCCTGGACACGATCGGCGCCGAGACCCAGGGCATGATCGGTTACTGGCTGCTGCAGGCCCTGCAGAACGCGCTGCCGGGCCGGCAGGTCGCCTCGACGATCAATCAGACGCTGGTCTCCGCGGTGGACCCGGCCTTCGGCGACCCGACGAAGTTCGTCGGCCAGGTCTACGACCGGGCGGAGGCCGAGAAACTCGCCGGGGAGTACGGCTGGACGGTCAAGCCCGACGGCCGGTACTGGCGCAGAGTCGTGCCCTCCCCCGCCCCGCAGCGGGTCGTGGAGACCCGCCTGCTGCGCCGCCTGGTCCGCGACGGCATCATCACGGTCTGCGCCGGCGGGGGCGGCATTCCGGTCATCCGCAACGACAAGGGTCAATTGCAGGGCATAGAGGCGGTTGTCGACAAGGACCTGACCGCCTCGATCCTCGCCGAGGCACTGGAGGCCGACGTCTTCATGGTCCTCACCGACGTGCCGCGGGTGGCCAGGAACTTCGGCACCCCGCGGCAGGAGGAGATCACCCACACCACGCCCCACCAGCTCCGCGCGGAACACTTCCCCGCAGGTTCCATGGGACCGAAGGTGGAGGCGGTCTGCCGGTTCGTGGAGACGACCGGCGACATGGCCGCGATCGGCAGGCTGGACGAGGCCGAACAGATCCTGGAGGGCAGGGCGGGCACCATCGTCACCCCCAACGCCACCTGGCCGCTGGCCAGCACCCTGTAGCCGGGTAACCCGCGCCCGGTCCACAAGCAGGGGCCGCACAGGACAGTCCACACGCACCGGCCACAGAGCACAGACCGCACACCGCAGACCGCACGACCCCGTTTCCCACCGCCCTCCGGGGGAAAGGGGGTTGGCCGGCCCCCCCGACACGACGGATCATCAGCACACAGGCCCAGTCGAGGGGGCAATACATGACTTCCGTGGCGCAACGGTTGTTCCGCACCAAGCCGGCCGAGCAGATCGTCGCCGAGGGGGGCCACGGCGAGGGCGGCGAGTTGCGCCGGACCATGACCCTGTGGCAGCTCACCCTCTTCAGCGTCGGCGCCACGCTCGGCACCGGCATCTTCGTCATCCTCGGCCAGGCGGTGCCGAAGGCGGGTCCCGCGGTGGTCGCAGCCTTCGTGATGGCGGCGATCACCGCCCTGTTCTCGGCCCTCTCCTACGCCGAGCTGGCCGGAACCATCCCGGTCTCCGGATCGTCCTACTCCTACGCCTACGCGACCCTGGGCGAGCTGGTGGCGTGGGTGTGCGGCTGGTGCCTGATGCTGGAGTACGCCGTCTCGGTGGCGGCGGTGGCGGTCGGCTGGGGAGAGTATCTCAACCACTTCCTCCAGGACCTGTTCGGCCGGCAGCTGCCGGCCTCCATCACCCACTCCCCCGGTGACCAGGGCGGCGTGTTCAACCTCACCGCGATCCTGATCGTCTTGCTGGCCACCTGGCTGCTGCTCCGCGGCGCCTCCGAGAGCGCCGGCGCCAACGCGGTCTTCGTGCTCATCAAGATCGCGGTGCTGGCCTTCTTCTGCGTCGTGGCCTTCAGCGCCTTCAGCACGGGCAACCTGACGCCGTTCGCCCCGATGGGCGTCGCCGGCATCACCGCCGCCGCCTCGCAGGTCTTCTTCTCCTACATCGGCTTCGACGCGGCCTCCACCGCCGGTGAGGAGGCCAAGAACCCCAAGCGGGACCTGCCCCTGGCGATCATCCTCTCCCTGGCCGTCGTCACGGTCGTCTACGTGCTGGTGGCGCTGGCCGCCGTGGGCGCCATGCCCTGGCAGGAATTCAACCCGCACACCACCGAGGCCAGCCTCGCCCTGATCGCCGACCAGGCCACCGGCGCCACCTGGCCGGGCGTCATCATCTCCTTCGGCGCGGTCGTCGCCATCGCCAGCGTGGTCCTCACCGTGCTGTACGGCCAGACCCGCATCCTGTTCGCGATGTCGCGCGACGGCCTGATACCGGAGATCTTCGAGAGGGTGAACCCGCGCCGCCAGGTGCCGGTCGCCAACACGCTCATCGTCGCCGCGTTCGTCTCCGTGCTCGCCGGGTTCATCCCACTGGGCCAGCTCGCCGAGGCCACCAGCATCGGCACCCTGTTCGCCTTCGCCATCGTCAACGTCGGCGTGCTGGTGCTCCGCCGTACCCAGCCCGACCTGCCCCGCAGCTTCAGGACGCCGTTCTTCCCCGTCACGCCGATTCTGGGAGTGATCTGCTGTGTGGTCGTGATGCTGGGGCTGGCTGGCGTGACCTGGCTGGCCTTCACGATCTGGATGGTGGTCGGCCTGGCCGCCTACTTCCTGTACGGCTATCGCCACTCGCGCCTCAACCGGAGCGTCCGATGAAGATCGAACACATTCTCGCCGGATTCATCCCCGAGCAGCGGGGCCGGGACGGGCTGGCGCTGGCCACGCGGATGGCCAGGCAGACCGGCGCCCGGTTGACGGTCGCCCACATCCACGCGCCCGCCTGGCCCATCCCCGGCCCCGGCAAGATCGACGCCGAGTGGCGGGCCTATGTGGCCGGCCAGGCCGCCGAGACCCTGGAGCAGGCACGCAAGGCGCTGACGGACGTGACGGACGTGCCGATCGAGTACGTCTTCCGCGGTCATCGGGGCAGCGGGCGCGGCCTGGTCCAGCTCATCGGCATGATCAAGGCCGACGTGGTGGTCATCGGCTCGGCCCCGGGAGGCGGCCGGGGCCGGATCCGGATCGGCAGCACCGCGGACCAGCTCCTGCACGCCTCACCGGTGCCCGTGGCGCTGGCCCCCCGGGGATACGCCGACGAGCCGCCGTCCAGGCTCCGGCGGCTGACCATGGCCTACCGGCGCGACCCCGCCTCCGACGAGGCGGTACGGCAGGCATTCACCCTGGCCGCGCAGATGGACGTTCCGCTGCGGCTGATCACCCTGGTGGTGAGCGGGGGACGGCAGGAGAAGGTCGAGGAGGAGATGCTCGACCGGTTCAGGGAGAAGGTGGCGGCCGACCTCAGGGCGGCCGCCCGGGGGCGGCGGCGCGTCGAGGTGGAGGTGCGGGTGCTGGAGGGCAGGAACGTGGCGGCGGCGCTGGCGGGCACCGACTGCGAGGGGTCGATAGTGGTCTGCGCCTCCAGCGAAACCGGACCTCTGCGCAGGGTCTTCCTCGGTGACGTCTCCCTGAAGATCATACGCTCGGCGCCGTGCCCGGTGATGATGCTGCCCAGGAATCCCCCCAGGAAGCCCGGATCCCCTCGGAAGCCCGAGAAACCATGATGATTCACTATGTGCAGTGGGACAAGCACGGCGTTTGAGGCGGACCGCATCGGATCGGATTCACCATCTTTTTTCCAATCAGCTTGACCTTAGGCGCCCACAGCTTTACCGTCACTGTCCGTAACCACACCTCGCGACGTTATCGGGTAAAGCCCGACGCTTCGGTCACCGAAGGTGCCTACCCCGGGCGCCAACCCGGTGGTTGGGGCATAAGTTGCGAGGGAGCACAATCAACTGAAAGCAGTACATAACCGAGCCGGGGGGCCACAGGATGCCGTCTGAATACGCCAAGTCGCTGGGTGCAAGACTCCGCGCCATTCGCACCCAGCAGGGCTTGTCCCTGCACGGGGTAGAGGAAAAGTCCCGCGGTCGCTGGAAGGCCGTTGTCGTCGGCTCCTACGAGCGCGGAGACCGCGCCGTCACGGTGCAGAAGCTGGCCGAACTGGCGGACTTCTACGGTGTGCCGGTCGGCGAACTGCTGCCCGGCGGCACCGCGCCGAGTCCGCTCGGCCCGACACCGAAGCTTGTGATCGACCTTGAGCGCCTTGCCCAGCTCCCCAAGGAGAAGGCGGGTGCGCTGGCACGTTACGCGGCCACCATCCAGAGCCAGCGTGGCGACTACAACGGCAAGGTGCTGTCCATCCGTCAGGAGGACCTGCGCTCGCTGGCCGTGATCTATGACAAGTCCCCCAGTGAGCTCACCGAGGAGCTCATCAGCTGGGGCGTTCTGGACCCCGAGGCACGCCGAGCCGTCGAGTCCTTCTGACCGCCCGTCCGCTCGTGGGTACGCCCTGGCGCGGCGTGCCCACCTGCCGGAGGTCTTGCTCTCTCGTTAGAACATGACCCGCACCCCACCACGGATGACCATCGCTGTGGTAGGAAAAGGCAAACATGGCATTTAACGAGATGTGGTGGACATGGCCCGGGGAGAGGATCGCCACGATCACTCTCAAACACGCCCGAAGGGCCGCCTCGCCGCGGCCAGGGCGGCACTGGGGTCGACCAAGACCCGTGCCTTCCTGCGGCTGCTGACCTCCGTCGGGGCGGGCAGAACCCAGGAGATCCTGAGACTTCTGCCGTTCGTCGTCATGGCCCTGGTGGCCCTGGTCGACTTCGGCTCCGGCCCGACCTACGGCCTCCTTCCGCTGCTGGCCCTCGGCCCGGCCTTCGCCAGCGTGGCCTGCGGCCTGGGCAGGACCACGGTGATCGGCCTCGTCGCCATGGCGCTCTGCGTGGTGCTCGGCCTCTACAACGACATCCTCTGGATGCCCCGTACCAACATCACCATGGTGGCGATCCTCGGCGTCACCGTGGCCAGCGTGCTGGCCAGTGCCGGACGGCTCCGCCACGAGCGGCAGCTCGCCGACGTCCGCTCGGTGGCCGAGGCCGCTCAGCGGGTGCTGCTGCGGCCGGTGCCGCGCCGGGCGGGGCCGGGGATCGGCGTGGCCGTCTCCTACACCTCGGCGACCGCCGAGGCCCGCATCGGTGGCGACCTGTACGAGGTGGTCACCACCCCGCACGGGGTACGGGTCATCGTGGGAGACGTCCAGGGCAAGGGCCTGGAGGCCGTGGAGACCGCCGCGGTGGTGCTCGGCGCCTTCCGGGAGGCCGCCCACGACGAGGCCAAACTCCAGGGTGTGGTGTCCCGGCTGGAGAACGCCCTGACCCGGGAGCTCTCCGGCGAGCAGTTCGTCACCGCCATCCTGGCCGAGATCACCGAGCTGGCCGAGATCACCGGGGACACCTCCATCACCGTTATCAACTGCGGCCACCCGGCGCCCATGGTGCTGGCCGCCGACGGCCGGCGCTGGTTCGCCGATCCGCCGGACGAGGCGCTCCCGCTGGGCATGGGCTCGCTGAAGGCGAGCGAACCGGAACCGCACCAGATCCCGTTCGAGCCCGGCGACCAGGTCCTCTTCTACACCGACGGTGTCATCGAGGCCCGCGATGGAACGGGCCAGTTCTATCCGCTGCCGGCCAGGGCCTATCTGCTGAACGGCGCCGACCCGCAGCACGCGCTGGACGCCCTCCGGGCCGACCTGCTCCGCCATGTGGGCCGGCCGCTGAGCGACGACGCCGCCATGCTCCTGCTCCGCCAGCGCGCCGCCTGCCCCGCGGCCTCCTCCGCCGCCTGAGACCACCGAAGGTCTTCTGACGTCTCCCCCCGGAGACGGAGACCGCCGCCCCGGCGGCGCACGGAGCCCGCCCCGCGGGTCGTCTTCGTCGTCGCGGCGACCACCGCCGCGCTCTGACCCCGCCGGCCCTCGGACGGAAACCTCTAGCCCGCCAGGGGCACGCGGGTCGGCAGCGTGGCCTGGGCGGGCAGGCCGAGCAGCCCCTCCACCACGGTGACGAACCGCTCCGCCTCGGAGATCAGCTCCTCGGCGTCCCGCGCCGACACCACCCGGGTCATTCCCGCCTCGGCCGAGGCGCGCTTGGCCGCGCTCATCTCGAAATAGGGCGCCCACTCGGCCAGCCGGGGCTCGGCCTCGGGCAGCAGCTCCCACGCGCTGCGCAGCCTGCGCCTGCGGCCGTCCATCGGACGTGGCCTGGCGGCCAGGATCGCGGCCGCGGCCCGGAGCGCCGCCAGGTGGGCGGCGACGTAACGACCGGCGGAGGTCCGCGCGGCGGCCGCCTCCTCAAGACAGTCACGCGCGTCGGTCAGGTGTGCCCGCACCGTGGACGACAGCCGGGGCCCGTCGGAATCGCTGAGCCGAGGGATCATCACATCTCCTTGAGCGTGGAGACCTCCGCCTTCGGGCGGAGGAGGAAACGCTGCGCGGTGCCGGGCGGTCCGGTGGGGTGCCCGGCGACGGCGGTGACCGGGCCGCCGCACGTGTGGTCGGCAGCGTCCTCGCCGCCGGGCGGGCGGAGAGACGGAACGCCCGTGGAGCCGGGGTAAGACCTCAACGAGAGACTCTCCTCTCTGGCGGGCGGCCGGCGGTGAGGCAGGACCCCCACGCGGGTGACCGCGGGGATCCCCCTCGATCACGAGGGGGAGGGTGTCACGTGCCTCAGCCTCCTTGGTCGCGAGCGGCTCCCGGCGATTTCGCCGGTCAGGTCAACACTCGCAGACCCCACCGACAAATCGCCGGACGGCCGGACGAGGAGCTTCCCCTCTCCCCGTCCGCCCCGACCTGGTCCGACCGTCTTGGCCGACGGCGGGAGGCAGGGGGCCGCCCTGGACGCGAGCCGCAAATCTCACGTCATTACATCGAACATAAATTCGATCACTCATAGTGTCAAGTAAGCCCACGAACAAAAGTTCGATCTTCCATGAGACGGCAAAACCCCGGGAGATCGAGATCTCCCGGGGTCTGCCACCTGCGACCGCCCGATTCCTCGTGCTCCGGCGCCGTCCCGGGGCGGGCCGGGCCATCCCGAGCCGGGCCGGGCCGCCACCGGGCGCGGCTGACGGACGGGCGCGGCTAACGGACGAACCTCCCCCGCACATGCACCGGCACCCCGGTGCCGAGCAGGCCGGGCAGGATGGCCGCCACGTGCATCGGCAGCCGCACGCAGCCGTGCGAGGCCGGCGCCGGCGGGACCGACAACGCGCCGTGGAAGGCGATGCCGCCGTTGAAGAAGATCGGGTTGTAGAGCTGTCCCAGGTAGGACTTGTGCCAGCCCTTCCTGCGCCAGGTCGTCTTGAAGTCTCCCGTCGGCGTGCGGGCGTCGCCGCAGAACCTCTGGGTCCTGCCCTCCCAGGTGGCCGTCTCGCAGTACGGGATCCCGCTACCGGAGGAGATGTGGCTGACCAGCCTCACCCGGCCGCCGGCGTAGAGGACCACCACCTGCTGGGTGAGGTTCACCTCGACCCTGGTCGGCCCGCCCTTCGGCACCAGCACCCTCGGGTTCCGGGGGTTCTCTAGAGCGTTCCAGGTCCGGCGCGCCACGGTGCTGGTCAGGGGGATCAGGTTGACCTTCTGGAAGGCCCAGAGCGCGGCCTGGGTCGCCCCGCCGTACTGTCCGTCGATCTTGCCGGGTTCGTAGCCGAGCTCCTTCAGCCTGGTCTGGAGCACCTTGACCACGGCTCCCCTGGCTCCCAGCCTGAGCGTCTTGCCGGGTGCGACGAACGCGGTGGTCCCGGCCCGCGCCGCGGCGACCGGGGCCGTCACGGTGCCGGTCCGGGCGTTCGCGACGCCGAGAGCGGAGCCGGAGGAAGACAGGAACACGGCTCCCGCCGTCATCAGCGCGGCCACTCCGAGCCGCCGTCCAACGCCCACCTGAAATCATCCCCTTGTATCACTAAAGCCCAGACCAACGGACCATAGCGCACGAACCTCTCATCTCCCATCAAGGGTTATGAAGAGGTAATCCATTGGCAAACTGTTTAGAGTGACCGGGTGCCCGAAAAGTTGCATCCCAACGTCGAGAAGGTCGCCGCCGCCCTGCGCGAGCACGGAGTCGCCGGCGAGATCACGGTGTTCGCCGAGGCCACCCCGACCGCGGCGACCGCCGCCGCCCAGCTCGGCTGCGAGGTCGGCGCCATCGCCAACAGCCTGATCTTCGACGCCGGCGGGGAACCCCTACTCGTCCTCACCAGCGGCGCCCACCGGGTGGACACCGGTCTGATCGCGGAGACGGCCGGCGCGGCGAGGGTACGGCGGGCCACCCCCGACTTCGTCCGCGCCGCCACCGGGCAGGTCATCGGCGGCGTCGCCCCGATCGGCCACCCCGCCCCCATCAGGACACTGGTGGACGTCTGGCTCGACAGGTACGAGGTGGTCTGGGCGGCGGCCGGTCACCCGCACACGGTCTTCCCGGCCTCTTTCGCCGAACTGGTCCGCGTCACCGGCGGGACTCCGGTGAAGGTGGAGCGGTGACCTCCGCCCGGCTCGGCCCACCGGTCTGAGATATGCGAAATACTTGGCGAAATCCCCAGCAGCGCTTGGATCCCGCCGGACGGCCCCCGCCGGGTCGGCCCTGCTAGGGTGCGTTGCGTGATCGGCCTGCGACGGATCGGCCCCGACGAGTTCACCGCGCGGCTGGACGTGGTCCTCGACATCTACACGGCGGCGATGCGCCCACCCGCCGATCAGCTCACCGGGCGAAAGGCGATCATGGGAAACCACGCCGTCCACCCGGGGTTCACCTGCCTGTTCGCCGAGCGCGCCGACGGGACGCCGGTGGGAGCCGCCTACGGTTTCCACGGCGCCCCCGGGCAGTGGTGGCACGACGTCGTCCGCCGGGCGATGACCGAGCGGAACGGCGCGGAGAGCGCGAACGGCTGGTTCGGCGACGCCCTGGAGATCGCCGAGGTGCACGTGCACCCCGACCATCAGGGCGAGGGCATCGGCCGGGCGATGGTCACCGGCCTGTGCGAGGGCCGCCCGGAGCGCACCGCCGTACTGTCCACCCGTGACCAGGCGACCGCGGCGCGGCACCTCTACCGCAGCATCGGCTTCGCGGACCTGCTCACCCGGTTCGTCTTCCCCGGCGGCTACGAACGGTACGCGATCGTCGGAGCCGTGCTCCCCCTGGCCCCGGCCTCCCGCCCCCGGGGATAGCCCGCGCGGTCAGACGGCCAGCCGGGTGGGCTCCGGGGCGACGTCGAGGGCCTGGAAGACCTCGCGGGTCGCACTGGAGCGGTTGAAGGTGATGAAGTGGATCCCGGGCACGCCCTCATCGAGCAGGGTCTGGCACAGCTCGGCGGCGTGCTCGATGCCCAGCCGGCGGACGGCGGCCGGATCACCGGCGACGGCCTCGAACCTCGCCGCCACCTCGGACGGGAACGGCGCTCCCGACAACTGCTCGGACCGGGCGATCGTGCTCATCTGGGTGACGGGCATGATGCCGGGGATGATCGGGGTGTCGCAGCCCCTGGCGGCCACCCGGTCCCGGAGCCGGAGGTAGTCCTCGGCCCGGAAGAACATCTGGGTGATCGCGTAGTCGGCGCCCGCGCGGCACTTGCGCACGAAGTGCTCGGTGTCGGCCTCCATCGAGGCCGACCGGGGGTGCTTGTAGGGGAAGGCGGCCACTCCGACGCAGAAGTCGCCGGACTGGCGGATCAGCCGGACCAGTTCCTCGGCGTAGAGCACCCCCTCGGGGTGGCGGACCCACTCGCCGGTCACGTCGCCGGGCGGGTCGCCCCGCACGGCGAGAATGTTGCGCACCCCGGCCCCGGCGAACCGGCCGACCAGGTGGCGCAGCTCGCGGATGGAGTGGTTGACGGCGGTGAAGTGGGCCACCGGGGTCAGCGTGGTCTCGTGGGCGATCCGCTCCACGATCTCGACCGTGCGGTCGCGGGTGCCGCCGCCCGCGCCGTAGGTGACCGAGACGAAGGTGGGACGGAGCGCCTCCAGCTCCCGGATGGCCCGCCAGAGCTGCCGCTCCCCCTCGTCGGTCTTCGGTGGACCGAACTCGAAGGAGAACGACCGGCCACCGTCCGCGAGAAGCTCGCGGACGGTCGGCACACGATCGGGAAGGACGGACGGGCGACCCAGAGCCATATGCCTAGAGTACTGGCCCGCGCACCGGCCGCCACAACCGTGATCGCACCGGCACCCCGCCCACCCCCTTAAACCTCGCGTATACCGCAATGTCGTAGATGTCTTCACACGGCTCCACATATAGGAGGTTTCGCACCAGGCCGATAATCTCGACGCATGACCACTTCCGCAGCCGCGCTCGACACCATCCGTTACGAAGTGGACCGGTCCCTCAAGGAATTCGTCGACCGTCAGCGGCCTCAGGTCAGTGCCCCGGAGCTGGCTCCGTTGCTCACCGCCGTCGAGGAGTTCGTGGCCGGCGGCAAGCGGCTGCGGCCCGCGTTCTGCTACTGGGGCTGGCGGGCCGCGGGCGGCGGCGACGACCCCGCCCTCTTCACCGCCGCCGCGTCACTCGAACTGCTCCAGGCCAGCGCCCTGGTGCACGACGACGTGATGGACGCCAGCGACCTGCGCCGGGGCATGCCGTCGGCGCACCGCAGGTTCCAGGCGCTGCACGAGAAGGAGCGCTGGCGCGGCTCGGCCGAGCAGTTCGGGGAGGGCGCGGCGATCCTGCTGGGCAACCTGATGCTCGTCTGGTCCGGCGAGATGTGGCGCGGCAGCGGCCTGCCGCCGGACTCCCTGGCCGCCGCCCAGAAGGTCCACGACCACATGCGCACCGAGATCATGTGCGGCCAGTACCTGGACCTGCTGGAGCAGGCCCACTGCGAGAACACCTTCGACAGCGCGCTCCGGGTCGCCCTCTTCAAGAGCGGCAAGTACTCGGTGGAGCAACCGCTCCGGCTCGGCCTGGTGCTGGCCGCCGAGGGGCGTGAGCCGTGGATCGACCGGCTCTGCGAGGGGTACGGCCAGCGTGTCGGCATCGCCTTCCAGCTCCGCGACGACATCCTGGGGGTGTTCGGCGACCCGGCGGAGACCGGCAAGCCCGCCGGGGACGACCTGCGGGAGGGCAAGCGGACGATGCTCATCGCCCGCGCGCTCGCCACCGCCTCCCCGGCCCAGGCGGAGACGGTGCGGACCACGCTCGGCGATCCGGGGCTGGACGGGGCCGGGGTCGGCCGTCTGCGCCGGATCATCGAGGAGACCGGCGCGCTCGCCGCCTGCGAAGAAATGATCAAAAACTATCTGGAGAACGCCCTGGTCTCGCTGGAGGACGCCCCGATCACCGCGGAGGCCCGTACGGCCCTGACCGCTCTGGCGGTGGCCGCGACATCCCGGCGCACCTGAGGGACGTCCCGGCCGGGGACACCGGGGACGGTGGCGGGGGTGGTCAGCCGCCGGTCAGCCGCCGGCGGAACTCCCCCGCGACCGCCTTCGGGTCGTCGGCCTCGGTGATGGCCCGCACGACCACGACCCGGCGCACGCCGTACGACATGACCTCGTCCAGGTTGCCGAGGTCGATGCCGCCGATGCCGAACCAGGGCCGCTCCGTGCCCAGTGCCGCGGCGTGCCGCAGCAGGCCGGGGCCGGGCGCGGACCGGCCCGGCTTGGTGGGCGTCGGCCAGATCGGGCCGCAGCAGAAGTAGTCGACTCCGGGCTCGACGGCCGCCGCCGACACCTCCTCGGGGGCGTGAGTGGAACGCCCGATGAGGATGTCGTCGCCCAGCAGGTCGCGCGCCACCGGCACCGGCAGGTCGCCCTGGCCGAGGTGGAGCACGTCGGGCCGGGCCGCGTAGGCGATGTCCGCCCGGTCGTTGACCGCCAGCAGCCGGCCGTGCCGGTCGCACGCCTCGCGGAAGACCTCAAGGAGCGCGAGCTCCTCTCGCGCCTCAAGGCCCTTCTCGCGCAGCTGAACGATGTCGACGCCGCCCGCCAGGGCGGCGTCGAGGAAGTCGGCCAGGTCCCCCCGGTCGCGGCGCCCGTCCGTGCAGAGGTAGAGGCGGGCGTCAGAAACCGAGGGCCTGGGCACGTCTCTTGACCTCGGTGTGGCGGCCCGCGACGATCGCGTCCACCGGGGACCCCGGAAGGGTCTCGTCGGGGGTGAAGAGCCAGCGGAGCGACTCGACGTCGTCGTATCCGGCGTCCAGCAGCACGGTGAGCGTGCCCGGCAGCCCCTTCACGACGTCGTCGTCGGCGAGGAACACGGCCGGAACCTGTGGCTCGCCACCGCCCCTTCGCACTCCGATGAGCTTGCGGTCCTTGAGAAGTTGCTTCGCGCGACCGGCGCTGAGGTTGAGCCTTCCGGCCACCTCGGTCAAGGTGAGCCACTCGCCCACCAGCTGGTCGGTCTCCCGGTCGATCTGCGCAACAGAAAGCGTCACGAATCCACCACTACCACATCGAGCCCTTCGCCAAACCCCGGGCGGCGAGGTTACGCCACCGTGCAGTCGCGCAACGCTACCGCAGGGTCGGCCAGGCGATCGACGTCGAGCCGCTGCCCGCCCTCGATGAGACGGCGTCCCTGGAGCAGGTCGCGGGGTCGGTTCACCGCG
The DNA here is from genome assembly GCF_040614315.1 of Streptosporangium sp. NPDC006007. NCBI lineage: Bacteria > Bacillati > Actinomycetota > Actinomycetes > Streptosporangiales > Streptosporangiaceae > Streptosporangium > Streptosporangium sp. NPDC006007. The sequence continues at coordinate 33,587 of NZ_JBEXUG010000001.1, read as the reverse complement.
AGCACCGCGGCGAGCCTGTCGTCCTCGGCCATCCAGCAGACCCCCCACCTGGCGTCGGCGGCCGGGTCGCCGCGCAGCACCGGGCGGCCGCCGCCGTGGTGACCGGCGTACTGCACCATGTGGCCGAACTGCTCGGACCAGAAGTAGGGCACCGGGTCGTAGACCGCGTCGTCGCCGAGCAGCGCGGCCGCGGCCACCTCGGGGGCGCTTAGCGCGGTGTCCCAGTGCTCGACCCGGAGGCGGCGGCCGTAGCGGCGCGACCACCAGGCCGCGCAGTCGCCCACCGCGACCACCCCCGGCAGCGAGGTGCGCAGGTGCTCGTCGGTGACGACCCCGTCGTCGAGCTCGACGCCGGAGCCGGCCAGCCACTCGACCGAGGGCCGCACGCCCACGCCGGTGACGACCACGTCGGCCTCGATCCTGGAGCCGTCGGCCAGGGCCGGCCCGCCGAGGTCGACGGAGGCGACCGCGGTTCCCAGGCGCAGGTCCATGCCCGCCTGGGCGTACCAGGAGGCGGTGTAGGCGCCGACGGGGCCGAGGGCCGCGGCCAGCGGGCCGGCTCCGGCCTCGACGACGGTCACCTCGCAGCCGGCCCGGCGGGCCGCGGTGGCCACCTCGGCGCCGATCCAGCCGGCGCCGACGACGACGACCCGGCTGCCCGCGGTGAGCAGGGCGCGCAGCGCGAGCGCGTCGTCGATGGTGCGCAGCACGTGCTGCGGCCCCTCGCCACGCAGCCGGATCGGGCGCGCCCCCGTGGCGATGACCAGCCCCTGGTAGGACAGCTCTCCCTCGGTGGTCTCCACCACGCCGGGGCGCAGCCCCTTGGCCGCCACCCGGGGGCGGAAGTCGACCTCCAGGGCGTCCAGGTCCGAGTCCACGATCGTGGAGTCGGCCCCGCCCAGCAGGACGGACTTCGACAGCGGCGGGCGGTCGTAGGGACGGTGTGCCTCCTCGCCGATCAACGTGATCGTGCCGGCGAACCCTCGGGCCCGTAACGCCTCGACACTGCGCACGCCGGCCAGGCCGGCGCCAACCACCACGACATGATTCACAACTCACGAGCCTAAGCGCCCAGGCCGACCCTCTGCCATTGGCTGTTTGATAACGAAAACGGTATTTAGCTCGCATCCGCCGCAGTGAGTGTGTTGTACCAACCCTTAGGGTGGAAGCGAACAAGACGCGCGGGAGTCCGGAACGCACCGGGCTGAGAGGAGGGCTACGGAGCGGCGGAGAGCGCCGCGAGCCGATGACGTGCGGAGAGGACCGCGCCGGGCAGGCGCGGATCGGCACGGAACCGGTGAGCGACGGTCCGGGCGCGACCGTAAGCGGGCCCTCGACCGCCACGAACCTGATCCGGGTCATGCCGGCGAAGGGAGCGGAGCACGCATGGCACATCACCGCGACACATTCGACCTGCTCATCGTCGGCGGAGGCGTGATAGGGCTGTCGGTGGCGTGGCGCGCGGCCGGAAGAGGCCTGAGGACCGCGGTGGCCGACCCCGCCCCCGCCTCGGGGGCCTCGCACGCGGCGGCGGGCATGCTGGCGCCGGTCAGCGAGGTCACCTACACCGAGGAGCCCCTCCTGCGGCTGGGCCTGGCCTCCCTGGCCAGATGGCCGTCCTTCGCCGCCGAGCTGGCCGCCGAGGGGGGCCTCGACCTCGACTACCGCGCCGACGGAACCCTGGACGTCGCCTTCGGCGCCGACGACCTGGCCGCGCTGGACGACCTCGCCGCGTTCATCGACAAACTCGGGCTGCCCGCCGAGCGCCTCACCGGCCGCGAGTGCCGCCGCCTGGAGCCGATGCTCGCGCCGTCCGTCCGCGGCGGCCTGCTGGCGGGCGGCGACGCCTGGGTGGATCCCAGAAGGGTCACCAGGGCGCTCCTGGCCGCCTGGGAGCGGCTGGGGGGCGTGCTGATGCGTTCCCGGGTGACCGGACTGGAGACGGCCTCCGGAGCGGTCTCCGGGGTACGGCTGGCGACCGGCGAGACCGTCGGCGCCGACCGGGTGATCCTGGCGGCCGGGGCCTGGTCCCCGACGCTGGAGGGGCTGCCGCCCGAGGTGGTGCCGCCGGTGCGGCCGATCAAGGGCCAGATCGTACGGCTGCGCTCCCCGGCGCCCCTCCTGGGGCGGTGCGTGCGCGGCGTCGTGCACGGCTCGCACGTCTACCTGGTGCCGCGCAGCGACGGGGAGCTCGTGGTCGGGGCCACCCAGGAGGAGATGGGCTTCGACACCCGGGTGACGGCCGGAGGGCTCTGGGAGCTGCTGCGCGACGCCAGGGAGCTCGTCCCCGGCGTCACCGAGCTTGAACTCTCCGACGTGGTCGCCGGACTGCGCCCCGGCACCCCGGACAACCTGCCGCTGGTCGGCCCCACCCTGCTGCCCGGGCTCTCACTGGCCACGGGGCACCATCGGGGCGGGGTGCTGCTCGCCCCGCTCACCGCCGATCTCTGCCTGGCCGATCTCCGCCTCACCGGCCCCGCCGGCCCCGCCGGTCCCCGTCCCGGCTCCGGCTCCGGCTCCGGCTCCGGCTCCGGCTCCGGCGAGACGGACGGCGAACTGTCGGCGATCTGCTCCCCCCTCCGTTTCCAGGAGCACCGCCGACCTCCTCTCCAGGCTCTCCAGGCTCTCCGGGGCTGAAGCCCGGCCTCCCCACACTCCAGGAGCACCATTGAACGTGACGATCAACGGCGCGATCCACGAACTGCCCTCCGGGGCCACCGTGACGCAGGCCGTACAGAGGCTGACCGGGGTCAGGAGCGGCGTGGCCGTCGCCGTGAACGGCGAGGTGGTCTCGCGCGGCGCGTGGGACCTCACCCCGCTCGCGGAGGCGGACCGGGTCGAGGTGCTCACCGCGGTACAGGGAGGTTGAGGACGTTGAACGACATGGGTGACGATCTGACCATCGGCGGGGAGAAGTTCTCCTCCCGGCTCATCATGGGCACCGGCGGCACCCCCTCACTTGAGGTGCTGGACCAGGCGCTCGCCGCCTCGGGCACCGAGCTGACCACGGTCGCCATGCGGCGGCTGGACCCCACCGCGCGGGGGTCCGTGCTCGACGTGCTGCGCGGGCGCGGCATCAAGGTCCTGCCGAACACCGCCGGCTGCTTCACCGCCGGGGAGGCGGTGCTGACCGCGAGGCTGGCCAGGGAGGCGCTGGAGACCGACTGGGTCAAACTGGAGGTCATCTCCGACGAGCGCACCCTGCTGCCGGATCCCATCGAGACCTTCGACGCCGCCGAGCGGCTGGTCGCCGACGGGTTCGTGGTGCTGCCCTACATCGGCGACGACCCCGCCCTGGCCCGCAGGCTGGAGCAGGCGGGCTGCGCGGCGGTGATGCCGCTGGGCGCGCCGATCGGCTCGGGGCTGGGCATCCGCAACCCGCACAACATCGAGCTCATCGTGGAGTCCGCGAAGGTGCCGGTGATCCTCGACGCCGGGATCGGCACGGCGAGCGACGCGGCCCTGGCGATGGAGCTGGGCTGCGACGCGGTCCTGCTGGCCACCGCGGTGACCAGGGCACAGCGGCCGGACCTGATGGCCCAGGCCATGCGCTCGGCGGTCGTCGCGGGCCGGCTGGCCCGGCTGGCGGGGCGGATCCCGCGCCGCCGCTACGCGGAGGCGTCCTCCCCCATGGTTCCGTAGGAAACAGTCAACTTCTCCGCATCGGTTTGGAACAGCTGGACCCTGCGAGCGCCAAATCGCCCGTAAACTCTGCCGGGTGGACACGACGCTTACGGACCCCCTGGTCGGGAAACTCCTGGACGGGCGTTACCGCGTTGAGTCCCGGATCGCCCGGGGCGGTATGGCAACCGTCTACCTGGCTCTGGACGTCCGGCTCGACCGCACGGTCGCCGTGAAGGTGATGCACCGCTCCCTCGCCGAGGACCCCTCGTTCGTGCGGCGGTTCATCGGCGAGGCCAAGTCGGTGGCAAGCCTGTCGCACCCCAACGTGGTGCACGTCTTCGACCAGGGGACCGACGGGGACAACGTCTACCTGTCGATGGAGTACGTCCCCGGGCGCACCCTGCGCGACGTGCTCCGCACCCGGGGCAGGCTGCCCGCCCGCGAGGCCCTTGAGGTCATGATCCCGGTGCTCGCCGCGCTGGGCGCCGCGCACCAGGCGGGGCTGATCCACCGGGACGTCAAACCGGAGAACGTACTGCTCGCCGACGACGGGCGGATCAAGGTCGTGGACTTCGGCCTGGCCCGGGCGATCGAGGCGACGAACCAGACGCGGACCGGCGTCATGATCGGCACCATCGGCTACATGTCACCCGAGCAGGTGACCGCCGGGTCCGCGGACGCCCGCAGCGACGTCTACGCGGCCGGGATCATGCTGTTCGAGCTCCTCACGGGCCGCCAGCCGTACGAGGGCGACACACCGATGTCGGTGGCCTACCGGCACGTGCACGACACCGTGCCCGTGCCCTCGACGCTGCTGCCGGGCACCTCTCCGCTGCTGGACACGCTGGTGGCCCAGGCGACGGCCCGCGACCCCGCGAACCGCCCGGTGGACGCCACCGCGCTACTGGTCGCCGCGGTGGAGGCGCACCGGATGCTGCCCAGGGAGAGCGGCCCCGTGCCGTCCGTCCCGGGCGGTCTCGCGCGAAGCCCGGCCGCGGCACCGCCGCAGGCCAACCACACCCTGATTCAGCCGCGCGGCGAGATGCCCACCGGCCCCGCCTCCGACCCCGCGTCCCCGCCCGTTCCCCCGACGCGGGCCGAGAGGTTCACCCCGAACCGGTTCGTGATCGCGCTGGCCGTAATGATGGTGATCGCGGTCGGGGTGACCGGCTGGCTGTTCTCCCAGAACACCTTCATCACGGTGCCCCTCCTCATCGGCAAGAACGTCACGCTCGCCGAGGGTGAGGCCCGGCGGCTCGGCTTCGTCGTCGAGGTCGGCAAGCCGGAGTACGACGAGAAGGTGCCCAAGGGCAACGTGATACGGACCGACCCGGTGGCGGGCACCGAGATGGACGAGAAGTCCAGACTCCTCCTCATCACCTCGGCGGGCCCCAAGCGGATCGCCGTGCCCAACGTCGTGGGCATCAGCGAGGCCGAGGCCAGGTCGAAGCTGGCCGAGGCCGGGCTGGTCGTCGACAAGGTCAGGAAGCTGCCCAGCGAGACCGTACCGCGTGGCCAGGTGATGCGGACCAGTCCCGCCGTGGGAAACCAGGTCAGGGAGGGCAGCAAGATCGATCTGGCGATGAGCGCCGGTCTGGTCGCCCCCGACCTCCAGGGCATGCTCCGCGACCAGGCCGACTCCTTCCTGCGCGGCGCCGGCTTCGTGCCCGAGTTCGTGGAGCAGACCGACTCCGCCCAGCCCTGCACGGTCATCGCCCAGGATCCGCAGCCCAACGCGGAGATCGACAAGGGCGCCGTCATCCGGCTCACCCTGTCCCAGTGCGACAACGGCGAGTGGCACTGGCCGTGGGAGAACAACGGTGAGAACGTCACCGACGGCAGCCTCATCGTCGTCCCGAACGTGATGTTCAAGGACGTCAAGGCGGCCCGCGACGAGTTGCGCGCCTCGGGGGTGAAGGTGCGGGTGCGCAAGGGGCTGGGCAGGGGCCGGGTCCTGGCCCAGCGCCCGCCGGGCGGTCAGCAGGTCCCGCCGGGGACCGAGGTGACCCTCTGGCACTGATGGCACCGATGGCGCCGAGCCTCCCGTGCTCCGCCCGCCGTGTACCCACGCGGCCGAGACCCGCGACGGCGGCGTCTCCCGGTCCGCCCGGCGCACGGCCGGTCGCCGGAAGGGCCGCCCCCGCCGCGACGGGCGTCCGGACCCGCGTCAGAGATGCCTCTCCGCGACCCTGCGGGCGAGCCTTTCGAGCAGCGGGCCCGCGTCGGAGACGCATCGGGCCGGGTCGGGTTCGATGTCGGTGAGCGCGTAGGCGGCGGTCACGCCCGCCGCGTTCAGCTCATCGTCGCCGAGGGCGCGGCGGCCGCAGACCGCGACGACGGGAACGCCCGCCTTGGCGGCCGCGGCCGCGACCCCCGCGGGGGCCTTGCCCCGCAGCGTCTGCTCATCCAGCGACCCCTCACCGGTGACGACCAGGCGGGCGCCCCTGAGCCGGTCGTGGAAACCGAGCAGGTCGAGCAGGTGGTCGATCCCGGGCCGGAACTCGGCCCCCAGGAAGGCCAGGGCGGCGAAGCCCGTCCCTCCGGCGGCACCCGCGCCCGGCTGGGCGGCCACGCCCATCGGGCGGACCACGCCGTCGTGCTCGATGGCGCCCACCAGCCCGTGGGTGTGCGCGGCGACGGCGGCGAGCCTGGCGAGTGCCCGCTCCAGCACTTCCACGTCCCCGGGGCCCGCCCCCTTCTGCGGCCCGTAGACGGCGGCGGCGCCGTACGGGCCCAGTAGGGGGTTGTCCACGTCGGCGGCGACGACGAACTCGACGCCGTCCATAACGACAAGTCCCGATTTATCAATTTTTTCCAGGTCGAGCAGGGCGGCACCACCGGGTGGCAGCTCCCGCCCGGCGGCGTCCAGGAAACGGACGCCCAGCGCCCGCATCATGCCCGCGCCGCCGTCGGTGGAGGCGCTGCCGCCGAGCCCGAGCACGATCCGCCGCGCGCCCCGCCGTACGGCATGGGCGATCAGCTCACCGGTGCCGTGACTCGTCGCGGTCAGCGGCGCCCGCTCGACCTCGCCGGTCCCGGAAAGCCCCTCCCGGACGGTCGGCAACCGCCGCAGGCCGGACGCCTCGGCCAGTTCCACGACCGCCGTCGGCACATCTCCGCCGACGTGGGCGGTTCCGGGAGCCCCGGTGTCCCCGGTGAGGCCGGCGGCTCCGGCGGCTCCGGCGGCTCCGCTGTCGCGCCAGGCGTAGGCGGCGCGGACGGGGTTGCCGGCGGGACCGGTGACCTCGACCTCGACGCGGGTGAACCCGCAGGCCACGACCGCGTCCACGGTGCCGTCACCGCCGTCGGCCACCGGCAGCGTGACCGTGGCGACGTCCGGGCCGAGACCCGCGGCCACATGGGCCGCGACCTCGGCCGCGGTCAGCGACCCCCTGAACTTGTCCGGGGCGATGACGACGTGTCCCGACGAGTGAGACAACCCTGCTCCCCTGATAGGAAAAGGCCGGGCAGGCGACCCCGCCGACGCGGGTGGAAAGCCCGGCACACCGAACGACCATCATCGCACCCGGACGGCCGGGCGCTCAGGCCACGGGCGGGCGCGGCGGGCGGCGGTGGTCACGGGGACGCCGCCTTCCGTGCCGCGGCGAGCCGTACGGCGTCGAGGATCTTCTCTTGACATCCTCTCCGCCCTAAAGGGCGGAGATTCCCGCCTGCCGCGTGGGCTTCGGGTGGGTTCCTGCTTCGCCGCGCCGCGCCGGGACAAGTCCCGGTCTTACCCGCGCTCCACAGTCGTTTAGTCTCTCCGCCTGCCCGGCGGCGAGAATGTTGATCGCCGCGTTGACGTCCCGGTCGTGCGCGGTGCCGCATGGGCACACCCATTCCCGGACGCTCAGCGACATCGATTCGGCGATGGTGCCGCATGCCGAGCACAGCTTCGACGATGGGAACCATCGGTCGATCCTTCCGAGGTACCTGCCGTGTCGTGCGGCCTTGTACTCCAGCATGCCGACGAACTGCGACCAGCCCGCATCGTGCACGCTCCTGGCCAGCTTCGTACGCGCCATGCCGGACACGGCCAGGTTCTCCACGTAGACCGCTTGGTTGTCGCGGATCAACGAGGTGGAGAGCTTGTGTGCCCAGTCTCGGCGTGTGTCGGTCACCTTGGCGTACGCCTTCGCGACCTTGAGCTTGGCCTTCTGCCGGTTCGCCGAGCCCTTCGCCTTGCGGCTGAGGGCTTTCTGTGCCTTGCGGAGCTTTTTGGCCGCACGCCGAAGGATGCGCGGATTCGCCACCTTCCGGCCGTCCGAGGTGATCGCGAAATGAGTGAGACCCAGGTCGATACCGATCTCGGAGTCTGTCTCGGGCAGCGGCTGGTGCGAGGTCTCGACGACGAACGATGCGAAGTATCGGCCCGCCGAGTCCTTGACCACCGTCACCGACGATGGATCGGACGGCAGTGATCGGGACCAGCGAACCGGCACATCCCCGATCTTCGGCAGGCGCAGCCTCCCGCCAGGGGTGACCTTGAACTTGGCGTTCCCGGTGAACCGGATCGCCTGCCGGTTGTCCTTGCGCGACCGGAACCGGGGCGGCGCGACCTTACGCCCCTTTCGCCTCCCGGAGATCGAGGCGAAGAAGTTGCGGTAGGCGGTGTTCAGGTCGGCGAGCGCCTGCTGAAGCACCACCGCCGAGACCTCGCCCAGCCAGGCGCGCTCCGGGGACTTCTTCGCCTCGGTGATGACCCGCTTGGACAGCTCCCCGTCCGAGACGTACGGCAAGCCCTGCTCGCGGGCGTCGGTCCGTGCGCGCAGCCCGTCGTTGAACACCGTCCGCGCGCACCCGAACGCCCTGGCCAGCGCTTGACGCTGACCCGGCGTCGGGTGGAGGCGGAAGTTGTAACGAAGCCGCACCCCATGATCTTATCATTGGTTTATGGCAGATTATGAAGATATCAGGACTGGTAGACACTGCGTTTTTGTGCTGCATGCGCATTTGGTTTTCGTGACCAAGTTCCGGCATCGGGTATTCACGGGCAGCCACCTGGAACGCATGAAGCAGATCATGCGCGACGTGTGCGCGGACTTCGAGACCGAGCTCGCCGAGTTCAACGGCGAGAGCAACCAGGTCCATCTGCTGGTGAACTTCCCGCCCAAGATCGCCCTGTAGCCGGTGCACCGGCACAGGTTGCCCGCCAGCGCCTCGCGGATCTCGGCGTCGGAGGGCAGCGTGATCCGGGCGATGAGATCGTGGGCCTGTACGACGAGGCCCGGGGTGCAGAAGCCGCACTGCACGGCCCCGCACTCGATGAAGGCCTCCTGGACCGGGTCGAGCCGGCCCCCCTCGGCCAGCCCCTCGACCGTGCGGATCTCACGCCCCCGCGCCTGACCGGCCGCGACCAGGCAGGCGCAGACGGGGAGGCCGTCGAGGTAGACCGTGCAGGAGCCGCACTCGCCCTGCTCGCAGGCGTTCTTGGAGCCGGGCAGGCCCATCCGCTCGCGCAGGACGTACAGTAGGCTCTCGCCCTCCCAGACGTCGTCGGCCGTCTCCTCACGGCCGTTGACGGTGAAACCGACTCGCATCAGTCGGCCCTCCTGTCGAAGTTCCCCGATCGCAGGTCGTGCCAGGCCCAGGTCAGGGTACGCCGTGCCATCACGGCGACGGCGTGCCTGCGGTAGGCGGCGGTGCCTCGGACGTCGTCGATCGGCGAGGTGGCCCGCGCGGCCAGCTCACCGAAGCGGGTGAGCAGCGCGGGGGTGAGCCCGGCGTCCCAGTCGAGCTCCGCGCCGAGGAACTCCTCGGCCGCGACGGCCCGGCGGGGGGTCGGGGCGGCCGAGCCGACGCCGGTGCCGACCCGCCGCTCACCGGGGTGGAGCGCGAGCGCGAAGGAGCAGACGGCGATCACCATGGCGTTGCGGGTGCCGACCTTGGAGAAGTACTGCGGGCCGCTCGCCGGGCTCATCCAGAACGCCCGGATCAGCTCGTCGGCCTCCAGTGCGCTCTGCTTGACGCCGAGGTAGAACCCGGCCGCGGGGATCATCCGCACACCCCGGGCCGCGGACTCGACCTCGACGACGGCGTTCCCGGCGAGCAGCGGCGGGTGGGCGTCCCCCGCGGGCGAGGCGGCGCCGAGGTTGCCTCCCACGGTGCCCCGGTTGCGGATCTGCGGTGAGCCGACCGTCCGCGCGGCCTGCGCCAGGCCGGGCAGCAGGTCCCCGAGCTCGGTGATCACCCGCGCGTACGGCACGCCCGCTCCGACCCGTAGCCGTCCGTCCGCCTCACGGGTCCACCGGGCGAGCTCGGCGACCCGGCTCAGGTCAAGCAGCGCGGGCGGGCGGCGGACGTCGAAGTTGAGCTCGACCATGACGTCGGTGCCGCCCTGGACGGGAACCGCCTCGGGCAGCCCGGCCTTGGCCGCCAGGGCCTCCGCCCACGTGGCGGGCTGTAGGAACTCCATGGTCGCCGGGCCCCCCGGGGTGGAATTCGTCTGGGACATGTGAGCAGTACACACACCGTTGCCACAGCGGGTCCAGCACCGGGAACCCCAAGTACGGCAGAGGTCTCTCCCGGGTTGCCGCATCCATTCCCAAAGCAGGACGATCCGGACGGCCTCCCGGGCTCGGCGGAGCGCTCTGACACTGCTCGGCACCCGGCGGGGCGATCCGGCGGTTTCCCGGGCTTGGCGGCGGAGCCCTCGCCACTGACGGCGGTGGCCGCGGCGACGGGAACGGTGGTGACGACGGGAACGGTGGTGGTGGCGGTGGCCGGAGGGACGCTGACGGCGACACCTAAACTGGCACCACCATGACTTCTCCTTCCCTCATCGGCGGACACGTCTCCGTGACCGGTGGACTCGCCAGGGGCGGCCTGCGGTGCGCCTCGGACATCGGCGCCGAGATGATCCAGGTGTTCGTCACCAACCCCCGGGGCTGGGCGCTCGCCGCGGGCGATCCCGTCCAGGACGCCGCGCTGCGCGACTCGGGCATGCTGTCCTTCACGCACGCGCCGTACCTCGTCAACATGGGCTCCCCCTCTCCGGAGACGCTGGAGAGGTCGGTGGTCACCGTACGGCACAGCCTGCTGCGCGCCCACGCGATCGGGGCCCGGGGCGTGGTGGTCCACACCGGGTCGGCGGTGAGCCAGTCCCGCGACGCCGCGATGCGCCAACTGCGCGAGCGCCTGCTGCCCCTGCTGGAGGAGATCCCCGAGGACGGCCCGGATCTGCTGCTGGAGCCGATGGCCGGCCAGGGCGCGATGCTCTGCGCGACCGTCCAGGACCTCGAACCCTACCTGGCGGCCCTTGAGTGGCACCCGAAGGCGGGCGTCTGCCTGGACACCTGTCACGCCTTCGCCGCCGGTCACGACCTGTCGACCGCCGCGGGGGTCCGCGAGACCCTCGACGCCCTGCACGCGCTCGCCCCCGGGCGGCTCAGGCTGATCCACGCCAACGACTCCAAGGACGCGTGCGGCTCCAGGAGGGACCGGCACGAGAACATCGGCGCGGGCCACATCGGAGCCCTGCCCTTCGCCCTCCTGATGGGCCACCCGGTGGCCGCCGGAGTGCCGCTCTGCATCGAGACTCCGGGCGGCGCCGAGAAACACCGCGAGGACATCGAGACGCTGAAGAAGCTCCGCGACGGCGCCCAGCCGCCGACCGGCTGAGGTCGGCGGCCTCGAAGGTGGGACGGAACGCCCGCCGTTCGTGATCCGGCCGCCCCCGTGTGGCCGGATCACGGTCCGGCCCGCGGGCTAACGCGGGCGGTCCGTCCCACCGGAGGTCGCCGGGCCCCTCCCCCGGTTCAGGGCCCGACAGCGGGTGACCGTGTCCACTGCCACCCGGAGGGTTCCGCGCTCCAGGTCCTGTCCGAGCCTCGCGGCTCCGACTCCCCGATGCTGCGGGTTTGGCTCTCCGATGAAGGGAACACTAGAGGGACGCCCCGGGGGGCGACCCCTCCTTCACCACCGGCGCGATTAACGGTCAGTAGTCGTCGACGTACGGGGGGCGACGGCGCGATGAGCGGCCCGCCCCAGGCGACGAGCGGTCGGCTTCCGGACCGGCGGGCCTCCAGCACCCTCCCGGACCGGCGGACCGGAGGCTACCGGGGCGAGCCGGGTGGCGGGGGGCGGTCCTGGGTCTGGCGGACGAGTTGCTCGCGCACCCGCCGGGTGTGGCGGCGGCTGACCGGGAGTGTCTCCGCGCCCACCCGCAGCGTCACCCGGCCGCCGTCGAAGTTCATCTCGCTCACGTGCCGGGTCGAGACCAGCGTGCTGCGGTGCACGCGGATGAAGCCCGCCCCGGCCCAGCGGCGCTCCAGCGCGGCCAGGGACATGCGCACCAGGTAGTTGCCGTCCACGGTGTGCAGCCGTACGTAGTCGCCCTTGGCCTTGGCGAATCGGACCGCCTGCTGGGCCACGAACCGGGTACGGCCGCCCAGCTCGACCGGGATGACGTCGTCGGGGTCCGGCTCGCCGGTCGTCGCCGCCGCGCACTCCAGACGCCGTACGGCCTCCGCCAGCCGGTCGGGCCGGACGGGCTTGAGGAGGTAGTCGACCGCCTCCAGCTCGAAGGCGCGGACCGCGCAGTCCTCGTGGGCGGTGACGAACACCAGCCGGGGAGGGTTGGGGAAGCCGGCGATGAGCCGGGCCAGGTCGAGGCCGTCCAGGCCGGGCATCCGGATGTCGAGGAAGACCCCGTCGAGCCGCTCGCCCGCGCCGATCATCTGGACCATGACCTGGAGCGCGGCCACGCCGCCGGAGGCGGTCGAGACGTGCTCGATGCGGGAGTCCCGGCGGAGGAGGTAGGCCAGCTCCTCCAGCGCGGGGACTTCGTCGTCAACGGTCAGGACTCGCAACATGGCCCCACGCTGCCCGCAAACCACGCCCTCCGCAAGAGACGCGCTAACTTTAGGTAATATTTTGACTACAAATAGCTATTTCCGGCGGGGAGACTTGGGTAAGCGCAGCCGTACCGTGGTGCCCGCCCCGAGCGCGGTCTCCACCACCAGGCCGTAGTCCTTGCCGTAGATGTGCCGGAGCCGCACGTCCACGTTGGCCAGGCCGATGCCACCCTCGCCGCGCTCCTGGCGCGAGCTGTCGAGCAACAGCCTGGCCCGTTCGGGGTCCATGCCCAGCCCGTCGTCCTCGACGGTGACGTGGGCCTCGCGACCGGCGTCCCAGGCCAGCACCCGCACCTCGCCGGAACCACCGGTGGCGGCCATGCCGTGTTTGATGGCGTTCTCCACGAGTGGTTGCAGGCAGAGGAACGGGACCGGCACCGACAGCACCTCGGGCGCCACCCGGACGGTGAAGCGGAGCCGCTCACCGAACCTGGCCCGTTCCAGCAACAGGTAGCGGTCGACGCAGTGCAACTCGTCGGCCAGGGTGGTGAAGTCCCGCTCGCGGCGGAACGCGTACCGGGTGAAGTCGGCGAAGTCCATCAGCAGCTCGCGGGCCCGCTCGGGATCGGTGCGGACGAACGAGGCGATGGTGGTCAGCGAGTTGTAGATGAAGTGCGGGGAGATCTGCGCGCGCAGCGCCCGCGTCTCGGCCTCCATCGCCCGCTGCCGCGAGGAGTCGAGTTCGGCCAGTTCCAGCTGGCAGGAGACCCAGCGAGCCACCTCGGTGACGGTGCGGACCAGCGCGGGGCCCACCTCGGCGTCGTAGGCGGCCAGTGCGCCGACCACCCGGCCGTCCACGGTGAGCGGCACGATGGCCGCGGCCCGGATCGCGCACCCCGGAGTGCCGCAGGTGAGCGCGCCCCCGGTCACCACCCGCGACCGGCCCGAGGAGAGCACGGTGCGGGCGTGCTCCGGCGCGTGATCGCGGTGGCAGTCCGCCTCCCCGTCCCAGGCGAGCACCCCGTCGGCGTCCGTGACCGCGATCGCACTGGTGCCCAGGAGCGTGCGCAGGTGGCGGATCGCCTTGCGGGCGGAGTCGCGCGTCAGGCCGGCGCGCAGCGATGGAGCCGCCAGCGCGGCGACGTGGAGGGTGGCGAAGGTGGTCTCGTCCGGCAGGCCGTCTTCCCCCGAATGGCGTGGAGAGGCCTGTCGCCGGCGGGGCAGGATGAATCCCAGGAGAGTGCTGACGGCGCAGAGCAGCGCCCAGACACTGGTCGACATGCGGAAAACCGTAGTCAACCCCGGCTGTCAATCAGGGGAGAATACCGATCACGGTGGCCCTTCACCCGGTTCCTCCTGATAGGAGTAACGCTGCTCCCGCCAGGGGTCGGCGACGTTGTGATAGCCGCGCTCCTCCCAGAAGCCGCGCCTGTCCTCCAGGAGATACTCCACGGCGCGCACCCACTTGACGCTCTTCCAGGCGTACAGGTGCGGGACGACCACCCGGACGGGGAAACCGCGTTCCGGGGAGATGGGCCTGCCGTCCAGCTCCAGGGCGAACAGCGTGTGGGCGCCGGAGAAGTCGCTCATCCGCACGTTGGCGCTGTAGCCGTACTCGGCCCAGATCATCACGTGCCTCACCTCCGGGGCGGGCGGAGCCAGCTTCATCAGGGTCTCCGCGGACACCCCCCGCCACTCGTTTCCCATGATCGAGAACTTCGTGACGCAGTGGAAGTCCGCGATGACCGTGGTGCGCGGCAGTTCGGAGAACCGCTGCCAGTCGAACCGGTGCGCCCCACCCGAGGCGGTCGCCCCCATGACCTGGAACTCCCACGTCGCCGGTCGGAAGGCGGGCACCCGCCCATAGTGGATCACCGGGTGTCCCCGGGGGACGTACTGACCGGGAGGCAGGCGGGTCTCCTCCCCTGAAGGTTCGGACTGCTCCACCACCACTCCCCTCGCCGGTTCACCGGTTCCCGACTACAGGGGGCAATCCTGCCATCGCGTCTCCGGCTCGTCGGCGGCGGCCACCTGGTAGCGACCCCGGACCACCGAGGTCGTCCCGGCCGTGCGCTACCATTGCCCGCGATGCGTACTGCGTTCTGGTTTTGGTATGGCGACGGACCCGTGGGTCGGACCGTTCGCCGCCAGATGCTGCGCTGACAGCCAGGCGAACGGAAGGCCCCGGGTCCGGATTACGGACCCGGGGCCTTCTGCTTTCACGGACCCCTTGGTCGAACAATCGGAGGAGAGACATGGTCATCGTCATGGGCCCCGACGCCACACAGGATGACGTCGAGGCGATCGTCGAGGTCATCGGCACGGCGGGCGGCGACGCGTTCGTCAGCCGGGGGGTGAGCCGTACGATCATCGGCCTGGTGGGCGACGTCGACCAGTTCAGCGCGCTCGACCTGGGCGGGATGCGCGGGGTGGCCGACGTGATGCGGGTGACGGCCCCCTACAAACTGGTGAGCCGGGACAACCATCCCGAACGGTCCACGGTCCGGGTCGGCGGCGTGCCGATCGGCCCCGGCACGGTCACCCTGATCGCCGGCCCGTGCGCGGTGGAGACTCCGCGGCAGACCCTGCAGGCCGCCGAGATGGCCAAGGCCGCCGGGGCCACCCTGCTCCGTGGCGGCGCCTACAAGCCGCGCACCTCTCCCTACGCCTTCCAGGGGCTGGGCGAGGCGGGGCTGCGCATCCTCGCCGACGTGCGCGAGCAGACCGGGCTGCCCGTGGTGACCGAGGTCGTGGACGCCCACGACGTCGAACTGGTCGCCTCCTACGCGGACATGTTGCAGATCGGCACCCGTAACGCGCAGAACTTCGCGCTGCTGCAGGCGGTCGGCGGGATCGGCAAGCCGGTCATGCTCAAGCGCGGCATGAACGCCACCATCGAGGAGTGGCTGATGGCCGCCGAGTACATCGCCCAGCGCGGCAACCTCGACATCGTGCTGTGCGAACGCGGCATCCGCACCTTCGAGACGGCGACCCGCAACACCCTCGACGTCTCCGCGGTCCCGCTCGCCCAGCGCCTGTCCCACCTGCCGGTCATCGTCGACCCGTCCCACTCCGGCGGTCACCGGACCCTGGTCCTCCCGCTCACCCGCGCCGCCATCGCGGTCGGCGCCGACGGTGTGATCATCGACGTCCACCCCCACCCCGAGCAGGCCCTCTGCGACGGCCCCCAGGCCCTGGTCGACGGCGACCTGGCCGAGCTCTCCGAGGTGATGCGCGACTTCCCGCCGCTGCTCGGCAAGACCGCGACCGGCGACGCCCTCACCTCCGCCTGACCCCCGTCCCCCTCATCCGTCCCTCCACCCGACCTCCGTCCACACCCGCCCCCACCCCCGTCATGGGCGTCCGTGTTCGCGGGTACGGCCGGCGCCACAAGCCGTCGGCCGTACCCGCCGGCAACCATACTCACAGGTAACCAAGTGTTTCCCCCACGACCAAAGCGATTCAGGTGAGGCACACCAACGCCTTCCGCCTCCAGCCGGTCCCGCCCTTCGGCGTCTCCGTCTCGGCGGTCGCCGTCGGGCTCGTCTACCTCCCGGCCGAGACCCGGGTCCGGGCCTTCCCGGCCATCGGCGTGCTGTACGTCGTCACCTCGGCCTTCACCCTGGCCAAGTGCGTCCGCGACCGCCAGGAGCTCACCGACGTCACCACCCGCGTCGACCAGGCCCGCCTGGAGAGATTCCTCACCGAGCACGACCCCTTCAAAGTCGACTGACAAAAGCACGGAACAGGACGCCTGCACCCACCGCGACAGATCAAGTGACGACAATCATGGACCCACGGCGCAAGGTCGAAATGAGCCTTTGCCAGGTTTACTCCGTCATGGTTCAGGAGTACGCCCGCCACAACAGCCACGCCGATCTCCTCCGCGAGCGCATCGACGGCACCACCGGCCGGTGAGCGAGTCTCCAGGGCCGAAACGGTCACGAGATACGGGCCGGGTCCACTCCCCGTTCACGCGAACCAAGCGTGAGACCGTTGCGCCGACCGCCACCGCCCTCAATCACTTCTCCCATTTCTATGCATATGCCCTGATTCAAGAGGAGGTAGGATACGAAATTTATTCACATTAAAGGAGGCGGGCTTCACATCGGCAATCTGAGACCTATTGGATACCGGATCACTCTGTATTCAATGCACCTCTGGCGTTTACCCTGTCTTGTCACTACTAGCGCTCCAGGGTGGATGTCATGACTGAGCAGACGGTCAACGCAATGGTCAACTCCGGAGAAGCCAATGAGACGGCCGTCCCCCTCGCCGCTCCGGGCCGTGACACCCCGGCCAAGAAGCCATCCGCCCCCCGGACTGCTCCGAAGTGGGAGGTGGATGCCCGGGATCGTGTCCGAGCCGCCATACGGCGGTACTCCAAGCCTCTTGCCGATCTGGTCGCGCGCGACGCCAACGAGGGAGACACTCGGCTTCTGGTAACCGACTTCCTCTGCGACGGACTCGGATACGACAAATACGAAGAACTCACGACCGAGTATCAGGTAAAGGGAGAGTTCGCGGATTACGGTATCCGCATCGACAAACAGCTCGTCGCTTTCATCGAGGTGAAGCGCTGCAGCCAGAAGCTCAATGTGAGACACCTACGTCAGGTGCAGATGTACGCCGTGAACGAGGGCGTCGAGTGGATGATCCTCACCAACGGCCAGGTGTGGCAGGTCTATCACATGACCGGAGGGTTGCCTGTGGTCATAGACCTCGCTCTTGATGTAGACCTTCTCGGCGAGGCCACGTTGGCGGCGAAGACGGATGCTCTCTTCTACTTAAGCAAGGAAGCCTTCAAACGCCGCCTGATCGATGACCTGTGGAAGGCTCGCGCGGCGACCTCCGCCAAGTCTCTGGCTCAGGTCGTCCTATCCGATGTCGTCATCGACGCCATCAGGAAGGAAGTCCGGAGACAGACAAGCCACAACGCCGACGTCCAAGACATCGCTCGCATTCTCCGAGCTGACGTTCTACGCCCCGACACCCTGGGGTAAGGCGAAGCCGAGGGCCACAGGCAGGCGCACCGGCGATCGGGGGCGTGCGATCTTCGAGGAGTCAGCGGTCGAGTTTGTACTCCTGGAGGGAGCCGGCCAGCTGGACGGCGAGCTCCTCGGCGTCGAGGCGGCGCTCGATCTGCTTCAGGTCGGCGATCTTCGCGGCGGTCTCGGCCCGACGGGGGGCCAGGAGGGTGCAGCAGTCCTCGTCGGGGAGCTCGGAGATCTCCAGGGTCCCGATGCGGCGGGCCTCTGCCATGATCTCGGTCTTGTCGAGGCCGATGAGCGGGCGCAGGATCGGCAGGTCGACCGCGTCGTCCTGGGCGGTGATGTTCTGCAGGGTCTGGGAGGAGACCTGGCCCAGGGAGTCACCGGTGATCAGCGCTCTGGCCCTGAGCCGGCGGGCGACCTCCTCGGCGGTCTTGAGCATCAGGCGGCGCTGGGAGATGACGGCGAGCCGCTCCTGACCGGAGGCCTTGATGGACTGCTGGGCCTTGCCGAAGGGGACGACCCACAGGCGGGACCTGCCCTGGAACCTGTCCAGCGCCCGGACCAGCGCGTACGCCTTGTAGATGGACTCCGACGTGGTGAACGGGATGCCGGAGAAGTGCAGGAAGTCGACCCGCAGGCCGCGGCGCATCATCCGGTAGGCCGCCACCGGGGAGTCGATGCCGCCGGACATCAGCACCAGGCCGCGGCCGCTGGTGCCGACCGGAAGGCCGCCCTGGCCGGGCTGCCCTCCGGTGAAGACGAACACCTCGTCGCGGTCCACCTCGACGGAGACCACCAGGCCGGGGTTCTTCAGGTCGACCGGCAGACCGTAGATGTCGTTGAGCTCCCCGCCGACCGAGCGGTCGAGCTCCATCGAGGTGAGCGGGAAACGCTTGTCGCGGCGGCGGGAGCGGACCGCGAAGGAGACACCGCGTCTGACGTCCTCCCGATCGGCCAGCAGCTCGATCGCGGCCTTGGTGACCGCCGAGGGGTCCTTGGCGACCCGCCAGGCCCGGTGGATCCAGACCAGGCCGGGAACGTAGCCGACGCGCTCGGCGACCGCGTCGGCACGCTCGACGCCGGAGCCCTCGGGGAGGAAGAGGGCGATGACCCCGTGCCGCTGCCGTACGTCCACCTTGAAGTCGAGGTCCTTGAGTGCCGCCTTGATGTTGGCCTGCAGGGTGCGCTCGAAGATCTCGCGGTTGTTTCCCTTGAGGACGACCTCGCCCAGTTTGAGCAGAACGCAGGGCTCGCCCAAGGCGGACATGGTCATGGTGCAACCTCCGGTGGAGCTCTGAGAGGAATGTGGGGCTATCGCCAAGTGTCGCGCGCGATCGGGTAAAGGCAATGCCCGCGCCTGTAACTTTAGTCGGCCCTACGACTCGTCAAGTCCTCGCTCGATGGCGTAGCCGGCCCCACTCGACGCGGTTGTGGAGCTGCGGCTTGTTCAGCGTGTTCTGGACGTGGTTGCGCACGGTCCGATGGGAGAGCACGAGACACTCGGCGATCCGTCCGTACGACAGGCCCTTGGCGACCAGGCGGAGCACCAGCGGGGTGGAGAGCAGGCAGCCCAGCGTGACGAGCATGTCGGCGACGAGCAGCGGCCGGCCGCGGAGCTCCTCGACCGAGTAGGCGAAGACCGTCGCCACGGTCCAGAGAGCCATGAAGGCGATGACCAGCCGGCCGGTCGCCGGGTGGGCGTATCCCCCGGCGCGGATGAGCAGAACCGCCGCGTATCCGAGGGAGGCGACACGGAAGACCGCGACGGTCCGCCAGAACGGACCCTCTATTCCCGTCACGGCCCCGACCCTGCCGTCGTGCTGGACGGTGTTTACCTGTAATAATGCACCGATTTCCCGCTGATGGAGAACTAGAACATGTCCCATGTAGACCACTTCTCATACGGCCTGCTCACCCCCGTACTGGCATATCTCATGTCGGCCGTCGGGTGCATGCTCGGCCTTTTACTCACCGCCAAGGCCAGGACGGCCACGGGGTCGGCCCGGGCGCGCTGGCTGATCGGCGGAGCCCTGTCCATCGGAGGCACCGGCGTCTGGGTCATGCACTTCATCGCCATGATGGGCTTCGCCGTGGGCGGCGGCCGGATCCGCTACGACGTGCCCCTGACGATCGGCTCGGCGGTCCTGGCGATGATCGTCGTCGGCGCCGGCCTGTTCCTGGTCTCCCGGGGAAACGCGGGGTTCGGCGCGCTCCTGCTCGGCGGGGTGCTCGCCGGTCTCGGTGTGGCCGGGATGCACTACCTCGGCATGTTCGCGATGAACATGTCGGCACACGTCTCCTACGACCCGGCGCTGGTCGCGCTCTCGGTGGTGATCGCGATCGTCGCCTCCACCGTGGCGCTCTGGTTCACCCTGCGGGTCAACGGCGCGCCCGCCACCGGCGGCGCGGCACTGATCATGGCGGTCGCGATCTCCGGCATGCACTACGTCGGCATGTTCGCGCTGGAGGTGCAGCCCCGCGTCTCCACCGTGCCGGTCACCGGCGCGCGCGGCGTCGACTTCCTGCTGCCCGTGCTGTCCGTGGTGAGCCTGCTCACGCTCGGCCTGCTGCTGGCCGTCATCCTGTCGCCCTCGGAGCAGGAGATGCGCGACGACGCCGAACTGATCGCCCAGCTGGAGCACCTGCGCGACGGGTGGCCGGGCGCACCGGCGGCCCCCGCCGAGACGCCGAGGCGCCCCTCGCTGTTCGACTCCACCGGCGATTGACGGGAGGACGAGGGGGTGATGTACGGCTTGCGTCATCGCGGGCCGCTCAGCCGAGACGCAAGCCGTACACGGAGGGGGTTGCAGGCGGCCGGCCGCCCATGACACGAAGCTAGGGCCGGGCGCTTGCAGAACGTTTGCAAGGCGATAGGGATCCGCCGTGGCCTCCGACCGGGGCGACTCCCCTCCTCACGCCCGGAGGCCCCGGGTGTCAGCCGAAGAAGACCTCGGCCTCCTCGTATCGGCTGACCGGCACGGTCTTCAGCTCTTTGGTGGCCTCGTCGAGGCCGACCGTGACCACGTCGGTGCCGTGCAGCGCGACCATGGCGCCGAAGTGGCCCTCGTGCACGGCGTCGATGGCGTGCAGGCCGAACCGGGTGGCGAGCACCCGGTCGAAGGCCGTGGGCGTGCCGCCGCGCTGGATGTGACCGAGTACGGTGGTGCGGGCCTCCTTGCCGGTCCGCTTCTCGATCTCCTTGGCGAGCGTCTCCCCGATGCCGCCGAGCCGGACGTGGCCGAAGGAGTCGAGCTCGCCCGCCTGCAGGGCGGTCTGCCCCTCGATCGGGTGGGCACCCTCGGCCACCACGATGATCGGCGCGTAGCGGGTCTTGAACCGGGACTCCACGTAGGCGCAGACCCGGTCGATGTCGAAGGGCTTCTCCGGGATGAGGATGACGTTGGCGCCGCCGGCCATGCCCGCGTGCAGGGCGATCCAGCCCGCGTGACGGCCCATGACCTCGCAGATCAGGGCGCGATGGTGGGACTCGGCGGTGGTGTGGAGCCGGTCGATGGCCTCGGTGGCGATGTTGACCGCGGTGTCGAAGCCGAAGGTGTAGTCGGTGGCGTTGAGGTCGTTGTCGATCGTCTTCGGCACGCCGACGACCCGCACGCCCTTGTCGAAGAGCTGCTTGGCGACGCCGAGCGTGTCCTCGCCGCCGATGGCGATCAGGGCGTCGACCCCGTTCGCCGCCAGGTTGTCCTTGATCTTCTCAACGCCGCCCTCGATCGTCATCGGGTTGGTCCGTGACGAGCCGAGGATCGTGCCGCCACGCGGCAGAATGCCCCGCACGGCCTGGATGTCCAGCGGCATGGTGTCGCCTTCGAGTGGCCCGCGCCAGCCGTCGCGGAATCCGACGAACTCATAACCGTAGACGCCGGCGCCCTTGCGCACGACGGCGCGGATAACGGCGTTCAGGCCGGGGCAGTCGCCGCCCCCGGTAAGCACTCCAACACGCATGACATCCTCCGACAGTGGTTCCGCGGCAAAGTGGTGGTTGCGAGACAAGATGGCCAGACTGAGTGGGGTAACGCGGCCGGCGGGGGTTTGGGCCGCCGACGCACCGCATTCTGCCCACAGAAGAGGCCAGTGGTCTAGACCAAAATGAAGGAGCCTCCTATGTCCGTTCTCGCCATCGACGCCGGCACGACGGGGGTCACCGCGCTCGTCGTGACCGAGGACGGCCGTGTCGACTCCCGGGGGTACCGGGAGTTCGCCCAGTACTTTCCCGAACCCGGCTGGGTGGAACATGTTCCGGAGGAGATCTGGCAGGCCACGCTGGCCGCCTGCCGTACCGCGCTGGACCGGGCGAGCACCGTCCCGTCCTGCGTGGGGATCACCAACCAGCGCGAAACCGTCGTCCTGTGGGACTCCGCCACCCTCGCCGCGACCCGCCCGGCGATCGTCTGGCAGGACCGCCGCACGGCGGAGATCTGCGCGCGACTGCGCGAGGCGGGGCACGAGCCCGGGGTGGCCGCGCTGACCGGGCTGCGGTTGGACCCGTATTTCACCGCTACCAAGTTTACCTGGCTGGGTGAGCACGACCCCAGGTCATGGTCGGCCGTGACCTCGGGAAACGCCGTCGTGGGCACGGTGGACTCCTATCTGGTGGCGCGGCTGACCGGCGGCGCCCGGCACGTCACCGACGCCTCCAACGCCTCCCGCACACTGCTGTACGACCTCCGGGCCGGCGGGTGGTCGGCGGAGCTGTGCGAGCTGTTCGGGGTGCCCGTGGGCGCTCTGCCGGAGATCGTGCCGAACCACGGTGAGATCGGCCGGACCGACCCCGCCGCCTTCCTCGGCCTGGACCTGCCGATCGGCGGCATGGCCGGCGACCAGCAGGCCGCGCTGTTCGGGCAGACCTGCTTCTCCCCCGGCGACGTAAAGTGCACCTACGGGACGGGATCCTTCGTCCTGATCAACACCGGGGCCGAGCCCGTCAGGTCCGACGCAGGACTGCTGACCACCGTGGCCTGGCAGACCCCGTCCGGCGAGATCACCTACGCCCTGGAGGGCTCGATCTTCGTCACCGGCGCCGCCGTGCAGTGGCTCCGCGACGGGCTGGGGCTGATCGACACCGCGCAGGAGTCCGAGGCCCTGGCGCGCACGGTCCCCGACAGCGGCGGCGTGGTGTTCGTGCCCGCGCTGACCGGTCTCGGCGCGCCACACTGGGACCCCGGCGCCCGGGGCACCGTGCTCGGCATCACCCGGGGCACCACCCGCGCCCACCTGGTCCGCGCCACACTGGAGGCGATCGCGTTCGAGGTGCGCGACGTGGTGGAGGTCATGACCGGCGCGGCGGGCCTGCGGGTGCCCACGCTGAAGGCGGACGGCGGCGCCAGCGGCAACGACCTGCTCATGCAGCTCCAGGCCGACCAGCTCGGCACGCCGGTCGAGCGGCCCGCGGTCCGGGAGACCACCGCGCTGGGAGCGGCGTTCCTCGCCGGGCTCGGCACCGGCGTCTGGTCCTCCACGGACGAGCTGCGCGAGACCTGGAGCCTGGAGCGGCGTTTCGAGCCCGGCGTTCAGGACGGCACGGCGTACACCCGCTGGCTGAAGGCGGTGGACCGGGCCCGCTCGTGGGTGTAGTGCGATCCGCGCCTCCGCCGGCCGTCACGGTCGGGCCGGCCGTCAGGGGCGCGGCCGTCGTCCCGGCCGCGGTCGCGGTGACCGTCGCGGCGGCTGTCCGGGCGGCTGTCGCGGTCACGGTGGCCGTCGCGCCCGCGGAGGGGGCCGGCCAGGCCCAGGGGCGTGAGGTTGTCCCGAGCCGGGTGCTCGTGCGCGGCCGGACCGGCGGCGAAGGCCCGCAGAATGTTCGTGGTGGCCCTGCGGACGAAGAGTCCCGCCTGGTCGGTGACGCCGTGGCCGCAGCGGGAGCCGCGCATCGCGCACACCCAGCGCATCGTGCCGGAGCTGAACACCCCGGCACCGCTCGGCGCGGTGTAGTAGGCGCTGTGCGCGGTCGTGGCCCGGCCGCCGCAGTCGACCGGGGAGATCGACAGGATCTCCATCGGGCGGGGCACCCCCGGCAAGACCTCGTCGGTCTCCACCCCGGCCATGCCCGGGAAGGTGGTGCCGCGTCTGACCCCGGTCCCCTCGAAGATCCAGCTGTCGGCGCGGTGGACCACATAGGCGGCCTCGGCGGGGAAACAGTTGTACATCGGGCCGGTCAGCGAGCTCTCCGGCTCGCTCTCGCGCCACCGGTCGGTGGTCGGGTCCTCCGCCGCGTCCTTGTGGCAGACGATCATGCGGTTGCGGCCCATCGGCGTCGCGGCGAACCGGATCCGCCAGTAGACGGCGTTGGCACCGAGGAAGGCGACGTTGGTGCCGTGGTCGCGGGCGGCCTCCACGGTGCGGCGCATGCGGGTCGACCAGTACTCGTCGTGGCCCAGGGAGACCAGGCCCCGGGCGCCGTCGAGAACACGCGGATCGCTTTCGAGCTCCAGGTTGGTGATGTAGGCCAGCGGGACGCCGCTGTGCTCGGCGACCTCGATCGCGTCGCGCTCCAGGTCCAGGAAGAGCCGGGCGCCCGAGGTGTCGTAGGGGCGGTCGAAGCTGACCGCGCGGGACCTGTCCTCGAAACCGCCGGGGCCCAGGTAAAGGCTGCGACCGCCCCAGAGGTTGTACGCCTGCCAGGTGGTGACCGCGTTGACGACGACCACGCGCCCCTGGGTCGAGGCGGACCTGACCGTGAGCGGGACGTAGCGCTGACCTCCGGTGGCGGCGTCCAGCCGGATCAGGTAGGAGCCCTCGGGCCAGCCGGTGGTGTCCACCTCCGAACCCGGCCGCCAGTGACCGGCGGTCACCGCCCGGGTCGCGGCGATCGTCCTGGACCGCTCCTGCCTCTCCCCGGGGGTCCTGGCCGACTCCCAGACCATCCGGGCGCCGGCTCCGCCGTACCAGCCCATCCGGAAGGCCCGGGCGGTGTAGTGGTCGGCGGTGGTCGAGACGTACAGCCGGAACGGCTCACCCGGCAGCACGCTCACCCGGTCGGCGAAGCCCTCGATCTCGTGTTCGGCACCGCGGTTGGTCACCCGCCAGCGCGGATCGCCCTCCTTGGCGTTCTCCGCCACGGTGGCGTTGCCGGGGGTGCCGGTCGGGGCGGGGACGGCGGCCGCGCCGGGCGCGCCCGCGGCCCCGATGCCCGCCGGGGTGGGGTTCTCCACCGGAGAGGCCGGGGAGGCCAGGGAGGAGGGTACCGGTGAGGGCAGGCCCGCGGGCGAGGGGATCGCCGCGGGCGGGCCGGGTGCGCGGTCGGCGACGACGGCGCACCCGACGACCACCGCGGTCGCCATCAGTGTGATCGCCAGATGCGTGGACGCTCGGAACATGGTCACCAGCATGACCCCCCACAAGGCCTCTCACCTGCGACTTGGCCGGTTCTTGGCCGCACGACGGCCCCACGACGGCCCCGCTGCGGGCTCGGGATGGGCTCAGGGCGGGATCAGGAGAGCGGCAGCACGCAGGTGGGGGTGTCGACCGCGAACACCTCCGCGCCCGGCCGGGGGATCCCGTCCTTCAGCTCCAGTACGGCGACGCCGCCGGAACGCTGGTTGGCCACGTACATCCGGCCGTCGGCGACGGCGAAGTGCCTGGGCCAGACCCCGCCGCAGGCGACCTCCGCGATCGGGTCCAGGGTGAGCGGGGAGAGCACCGAGATCGTGTCGGGCCCCCGGTTGGCGACGTAGACGAGCCCGTCGGACACCTCCAGGTGCGAGGGACGGTTGCCGCGGGCGGCGGCGCCCGAGGTGGTGGCGACGGCCCGGACCTCGCGCCAGCCGTCGTCGTAGACGCGGACCGTGCCGTCCGACTCCCCGGTCACGTACCAGTGGTCCCCGGAGCGGGCCATGTGCCGGGGGCCCATCCCCGGGGCCAGCCGTACCGGGCCCTCGGGGTGCGGCGCCACCTGACCTTCGACCAGGTAGCGGCGGATCTCGTCGGCGCCCAGGTCGGCCACGTACAGCACGCCGTCGGGGCCGAAGACGGCCTGGTGGGCGTGGGCGCCCGCCCGGTAGGGGAAGGTCCGTACCTCGCAGGTCAGGAGACCGGATCCGTCGATCCGGTGCACGGTCACCGTGCCGTCGCCGTAGTTGGCCACCGCGAGCAGCGTGCCGGACGGGTCGACGGCCAGGTGACAGGGGAACGAGCCGCCGCTCGGCCGCTGGGCCAGGGGGACCGGCGCGCCGCGCCCGGCGCGGGCGAAGACGCCGACCGTGCCCCGCTCGCCCTCTCCCACGGCGTACAGGATCGGCAGCCGGGGGTGGGCGGCGAGGAACGACGGGCCCGAGGCCGGGGTGGCGCCGAGCCGCGCGAGGCTTCCCAGCTCCACAACGGTGATTCCCACCCCGGATCCCCCGGTGTCCGGGGTGTACCCGCCGATGTACGCAAGCTCAGCCATCATGCTCCCGCCGCCGGATCGGGCGGTCCGCGCCGCCCGAAGACTCGTCATCCGTTCTCGACCAGTCTGCGAACCTAGCGCAGTCATCTCTCAGGCTGGACACGGGTGTCCCACGGACGGCTTCCTCGCCGGACAAGACCAGTTCTGTGCGGAGAGCATGGTACTTAGGCGTTTTGATTGACCAGGTCAATGGAACGGCTGATTCTGTCAGGTATGGACAACCTTCTCGCGGAGGTCCGCGCGTTCAACCGCTTCTACACCGAGGTCATCGGCCTGCTCCAGCAGGGTCTTCTGGACAGCCCCTTCTCCCTCACGGAGGTGAGGGTGCTGTTCGAGCTCCACCTGCGGGACCGTATGGAGACGGGGGAACTGCGGCGGCTGCTGGAGCTGGACTCCGGATACCTCAGCCGGATGCTCGGGCGGTTCGAGAGGGACGGCCTGCTCGTGCGGGAGCGGTCGGCCGCCGACGCGCGGCGGCAGATCATCCGGCTGACCGGGGCGGGCAGGGACACGTTCGCCACCCTCGACGAGCGCTCGGCGGCGCAGGTGCGGGACCTGCTGGGAGGGGCGACCGAGGAGGACCGGCGGCGGCTGGCGGCGAGCATGGCCACGATCCGGGAGATCCTCACCCGGGCCCGGAAGGCCGAGCCGTACGTCATCCGCCCGCTGCGTTCGGGGGATCTCGGCTGGACGGTGTACCGGCACGGCGTGCTCTACAGCCGGGAGTACGGCTGGGGCCAGGACTTCGAGGCGCTGGTGGCCAGGATCGTGGCCGACTACGGGGACGCCCACGACCCGCTGCGCGAGGCCGGATGGATCGCCGAGATGGACGGCGAACGGGTGGGGTGCGTCTTCTGCGTGCGCAAGGACGACGAGACGGCCCGGCTGCGGATGCTGCTGGTGGAGCCGTCCGTCCGGGGGACCGGGATCGGCCGGCGGCTCGTCGAGGAGTGCCTGCGCTTCGCCAGGGCCGCGGGCTACCGGCGGATGATGCTCTGGACCAGAGACGTGCTGACCGGGGCCCGGAGGATCTACCGCACCGCGGGCTTCCAGCTCGTCGAGGAACAGGCCGCCGACGGCGTCGTCGAGGAGGTCTGGGCTCTGGACCTGTGAAGGCGGACCTGTGACCGACCGGCGCCGACTGCCGGTCGGTGGAACGGGCCGGTCAGCGGCGGAACGGCCCGGCGACCTCGTAGGTGAAGCCGTCGGTCCCGGCGGGGTCACCGAGGACACCACGCTGGGAGGAGAAGTACAGGCGGCTGCCGTCCGGTGAGAAGGCGGGACCGGTGATCTCCGACTTGAGATGACCGTCGAGCCGGAGGAACGGGGCGACCGTCCGGTCGGGGGTGATCAGGTTGATCTCCATGTTATCGCCGTCCTCGGCGACGTAGAGATCTCCACCGGGGGTGCCGGTGAGGTTGTCCACGCCCTTCAGCGGGGCGTCGGCGTCATAGACGACCTCCAGACGCTGGCGCTCGGCGTCGTAGCCCCAGACCCGGTTGTCCACCTTGGTGGTGAAGAAGCAGACGCCGTCGGCGTAGTAGCAGCCCTCTCCTCCCTGGAAGTGACCGGCCTCGTCCACCTGGTAGCGGGTCATCTCCCGCACCGCTGCGGGGTCGGACACCCGCTTCCAGATCACCGGTCCGGTGTCTGAGTCGGAGTCGACACAGAGCACCTCCAGCCGTCCTGACGTCAGGCTGCCCCAGCGGTTGGGGCGGAAGCGGTAGAAGCAGCCGTCCCGCTCGTCCTCGGTCATGTAGACCACCTGCCGGACCGGGTCGCAGGCGGCGGCCTCGTGCTTGAACCTGCCCATGGCCAGGCGGGGCAGCGCGGTGCGCACGCCGTATGGATCGCACTCGAAGACCCGCCCGCGCGAGGTCTCCTCGCACGACAACCAGGTGTTCCACGGAGTACGTCCGCCGGCGCAGTTGAGCGTGGTGTCCGAGAGGATGCGATAGGCGCCGCGGATGGTGCCGTCGGACCCGAACTTGATCGCGCTCGCCCCACCGTGCAACGGGATCTCCGAGTTGGACACGTAGATCCAACCGTCTCCGTCGGGGAAGCACGCACCACCGTCCGGAGCGGGGTGCCAGAGCATCCCACCGACCCGGTTGCCGGTGCGGGCGACGACCCTGCCGGTAAACCCGTCCGGAAGGGCGAGCCCGTTGGCGTCGGGTGTGCCGAGCGGGCCATAGGGGCTGTCCCCCTGCGGCGAGATGGCGCGGGCGGCGTCCTGCCAGAGCGATCCGGCCAGGGCCGTCCCGATGGCCAGACCTCCCGCGCGCACGAATGTTCGACGAAGCATTGTGTCTCCTCACTGCCTTGACAGTGCATGACAAGCGAGTTGACGGTACACGACAAATCCATTGAATTCAGGTGAACGACGCGACTTCCGGGGCCCAAACTTTACGGAACCCGGAGGGCAAAAATTGCCCAAAACAGGTCGCCCTATCGTCAAGATCCTCATTATCCGGCGCTGGTGCGTCCAGAGTGGGATCACATCGCCGTCAGACCGGGAGAACCGTTGAACGAAGGACTCGCGTTCGCGAATCCGATCTTCGAGACCGCCCCCCGGGTGGGTGCCCGCAGAGCTCTGATCTTCCTCGACGCACCGCCCGGCCCCCTGTCCGGCCCCCCGTCCGCCGCCTCCCCCGGCCCGGCCCCGGCGTCCCCGCCCGCCGCGCCGCCCACCGCCCAGACGCCCCCGGCAGCCGAGACGGCCCGGACCGCTCCAGCGCCCCCGGCGGTCCCGGCGATCACCCGGGCGACCGCGCCGACGCCTCCGCCCGCTACGACACCCACCCTGACACCGGCCGTGACACCGGCCGTGACACCGGCCACGGCACCGGCCACGGCACCGGCGCCGCCAACACCGGCGGCCGGCTCACGGCCGGACGCGCGCCTGGCGAGCGTGCTCCGCGCGGAGGGCTACACGGTGGACGCCGAGCACAGCCGGGGCGCGGAGGCCGACGGCGAACGGATCTGGGAGTTTCTCAGGTCGGCGCAGGAGCGGGACCTGCTGGTGATCCGGCTGCCCTCCGACGACGGCTGGACCTCCGGGCAGCTCGGGTCGATGATCGGCGCGTTCGGCCGGCAGGTCGGCCGGTCGCCGGCCGCGGCCGTACTGCTGATCGTGGACTTCGGCTGGAGCGCCCTCGACGACTCCGCGGAGCCGGTCAGGCAGCTGGCCGTGGCGGGAGATCCCCAGGTGGTCGCGGCGGCCCTCACCCTGACGCTGCGGTTCGACGAGACGCTCCCCGGCCCGGTGCGCAGCCTGACCGAGGTCCTCACCGAGGGCCTGGTGACCCGAGCCGCCGACCTCGACGGCGACGGAGTGATCACCGTGGGCGAACTGCACGGCTACGCGCTCCGCCACTACGCGACCGCCTCAGCCGCCCGCACCCCCATCCTGATCACCTACGGCGCCGTCAAGGGCGTCGCGCTGACCCAGGCCGGAGACCGGTCCGCCGCACCCCCCGCCGCCTTCGCCCAGGCCGTGGCCCGGCTCGGCGGGCCCACCCCACCGGTGTCGGGCGCCGAGATCGTCCGGCGGATCTACGAGCTCCACCTGAGCGAGCCGGCCAGGGAACTGCTGCGCAGGGCCTCCCTCCTGGACGAGGACGAGTCCGTGGACGAGGTCTTCGGCGACGCCTCCGAGCTCAGGGAGTGGGGGCTGCTCGGTGAGACGGCCACGTTCGTCCACCCGGACGTGCGGGCCTTCGGCTACTCGCGGCTGTCGGCCGCCGAGAGCGCCCGGACCTCCGCTGTACTGCGCCGCAGACGGGCCGGGCTGCGGGCCGTACAGCCGAGGACCCGGCTCACCGCCGACCGGTGGACCACGGAGGACCGGCTCGGGCACCGGGTCTACGCCGAGGCCATCGCCGCGTTCGTCCGCCACCCCGAGACCCGCCCGCCGCTCACCATCGGCGTCAAGGGACCGTGGGGCGCCGGGAAGACCTCCCTGATGCGGATGATCCAGGATCTGCTGGACCCCGGAGCCGCGGGAGAGGAGCCCGCCGAGATCCATCTGCCCGGCTCCCACCCGGACAGAGCCCTGACCAACGGGGAGGTGCTGGCCAGGGCCAGACGGCGCCCCCCGGAGAGCGCGGGGCGGGCGGTACCCGGCCCCCTGCCGGTACCGCGGGCCGACTGGCGGCCGACCGTCTGGTTCAACCCGTGGATGTACCAGAACGGCGAGCAGGTCTGGGCCGGGCTCGCCCACGAGATCATCAGCCAGGTCACCGAACGGCTGCCCCGCGCCGAGCGGGAGCGGTTCTGGCTGGAGCTCAACCTCACCAGGGTCGACCGGGAGGCGGTGCGCCGGCGCGCCTATCACCTGGTGATGACCCGTCTCGCCCCCCTCGTGCTCAGCCTGGTGGCCACGCTGGTCCTCACCGGGGCGCTGCTCGCCGCCACCGCGCTGCTGCCCGCGCTCGACGCCCTTCTGCGGAACACGGCCGCCGCGATCGGCTCGGCCGGCTCGGTGGCCGTGGTCGGGATGGGCGCCGTACGCCTGGCGAGGTTCTTCGGCGAGTCGGCGAACAGCGCCTTCTCCGGCCTGGTCCAGCAGCCCGACGTGCTCGCGCGCGACGCGGCCGAGAGGTTCGCCGGCGAGGTCGTGGGCGGTCCCGGCTACCGGTCCAGGACCGGTTTCCTGCACCTGGTGCAGACCGACATGCGGCACGTGCTCGACCTGGTGGCCACCGAGGACCGGCCGCTGGTGGTGTTCGTGGACGACCTGGACCGGTGCTCGCCGGGAACGGTGGCGCAGGTCATCGAGGCGATCAACCTGTTCCTCGCGGGTGAGTTCCCGAACTGTGTGTTCGTGCTGGCCATGGAGCCGGAGGTGGTCGTCGCGCACGTGGAGGCCGCCTATCGGGAGCTGATGGAGACGCTGCCGGACGCCGGACGGTCCAGGCTGGGCTGGCGGTTCCTGGAGAAGATCGTGCAACTGCCGCTGAGCGTTCCGCTGCTCGACGACGCCGACCGGCTGCCCGCCTTCGTGCGGGCCCTGCTGGGCGTGCCCGAGACCGCCGTCCCCGCCGAACCGGCCACCTCCGCGAGCGCGCCGGGCCGGCAGAGGCCCTCCTCGGAAGCCGCCGGACCGCACTCCCCCGGAACGGACTCCCCCGTTCCCCGATCCCGGTCGGTGGAGCCGCCGGATCCGGCGCGGGTGAGCCGCCTGGAGGACGCCATCTGGGCGCTACGGCCGACGGCCGTGACCCTGGACGAGGCGGCGAGGCTGGCACAGGAGGCCCTGGGCGTCGAAAGCCCGGACACGATCGGCGGGCTGTCCTCGGCGACGCGCGAGGCCGCCGACCGGGTCTTCGACAGCCTCTACAGCGACGAGAACGCCTACCGGGCGATCGAGTTCGTGCTGCCGGCCCTGACGTTCTTCAACCCCCGCCAGATCAAGCGCTACGTGAACGTCTTCCGCTTCTACTCCTTCCTCACCTACCGGCGCGTGCTCGCCGGAGCGGAGCCCGCCTCGGACGCCGAGGTCGCCAAGCTCGCGGCGCTGACCATCCACTGGCCGCACCTGCTGTCGCTGCTGGTCATGGAGATCGACGGGACCACCGTGCTGCAGAGCCTCGAACACGCCGCGGGCGCGGGCGACGACCCTGCTTGGGAACAGGCCGCCCACGAGGCGGGCCTGGCCTGCCACGGCGCCTGGGACGACACCCACCTGAACACCCTGCGCGACCTGCTCTCCTCCCCCCACCCCATCGCCCCCCTCGCCCGCCACCTCCTCTGACCCCAAACGGTGACGGAACTATCCAATCAAAGGCGAACACAGCACTAATCGGCCGGCAGGATATTCACGAAAAGCACGCCGCATATTCCACCTACCCCAGCAAATACCGTATCCCGCAGGAGCTCCAGGCCCGCTGATCATAGGCGATCCCCACATAAAAGCAAGACTTGAATTTCGATGACCGAAATCGTCGAAATTGGACCTGCGAACGGGGAAATTCGACATATCTCCCGCCCGTCGTCATCCACCAATACAAGAGGAGGACACCTGTGTCCATCAGGTTCAACCGGCCCGTCAAGGCGCTTGCCACACTAGCAGGCGGCGTACTAGCAGCCAGCACCCTTGCACCTGTTGCCGGCGCCTTCGCAATGAGCGCCTCCACCAGCAACGGTGTTGCGCATTCCTACACTCATGGCAGTAACATCGTACGTCTGGTGAACAACAGCTGGGCCACCAACCCCGGCCACGTGTACAACCAGTACTACAGAAGCGCCGCACCCACCACGCAAAGGTCGTATGAGGTCTACGGGGCGGACGGTGCCTACGTAGACAGCAACACCGGCTCCTCCCTTATTGACCTGAGGGCATGCGAGACCATCCCGGCGTGGCCGGACAACTGCAGCGCTTGGTCTGGTAGCCACTAGCGACAACGTTGCCGGGCGAGGGCGAAGTCACCTCTGCCCGGCAACGCCCCCATTCTAAGGAATCCGTGACAGACCTCACTTCTCGTCCCCCCATTCTCCGCATCGAGGAGCTGCGCTATTCAGCCGCGAACACACTGATCTTCAATGGACTCAATCTCAATGTTCATCAGGGTGAATCGGTCGCTCTCTGCGGGCCAAGCGGTACCGGTAAGACTACGCTCTTGACGTGTATTCTCGGTCTGACAAGACCTGACGGAGGATGTGTTCTCGTCGCAGGCGAGGACGTGACCCGGCTGTCTAAACGACGGATGGCCATGCACCGACGCAAGCATGTCGGCATGGTTTTCCAATTTGGAGAGCTGCTTCCTGAACTGTCACCGGTGGAGAATGTGGCGCTGGCGGCGCTTTTGGCAGGCCAGGATCGTGGATCGGCGTATGACTCCGCCAAGGTGCTCTTGGACGAGCTTGGTGTCCCCCACGGTCAGACGCCCACCGCGTATTTGTCCGGCGGAGAGCGGCAGCGAACAGCGGTGGCCCGGGCTCTGATCACCGACCCGCCCCTGATCCTCGCAGACGAACCCACCGGGGCACTGGATCAACAGAGCCGGGATTCAGTGGCCAGCGTCCTCTTCGATCTTCCTCGCCGTCGTGGCTGCGCACTCGTGGTCGTGACACACGACGGCAGCGTGGCACGCCGAGCCAACCGCAGGCTCGACCTGGTCGCCGGCCGGCTGGCGGGAGCGGAAGCATGACGAGTCGCGCACTGTGGTGGCAGCTCCTGCGAATCGGACTGAGGGCAGGGCTGCACGCGCACGGCGGCAGGCTGCGATTCATGGCGCTGATCACCGCGTCGACGGTCATGACGATCTTCTTCTTGTCGACCCTCATGGTCACCGCCTCCTATGACGGGAGGACGCAACGCGATCTCGCCCGGGGCGCTGAGCATGCCTTGGGCAGGAAGAGCCCAGCGGTGGCACTGTACGCGCCGGATGGCGACTCCATCGCTGAGAAGGTGTTTGAGAGCTGATCGCCAACCTCACCGGACCCATTCGAGCGGCCGTGGCCCGGGTCGCTGAGCAGGGCACCCTCGGGTGACTCGCCGCAGCAGGGTGCTGATCGCCGCCCACCGGATCATCGCCTCGCTCGTTGCCGGTTGACGCTCGTAGTCGCGGGCCAGTCGCCGATGCGTCATCAGCCAGGCCAGGGCCCGCTCGACCACCCACCGCCTGGGATGCACCCGAAAGCCGCGCTGCCCGGCGGGCTTGGCGACGATGAACACGACGATGCCCAGCACCTCGCGCGCCCAGGCCACCAATCGTCCCGAAAAGCCCTGATCGGCGAAGACCACCCGGCAAACGCCGCTCAGATACAACCCCA